>NZ_BDFC01000011.1:0-196216 GCF_001748205.1 Bacillus sp. F56
GTGGATCACAGGTTAAGTTCACCGCATCCTGCGGCGACACCTGTGTGACCTGCATCGTGCAGGCCCTAGTTTGACTGACTATGCACATCGCTGTGCGATTTATAAAAATGAATTAACAGGTACGTTTTGTCTTGTTTAGTTTTCAAAGATCATTTCGCCACTTCTTAATGAAGCAGCTTTACTAATATAACATTCAGCTTCTTTTTTGTCAACAACTTTTTTTGCGTTATTGTTGAAGCTTTTTGTTTGTGTCCGCTGTGCATCAGCGACGTTTAATAATATAACACCTGTGTTTATTTATTGCAATAGTTTTTTTAAAAAAATCTATAAAACAAATAAACTATAATCCTCGCCATGATTTCTAAAGCGTGTGTATCATATAATTTTCTTAAAAGAACATATATATCAGTCATGTGATCTTGTTGTTTTTTTCGTTTTCTTGTATAGTAGAAACGAACTAAATACTGATGACCACAAGGGGAGCATTAAAGCTGAGAGTGAGCGGTTTCGTTCTGACCCTTTGAACCTGTTAGTTAACGCTGGCGTAGGGATGTGGCAAAGTCAAATGAATTGCAGATCGTAAAGCAGTGCGTGGAACTTTTCTCATCCTTCCGCGTGCTGCTTTTTTGTTGTCCTTTTGGTTGTCTGTCAATGGAAGGAGATATTTATGGATCAATCTAAGCAACTGGTTCGCCTTATTGAAATTGCCATTATGACAGCAGCAGCCGTTATTTTAGACATTGTCTCGGGAATGTTTCTTAGCATGCCTCAAGGAGGCTCGGTCTCCATCATGATGATTCCGATCTTTTTGATTTCGTTTCGCTGGGGGGTCAAAGCGGGCCTTACTACCGGTTTGTTGACAGGCCTCGTACAAATAGCGATCGGAAACCTGTTTGCACAACATCCTGTACAGCTATTATTAGATTACATTGTCGCGTTCGCAGCAATCGGCATAAGCGGCTGTTTCGCTTCTTCTGTCCGTAAAGCCGCTGTAGCAAAAACAAAAGGGAAATTGATTGTTTCAGTGGTCAGCGCAGTTTTTATAGGCAGTCTCCTGCGCTATGCCGCGCATGTCATTTCAGGAGCTGTGTTTTTCGGCAGCTTCGCTCCAAAAGGAACGCCGGTATGGATTTATTCTTTAACTTATAATGCGACTTATATGGTTCCTTCATTCATTATTTGCGCCATTGTCCTATGTTTATTATTTATGACAGCACCGCGTTTACTCAAAGCTGACAAAGCTTAAAAGTGACAATCCCCCAGCGAATTCCGCTGGGGGATTTTTGTTATCTGTTAAGAAGTGTTTTTAAAGCAGAAAGATCCGACCAGCCAAGGCCCGCTTCTTTCAGCCCTACTCCGGCAATTTCAAAGCTGTCCTCCGATACTCTTTCAGGAGAATAGGACTGATAAAATATAATCGAGGGGTTCTGCTCAATGACCCAAACAAACATGCTCGAAAAGCCATGTTGAAGCAAAAACTCTGCTCCTTTTGTTAAGAGCGCCCTCCCTGCACCTTGCCGCTGGTGCTCTTCCAGAAGATAAATAGCATATAGCTCGCCGTCATAGCCTTCTTGTTCAGAGCGAATAGGTCCAAATGAAGCAAAGCCGAATACTGAACCCTTTTCATCCTGGGCAACAAATACTCCCTTTAACGAGCGGCTTTTCCATTTGTCTTCAAATTCCTTATAGTTCAGGCTGTTTAAATAATCAGCCGGGATAATTTCGTGGTATGTTGTCCTCCAGCTGTCTACATGCACCTTTGCAATGTCCTTTATATCATCTAATCTCGCTTCACGTACAGTTACCATCCCGTTCTGTCCCTTCCTTACTCTGATTTTTGGACCGTTTTGGCTTCTTTGATTTCATTTGTTAATTCATTAATGCTTTGTTTTACGTTTCCTTTTCCTGAAAAGTTCTCAATCATTTCTTTTACGTCAATTCCTGAGGATGCTTTTAAACTTTCTTGCAGACTTGACATTAGGTTCGTCGCATAGCTGGTTACTTTGTTTGCGCCGCTTGATTCACCGCTTCCTCCTGTATCTACAACGGTGATTTTATCAATATTTGAAAGAGGAGCCGCTGCTTGTTTCGCGTATTCCGGAAGCATTTTGACGATCATATCGAAAATCGCCGCCTGCCCGTACTGTTCAAAGGCAGCCGCAATTTTCTCTTTTGCTTCCGCTTCCGCAAGACCTTTCAGGCGGATAACCTCAGCCTCTGTTTCTCCTTTTGCCTTTTCAGCTTCTGCTTTGGCTAGCCCGTCAATTCTTACTTTTTCCGCCTCAGCCTTTGCCATTGCTTCTATACTGTACTTCTTGGCATCGGCTTCCGCTAGCTGTTTGGCTTTTTCAGCTGCTGCGGACTGCTCAACAGAATAACGGTCTGCATCGGCTTTTTTCTTCACCTCTGAGTCGTATTGACGTTCACGGCGAAGAATTTCTTTTTCTTCTAGTTCTATTTGCTTTTGGCGTTCGATAATTTTAACCTGCATTTCCTGTTCTGTGACTTGCTGGCGCGCTCTGGCTGTCTCTAAATCATATGCTTGGTCAGCATTCGCTTTTGCCGTATCTTGGTCTCTGCGGAATTCAGCCATTTTGAGCTGATTGATTTTTTCAGCTTCAGCGATTTCCGTCGCCCGTTCAAGTTCAGATTTCTTTGCATCTTTATCGGCTTCTGCCCGCTTAATCCGGGTTTCTTTATCAGCCTCTGCTGTTGCGATATCAGCATCGCGTTTTACTTGGGCAATTCTCGGTTTCCCTAATGATTCAAGATAACCGTTTTTATCACGTACATCTTTAATGGTAAACGAGACGATTACAAGCCCCATTTTCGCGAGATCCTGTGAAGCGACACGCTGCACCTCTTGAGAGAATTTTTCTCTATTTTTATAGATTTCTTCTACTGTCATTGAGCCGAGAATGGAACGAAGGTGGCCTTCTAAAACCTCCCGCGCTTCCTGCTCACGGTCGTCTTTTGATTTTCCTAAAAATTGTTCGGCTGCTGTAGCGATTTCTCCTATAGAACCGCCGATTTTAATAATCGCAGTTCCATCAGCCATTACAGGCACTCCTTGCTCTGTATAGACTTCAGGTGTCGAAACATCAAGTTTGCTTGACAATAAGCTTAGCGGCTCAGCCTGCTGGAAGACGGGAAGGACAAAGGTTCCTCCGCCGCGGACGATTTTGAGACGGTTGCCGCCTTCATCGACATGAACATTTTTATTGCCCAGATAACTCCCCGTTACGATTAACGCTTCATCAGGCCCTGCTGTACGATACTTTGTAATAAACACAGCTATTAGTGCAATTAATAAAAAGAATACAACTCCGATGATCATTATAATCGGCATTGTCATATCAAATTCCTCCTTGTGTTTTAAATGGATTCATGCGGAGTAACAGAAAGAACTCCATTGCTAATATCTACGACCAACACCGTTGTCCCGTAACTGATCTGCTGATTATCAAAACTGACCGCTGACTTTGAAATGGTGCCGCCTATTCCTTCAATGACCACTTCGCCAAACCCGTCAACTGGAACAGCTGTAATGACTTTACCGACTCTCCCTCTTAGATCATCTTCTCTATATGCCAATGATTCTTCCGCGGATGATAATGGAACCAGCACAAAGATGTGAAGCAATATCACCAGCATGATTGAAAGGATGCAAGATAAAAGCGCAATCAGCAAGCTTGACAGCGGCAATACGAGCTCGCCTATATATCCTCCTGCTGAAAAACATGTGAAAAATGAGAGCACTAATGTCGGATTTAGAAACGGAATACCTTCTGACAGTCCTGCAAATACATCTCCGAAAAACAGAAATAACAGCGTAAGACTGCCGGCAATCATAAGCGTATAAAGATAAATCGTTTGTATAGGTATACCAAATAACTCCAATTCCCTCATCCTTTCTTCATCAATGCATTGATGAACGGCTGCCGTTACCATTTATACGAGACACCGCAGGAAAGGTTTCAAAATTTTAAGACAAATAACCCATTTTGAAGTGCTTTATAAATGATAATTGCTTATATATATGGTAATGTCATTTTAGGAGGAGATATGATGAGTATCTTTAATGAAGCCAGATTAGAAACGTGGAACGAATTGAAAGGACTTTCTGACGAAAAGCTGAACCAAAAGCCTTCTGCTGATGAATGGAGTATACGGGAAGTTCTTGACCATTTGAAAAAAATCGATATGACAGCACAAAAAATGCTGAAGGAACGTGTAAAGGACGCTCCGATCAAAGAAATTGAAGAAAAACCGCTTGAGGTGGCACAGAACAGAAATAATAAACGGAAAGCTCCGAGTCATCTTGAACCTGCGCATGATTTTATTTCAGGCAGCCAAATGAAACGCGAGCTTGATGTGGTAAGAGAGCAGCTGACAGCCACGATTGCCGCTCTGAAAGAAGAAGATTTTGAAAGAGTGCTTCCGCATCCTGTGTTTCAAGAGCTGACTGTCAGACAGTGGATCGATTTTATCGGCCATCATGAAAAACGGCACCTCAGCCAAATGAAAGAAATTAAAGAAAAGATAGAAAGGGCCTGATTTGATCAGACCCTTTCTGCTTTTCGTTTAACTTTTCGCTGATAGGAATGAACTTCTATTTCATCACCTGCGTAAACAGCTCCGGGTCTCTCAACAATGCACACAATCCCTCTTATGCCCAGTGCGTGACGGACAAAAGCCGGCGCCAGCTTCGGTTGCTCCGGATAATAAGACTGAATGACTTCTCCAGGCTGAATGCACGGATCATTTTCGCCCTCGCACAGCAGAGCGGCTCCGCTCGGAAAAAGAATCCGGCTTCCTTCTTTTAATGTAGTAAGATCTGGCATACCGCTGACTGCCACATTCGCCCCGAGCCATTCCGGCAAAATCCTCGGCACTCCCATTTTTAAAGCGATTTCGTTGCATTCCTCTATAGAAACAATTGAAATTTGTCTTCGGTTGAAAATTTCAGTCCCTCTTGAAAACATTGGTTCTCTGGCTCCCGCTTTTTTGGTCAGGCCAAAATGCAAGTCTCCTGGGATGCCGCCATAATCAAAATCAAGCTTGTCCATTTGCTTTGTTACGAAGCTTTCTGTATCTGCGATATATAAGCCTTCCGCTTTTGCGGTCATACGCTTCCACATCAGCTGGCACCTTCCTTCTCATCTAAAATTTCCATCTATGTTTCATTATCCCAAAAAATCCCGCTCTGTAAAGGAGCGGGATTTTGATTATACCGTTTTAGGCGTAAGGTTAAAGCAGCGCTTGTAGATCCAGTTGTATGCTTTTTCATTTAAATCTCTAGGATTTCCGAAGGTTTGCGGGTCTTTCATTGCTTCTTTAGACAAGCGTTCGATCATGTCAGGTGACACTCCCTGCTCTTCTAAAGTCGGCACTTCTAATTCTTTGACCAGATCATACATCCAATTGACAGATGCTTTCGCAGCTTCTTCTGTTGTCATCTTGCTTGTATCAATACCGAAGGCTTTCGCAATCCGTGCAAACTTCTCAGGATAGCCCTTCCAGTTGTATTCCATGACAGGGCCCATCATCGCCGCCACACATTGGCCGTGAGCGACTGGGATAATACCGCCAAGCGTTTGGCTCATCGCGTGAGCCGCGCCAGCTGATTCACTGCCGTAAGAAAGACCGGCAAGCATTGCAGCCTGTGCCATTCCGTATCTTGCCTCCAGATCCTCTCCGTCAGCAAATGCCCTTTTAATGTAATGAGCGGCATATTCAATTGCCATTAAGGCAACTGCATCCGTGATTGGCTGCGCAAACTTCATTGTATAGCACTCAATGGCATGAGCAAGCGCATCAATTCCCGTCATGGCTGTTACATGCGGAGGCATCGAAATATGAAGCTCAGGATCAATGATGGTCAAGTGCGCTGCAATCAGCGGACCGCCCGTGTTGAATTTGAATTCTCTTTCTTCATCTGTAATCACCGCCCATTGCGTTACTTCTGATCCTGTTCCAGCCGTAGTGGGAATTGTCGTCAGTGGAGGAATGCGGTTTTCCAGCGGTTTTTTCCCATCTGCCGCTTCATAATCAAGCACGCTTCCTTCGTGAGTTGCTTCTACTCCGATTGCTTTTGCTGTATCCATGGAGCTTCCGCCTCCAACTGCCACCAAGCCATTACAGTTCTCTTTTTTGTAAAGCTCAGATCCTTCATTCACCAGACGGACAGGCGGGTTTGGCTCCACTTTATTAAAGAGCACCACTTCAATGCCTGCTTCTTTAAGTGATTCGATAACAGGATCAGCTACGCCCGCTTTGTAAATCCCTGGGTCTGTGACAAGGAGCGCTTTTGAAACGCCCAGTGCAGCTACTTCCTCACCCGTATGCTTGATTGCTCCGATTCCGTGCTTAATGACAGTCGGAATTTCAAATGTGTGGAATTTCTGCATACTTTCTACCTTCATATTTAATGTCATCATCAATCTCCCCCTCTTATGAATTGAACCAGTTAACCGCTGCCGGTTTTGTATTGCGATATACGTGCTTGACTTCTGTGTATTCTTCAAGGCCTATTTTTCCAAGCTCGCGTCCGAACCCGGATTGCTTATAGCCGCCCCATGGCGCCTGTGCAAAGTACGGATGAAAATCGTTGATCCAAACAGTTCCCATTCTCAAACGGGCTGCTACCCGTTCACATTTTTCAATATCTTTTGACCATACCGCTCCGGCCAAGCCGTAGATGGTATCATTCGCAAGCTCAATTACCTCTTCTTCAGAGCTAAAGGTTTCGACTGTCAAAACAGGACCGAAAACCTCTTCCTGTACGATTCTCATGTCAGATTTACAGTTTGAAAAAATAGTAGGTTCATAGAAAAAGCCATTTTGAAGCGCTGGGTCTTCCGGGCGTTTGCCTCCTGTCTCAAGCTTCGCGCCTTCTTCTATTCCGATCTCTACATATTTTTCTACCTTTGCCCTGTGCTCCGCCGAAATAAGCGGACCGCTTTCTGTCTCTGCGTGAAAACCGTTTCCGAGTTTTATGCGTTTTGCCCGTTTGACCAGCTCCGCCAAAAATTGATCATGAATGGCGTCCTCAACAAGCAAGCGGGAGCCTGCAGAGCATACTTGGCCAGCGTGGAAAAATACAGCGTTTAATGCCTGATCAACCGCAACTTCTAAATCCGCGTCCTTGAAAACGATATTTGGGTTTTTCCCGCCAAGTTCAAGGGCGATTTTTTTGACATTTCCGCTTGCCGCCCGCATGATTTTTTTGCCTGTTTCGATTCCGCCTGTAAACGAAATCAAATCGACGTCTTTGTTTGCGGCAAGCTCATCGCCCACTGTAGCTCCCGGTCCAAGGACGAGATTGGCGACACCTTTTGGAACACCGGCTTCTTCCATCAGCTTAAAGACTTTGATTGTCGTCAGCGGCGTAATCTCACTCGGCTTCATGACGATTGTGTTTCCTGCAGCCAGTGCAGGTGCGATTTTCCAGCTCGCTTGAAGGAGCGGATAATTCCATGGAGTGATCTGGCCGCAAACCCCGATCGGCTCCCTAATGATTTTGCTTTCTGAATCAGGAATCGGAGATGAAATGATTTCTCCGCCATCTTTGTCAGCCAAGCCGGCGTAATATTGAAAAACATTGGCGATATCGTCCATATCGGCTTTGCTTTCTTCGAGTGTTTTTCCTGTATCAAGAGATTCAAGCTCTGCCAGCTCCTCAAGATCGCGTCTGATTAATTCCGCAATTTTCAGAACAATCTTCCCGCGTTCAAGCCCGGATAATGAAGACCATTCTCCTTTGTCAAATGCTCTGCGCGCGGCTGCGATTGCCTTGATGGCGTCCTCTCGCCCTCCCTCGCTTACAGTTGCAATTTCTTCTTGATTAAATGGATTGATAATGCTCCGGATCTGTCCTTTTTCGGCACTGATCCATTCTCCGTCAATGTAAAATGTTTGACTCATATAAGCCTCCTTGACGTAAATAAAGTTTGTTAAATAAAAATTTAATGTTTTTAACAACCTTAATCTAACATACGGTTTTTAAACTGTCAAAGCCCCTTTTCGATTTTTCTTTTTGACTTTTCCTTATGTTTCGTTAAGATAAAGAACATAAAGAAATAACTTAACGAATTTAACTTTCTAAAGGAAAAGAGGGTCAGTATGGATGAAAATCCAGAATTTGCAGCTATAGAACAGGCTCGGGATCTTGTTATTGACTCCATTGCTGAAACGATGGATCTTTACGGAATTACCCGCAGTGTCGGGATTTTATATGGGACGATGTATATGAGGGATGAGATGACGCTTGACGAAATGCGAGAGGAGTTGCAAATGAGCAAACCAAGCATGAGCACAGGCGTCAAAAAGCTTCAAGACTTAAACGTAGTGAAAAAAACATTTCACCGGGGCATCCGCAAGCATACATTTGTGGCTGAAAAAGATTTCTTTAAATTTTTCACAAATTTCTTTCCCCCTAAATGGGAGCGGGAGGTTCAAGTGAATGTAACAGCGATCGAAGAAGCTCAGGCTGATTTACAAAAGATTTTAAGCAAGGAAGATCTCGATGAGGATATCAAAAATGAAGCGCTGCAGTTATATGATCAGCTGGAAAGCTCTAAAGCTTACTACGACTGGCTGAAGCGGCTTGCTGAAGCGGTGCAGAGCGGAGAAATTTTTAAATTTATACCGATCGAAACAAAGTAAAACAGCAAACGCCTGGGAAACCAGGCGTTTTTTTAGTGTAACTACTACAAATTTGAAAAATACGGGAAAAACACCCCATTTACTTCCAAAATATTTGATGGTAATTTTATGTAGGTAAAATTTGTATTTGGCCTTTCAGAGGAGGTGAAAAGCGGGCAGGCCTGTTTAATTTATCAATTTTTAGGGGGAATTTTATTATGAAACGCAAATTATTATCTTCTTTGGCAATTAGTGCACTAAGTCTCGGGTTACTCGTTTCTGCACCAACAGCTTCTTTCGCGGCTGAATCTACATCAACTAAAGCTCATACTGAATCTACTATGAGAACACAGTCTACAGCGTCATTGTTCGCAACAATCACTGGCGCCAGCAAAACGGAATGGTCTTTCTCAGATATCGAATTGACTTACCGTCCAAACACGCTTCTCAGCCTTGGCGTGATGGAATTTACGTTACCAAGCGGATTTACTGCAAATACGAAGGACACAATGAACGGTAATGCCTTGCGTGAAACACAGATCCTCAATAATGGGAAAACAGTGAGAATTCCTTTGGCACTTGATTTGTTAGGAGCTGGCGAATTCAAATTAAAACTGAATAACAAAACACTTCCTGCCGCTGGTACATATACTTTCCGCGCGGAGAATAAATCATTGAGCATCGGAAATAAATTTTACGCAGAAGCCAGCATTGACGTGGCTAAGCGCAGTACTCCTCCGACTCAGCCATGCGGCTGCAACTAATGTAAAAGACCGGTTAACACCGGTCTTTTTTTGCTTTTTCCCCTCCCCTTTTTTCTCTCATTTCCGTTATCTTTTTTCTGGTTTAAAATTTAAATTGACAAACACTAGAAACAGGAGTAAATTCTTGAGTGTTCAATTTCATACAGTCTCTTTTACCGCTTAATCAAACACGAACGGGGGAACCAACGATTGGCTGTTTTATTAACAGCCTTGGGGTGAATCTTACTAAGTAAGAGGGGGTACTCTGAATCCCTAACCCGACAGCTAACCTCGTAGGCGTATACAGAGAGGAGGTCTATTGCGACCATTCTTCGAAATGGTCTTTTTTTCTTAAAAAAACGTTAATTTTACTAAGGGAGTTATGAACATTGGGAAGAATAAAAAATAAGCAATTTGCCGTGATCGGGCTGGGCCGGTTTGGCGGCAGCATTTGCAAAGAACTGCACAGAATGGGACACGAAGTCCTTGCAGTTGATATCAACGAAGAAAAGGTCAATGCTTATGCTTCTTACGCCACTCATGCGGTAATTGCCAACGCCACCGAAGAAAACGAATTGCTTTCATTAGGAATACGCAATTTTGAATATGTGATTGTTGCCATCGGAGCGAATATTCAAGCGAGTACGCTGACCACCTTATTATTAAAGGAGTTTGATATTCCAAATATTTGGGTGAAGGCTCAAAACTATTATCATCATAAGGTGCTTGAAAAAATCGGCGCGGATCGTATTATCCACCCTGAAAAGGACATGGGTGTCAAGATCGCACAAAGCCTTTCTGACGAAAACGTTTTGAATTACATTGATTTATCTGATGATTACAGTATTGTCGAGCTGCTGGCAACGCGAAAGCTTGATTCAAAATCAATTATTGACCTGAATGTGAGAGCAAAGTACGGCTGCACGATCCTGGCCATTAAACATCATGGAGATATCCGTCTTTCTCCCGCACCTGAAGACATCATTCACGAGCAGGATTGCCTGGTGATCATGGGGCACAAAAAGGATATTAAACGTTTTGAAAACGAAGGGATGTAGACAAAGGTGACACTTCAAAAGGATAAAGTGATCAAATGGGTTCGGTTTACACCGCCTCAAGTGCTTGCAATTGGTTTTTTCCTAACCATTATCATCGGGGCTGTGCTGTTAAAGCTTCCGATTTCTACACTGAAGCCATTGTCATGGATCGATGCCCTTTTTACTGCAGCTTCCGCTACAACCGTTACAGGGCTTGCAGTTGTCGATACCGGTACAGAATTTACACTTTTCGGGCAAACTGTCATCATGGGGCTGATTCAGATCGGCGGGCTTGGATTTATGACGTTTGCTGTTTTGATCGTCATGATATTAGGGAAAAAAATCGGGTTGAAAGAACGAATGCTGGTTCAGGAAGCCTTAAACCAGCCGACAATCGGCGGCGTCATTGGCCTTGTCAAAGTCCTGTTTCTGTTCTCGATCAGTATTGAATTGATAGCAGCACTCATCCTATCCATCCGGCTTGTGCCTCAGTATGGCTGGTCATCTGGCTTGTTTGCCAGTCTGTTTCACGCGATTTCTGCTTTTAACAATGCCGGGTTTTCGCTGTGGCCTGATAATTTGATGAGCTACGTTGGGGACCCTACAGTGAACCTTGTGATTACTTTCTTATTTATTACAGGGGGGATCGGATTTACGGTTCTGTTTGACATTATGAAAAATCGGCGTTTCAAAGCTTTTTCCTTACATACAAAGCTTATGCTTACAGGAACGCTGATGTTGAATGCGATTGCTATGCTTGTGATCTTTATTCTAGAGTACAGCAACCCTGGCACGCTTGGCCACCTGCATATAGGGGATAAACTATGGGCTTCTTATTTTCAGGCAGTGACGCCGAGAACCGCAGGCTTCAACTCCCTTGATTTTGGAAGTATGAGAGAAGGAACCATTGTATTTACTTTATTATTGATGTTTATCGGAGCAGGCAGCGCTTCTACGGCGAGCGGCATTAAGCTGACTACGTTCATCGTGATTTTAACATCTGTTATTGCTTACTTGAGAGGTAAAAAAGAAACGGTGATTTTCCGCCGCTCCATCAAATATCCGATAATCATTAAGGCTTTAGCTGTGAGCGTCACCGGTTTGTTCATCGTGTTTTTAGGGATATTCGCCCTGACGATCACAGAACAAGCGCCGTTTATTCAAATTGTGTTTGAAACCTTTTCCGCTTTCGGAACTGTCGGTCTATCGATGGGGCTTACTCCTGAACTGACAACAGCTGGAAAGTGTATCATCATTGTCATCATGTTCATCGGAAGAATTGGTCCTTTAACGTTCGTGTTTTCATTCGCAAAAACAGAGCAATCAAATATTCGATACCCTGACGGCGAAGTGTTTACAGGGTGATATCAAAAAAATCCGGCGTGCAATCGCCGGATTTTTTTATGATTCGATATGAGATTGATTTTGTCTTTTTTCTTGTTCTGCGATGATCTCGTTGTCCTCTGCGTTGTCACGGGTCACTTTTTGTGTAAGAATCGCGCCAACAGCTACGAGTATCATAACAGCGATGTAATAACCTTTTTCATTGAGTTCCAGGTTATCAGCATTATAGAGTCCGATACTAAACAAAAATACTCCCGCAAAAAAAGTGAAATAAGCCAATACGGTAAAGGCAACCGTATTTCTGCGTCTATATTTCTGCACCTTTGTTCCCTCCCAAAAGCATAGTTAATATGTGTTAACTGTCGTGGAATATTATACCTCAAATTCCCCAGAATGGAACAAAGAATTAAAAATACCAGTAAAAAGGACTTAGGTTGCTTCCTTTATTTCAATAGCTGAATCATCAATCCAGCCGATGAGTTTATTATTGATTTGAAATTGGTACCATACAGACTGGCCTTTCTGTTTTTTAGACACAACCTTTATATCTTTGCCGACGTAAGATTGGGCAGAGGTAAGCCTTATAGACCGATCATCAGTAGAAGGCTTGGACCATACGTCTTGGACGGCACTATCTTTAATGGAAGCATGTAAATCCACTGATTTGAGGGATGGGTTTACCTTATCGTACTCATCCAAATCGTATTTTTCCACAATAGCGCTGATTTTATGAGCGTAGTCAGGGTCTGTAGCATATCCTGCTGTTTGTAGTGCAGTAGCAGCTTCCTTATAATCTCCAGCCTCAAGCACAGGTTTATACTTCTTTTTATTCCACGATGTGCCGCGGACGAACAATTGGGCATGATCATCCATCGATTCAAAAAACGTGCTGTATTTTCGAAACTTCGCACGAATGGTTTTTCTTTTCCCTTTTTCAACTTCGTCCGTTTCCATCGTAACGTGATGGCCTTTATAATTTCCTTTCACGCCAAAAAGGTTGTTCGCCTTAGCAGCCAGCTCGCTGTTCCCCCAGTCGGATTCGAGAATGGCCTGAGCGATTGTGATGCTGGGGAGGACATGATATTTTTCATACAAAATTTGGGCATGCCCGGACAAGCTGTCTATAAATACTTGCTGTTCATCAATTTCTTCAGTTTCTTTAGATGTTTCAATCGGTTTTGATAAAGTTGTCGCTAAAACAAACAGAGCTAGCGGAATCGATACAATGAAAAATAGTGAAATGAAGAGTTTACGTTTTTTCAATTTTTTACGGGCCATGAAAACCTTCCTTCGAATTAAGAGATTACGAATGTAAAAGAATCTACCTTTTAGAATTTTACTTGCACTTCTAATATTTTTCAATTCTTTAGGGATAAAGTTGGGAAAAGATTGCATAATAAAAACCTTTTCGTGAAAGGAAAAGGTTTTTATCACGTTTCTACTTTTGCAAATTTCTGAGTGCATTCCGATATTCTGTATCATTGATTACTTGATGTGATTTGACAGTTGCATTCGACAATCCCTGTCCTGAAACGGCCGGTTCCGGAGCTGTTTTTGCTTGGTCATGTGGTTTATGTGCAAGCTTGTGCCCCATTCCTGTAGCATTCATACAAAATGACAGGCAGACGAGCAGAACGCTGAGGATAAAAGAAATGAAAAAGAGATCATGATAAGCAGTCATCATAGAATCCTGTACCGAACCGTTTTGTCTGGCAGCATCTTTTTTCGTGAAAAAACCGATGAGAATGGGAACCCCCATATAGACAAATAACCTTAAAAACTGGACAGCTGTCATTCTCTTGACCAAATCAGGCAGCGGGCCTCCCATGGCAGCTCCCATCAGCCCTGCGGCGACTGTCAGGCCTGTTCCCGCTGCCAGCATGATAAACAGTGCTGCGAACATATAGAGAGACGATTGATCCTGCATATGCAGCCATTGAAAATTTACAAAGACGAGAATAAGTCCGCCGATAATACCGAGCATCCCTGGTCCGACTTTATCATAAAACAGAGCGCTCAAAATGGCCGCGATCGCCACTCCGATTAAAAGAGTCAAGTTTAAAAGAATGAGATGCTCCTGAGAAATATCATACATTTGACGGAGCAAGCCTTGAAAAGCAGACAGGCTGACAGCTACCGTTATCGTCCCTGCAGCTATGATCAATAACCCGAGCACCGGTTTTGGCAGAAGCATTAGTTTAATTGAAATGAAGGGATTTTTCACTTTATATTCTACTATTAATAGAACAATGAACAAACATAACGTCATACCGAAACCTGTCCATACATAACCCGATGAAATCCCCCATTTTTGCAGAAAAATGAATGAAACCGCTGAGGCTGCGGCAAGGAGAACAGATAAAAGAATTCCCGCACGATCAAGGGGCTGTTCTTGAGCCGCTGCTCCGTGATGTTCGTCATGGAGAAAGAAATAGCTCACCGCGACACCGATCAGTGACAATGTGCCAAAGGTGAAAAACAGCCATCTCCAATGCCCGCAGCTTGTTGCTATCGTTCCCAGGATCGTGCCGATGATAACAGAACCATAAAATCCCCCAATCAGCACAAGCAGGGCATAGTTCCTGCGTTCAATCGGGAATGACAGTACAAGCATTGGAATCATAATCATCAGCATGACACCTGTTGCCGCTCCCTGTAAAAAGCGTCCTGCCGCCATCCATGCAATATCGTTTGAAAATGCGAAGAGCAGTGAGCCTAGTATAAAAACAGGTAATGAAGCAAGGTAGACGGGACGAGCACCGAATTTTTTCCTCAGCAACGGTCCTGTCGGAACTAACAAGGCAAAGGCCATATTTCCGATCAATATTGGATTTACTGATGTGAAGACACTTGTTCCAACCGCTTTCTGAACAAGGCTTTGAACTGACGACAATGCCGTGTTAGACATCAATCCCGGCCCGACCGCTAAAACGGCGAGCAAAGAAATCACCCAATAGTGTTTTGTCTTCATGTTGTCATTCCTTCCTATATGAATACATGCGAAACCCATCATTTTTTGAAAATAAAAGAAGCTAATAGATTTTCGCATACCATTAGCTTTCATTCTAATATTCTCCCTTTCAGGGGAAATGATATTATTTTATTATAACTATGTGAACAAATGAGCATATACTCAAATATTATTTCAAACCGACTGTGTTTTGTCAATGGCGCAAATTTCAAGCTCCAACATAAACAGTTTTTGCCCCGATATTGTGTATAAGAGCCTAAAACTCCTCGCTTGTTCCTTCAAGTGAATCAAAGCAGGCAGCTTGAATCCTTTCATCCCCCTATTCCAACTAATAAGCTCGAATAGGTTGGTGATAAGCCAACGTGTTGACCGCACATTTTTTTGTGTTCACTGGGCGTTTGCCGCCTCTAATTTGTATATAGGTAAATACCATGAATTAATCTGTGAAATACCAATGTTAGGAAATTTTTATTTTTTCCGGGAGGCAAAACGAATGGAACTGTATGAGTGTATCCAAGATATTTTTGGCGGCTTGAAAAATCCATCGGTTAAAGATTTAGCAACATCATTAAAACAAATTCCAAACGCAGCACAATTGAGTCAACCGTATATTAAGGAGCCAGACCAATACGCCTACGGCCGAAATGCCATCTATCGTAACAATGAGTTGGAGATTATCGTAATTCACATTCCGCCTAACGAGGAGACAACCGTCCACGATCATGGCCAATCTATTGGTTGTGCAATGGTGCTAGAAGGAAAACTCCTTAATTCTATCTATCGCTCAACCGGCGAACACGCAGAACTCTCCAATTCATACTTCGTCCACGAAGGAGAATGCCTTATTTCAACTAAAGGTTTAATTCACAAAATGTCCAATCCGACGTCCGAACGAATGGTGTCTCTTCATGTCTACTCACCCCCTTTGAAAGACATGACGGTCTTTGAAGAACAAAGGGGTGTCTTGGAAAATTCATGATTGACAGATGAACTGTTCAACTGGAGGATTCAGAGAATGAACAAAATAAAAAAACCCTTATCGAATAAGGGTTTACAGGTATGGAGCCAAGGGGGCTCGAACCCCTGACCTCTACGCTGCCAGCGTAGCGCTCTCCCAGCTGAGCTATGGCCCCGTATGTAACGTCATGTTTATTATAGATGATTTTTTTTTGAAAAACAAGCTGTTTCCTCTTGAATTGACAGAAAAAATAAGGCTCGGGATGAGCCTTATTTTTCGACTTACATCATGATTAAAAGTAAAATCACACCGAGAATAATTCGATAGATTGCAAATGGGACGAGTTTGATTTTATTAATCAGTCTTAAGAAGAAACGGACGACAAACAAAGCGACAACAAAGGCACAGATAAAGCCGACGATGAAAAACGGCATCAAATCCGAGCTTAAGCTGTCCCAATGCTTCACAAGGCTCAGAAAACTTGCCCCCATCATGATCGGCATCGCCATAATAAACGTAAAATCGGCTGCCGCTCGGTGGTTTAACCCGAGAATAACACCTCCGGAAATGGTTGAACCTGAACGTGAGAAACCCGGCCAAAGGGCAAGACATTGGAATAAGCCGACTGCTATCGCCTGTTTATAGGAAATGCGGTCGAGGGTGTCTGTCGCTGCTTTCCGCTTATTCACCCAGTCAGCAAAAAGCATCAGGATTGCCCCGGCGATTAAACCGAAGGCCACAGTTTTAACGGAAAATAAATATTCATCAATGTAATCTTCAAACAAAAAGCCAAGAACAGCAGCTGGAACGAGCCCGACAGCAATTTGGGCAATGCTTAATTTATGTCCCTGCTTCTGGTCGCTTGTAATATTTTTTTTCAAGCCGAGTAAATTTAAAATACGGTCTTTAAACACGATAGCTACTGCTAAAATGGAGCCTAGCTGAATAACTACTTTGAATGAATTAGCAGCTTCTTCTGACATCAGATTACTTGATTTAAGCCAGATGTCGTCTACTATGATCATATGTCCTGTCGAAGAAACCGGCGCGTACTCTGTTAATCCTTCTACGATTCCTAAAATGGCGGCTACAAACAATTCCCATAGAGTCATGATTTTGATTCTCCCCATTAGACATTTATTTTTTTACATAACGGGAGCTTCCCATAAATGGAAAGCCCGTCTTATATAACTATAAACGAAAATCACACTTTATGACCCGGCATATTTTCATTTTTTTCTTCGTCGTATAAATGTGACCGCATTTTAAACCAGTCAAATAAATGTGTGGTAATGACTTTGGCGACTGCATAGCCCGGAATGGCAAGAATGATTCCAACAACACCAAACAGTTTGCCGGCTGTTAACAGCAGAAATATAATCGTGATCGGGTGGATGTGAAGGTTTTTCCCCATAATTTGCGGAGAGATCAGCTTCCCTTCAATCAGCTGAACAATGGTCCAAACGATCACCAGCTTAAGCAGCATGAGCGGCGATGTCACTATGGCGATGATAATTGCAGGCGTAATGGCAATCGTTGGCCCTAAATATGGAACAATGCTTGTACAAGCCGCAATGACTGCGAGCAATGAAGCATAATCCAAGCCGATAATCAAATAACCGATAAACAGCAAAAACCCGATACAGAAGCTGACAATGATCTGGCCTCTGATATAAGAGCTTAACCGATGATTCATTTCACTTAAGACTGTATATGTCTGTTCTTTCAATCGAGTCGGCACAAACTTCAGTATGTAGACCGGTAATTTTTTTCCGTCTTTTAGCAAATAGAAAAGAATAAACGGAACCGTGACGATCGAAATGATAATCTCAGTCAGCGCGCCGATAAAATTCCCAACACCGGTAAAGGTGCTGTTTACGATTGTCGCTGCCTGGTCCGAAACCTTTGTCGCGAGATCAGATATATTAATGTTCATCGTTTGCTGGGCCTGATTGACGAAGTTGCTGCCGATCAGCTGTTTCGTCTGGTCTTCTACGACGTCGACATATCTCGGGATATTGTCAATCAAACTCATAATTTGTTCTTTTAAAAAGGGGATGATGGACACGATTGTGATCGTGATCAGCCCGATAATCAATAGATATAACAGCAATATAGAATAGATTCTTCTTATTCTTCTTCTCTCCAGGAAATCGACGACTGGATTTAACAGATAAAAAACAATGCCTGTCAAAATAATCGGAAGTGAAATTGTTTTGAGCAGAACAATAATCGGGGTGAAAATAAATGATGTTTTTGTAAATACAAGAATATTTAAACCAATCAGCAGCAGCACAAGCAAAAATAAAACAAACTTATTGTCCAAGAAGAATCGCTTGAATCTGCCGCTCCATGTTTGCAACGTCTCCACTATCGTTCCTCCGTCATACATAGTTTAATTAAATTGTACACTATCGTCCCTATAATGAAAAATAAAAACCGTTAATTGCTGGAAAAGCTTTCTCTGTTGTCACATTCTATTTATCTCTATCATGTGATTTTGTTCTTTTTAAGCTATAATTTAGCTATATCATGCAAAAGGAGCGATACGAGTGATACGTTTTGCGATAATAGGAACCAACTGGATTACAGACCGCTTTCTTGAGTCAGCAGCGGATATAGAAGATTTTCAGCTGACTGCCGTTTATTCAAGATCGGCTGAACGCGCTGCTGAGTTTGCTGCTAAACACAATGCTGCGCATACCTTCTCAGACCTTCAGGAAATGGCGGAGAGCAATTGTTTTGATGCCGTATACATAGCCAGCCCGAACGCTCTTCACAAGGAACAAGCCGTACTCTTTATGAACCACGGCAAGCATGTGCTTTGTGAGAAGCCGTTTGCTTCAAATACAAGAGAAACAGAAGAGATGATCTCAGCGGCTAAGGCAAACGGCGTTGTCCTCATGGAAGCGATGAAGACCACTTTCCTGCCGAATTTCAAAGAGCTGAAAAAACATCTGCATAAAATCGGCACTGTCCGCAGATTTACCGCAAGCTACTGTCAATACTCCTCACGGTATGACGCGTTCAGAAACGGAACTGTTTTGAATGCGTTTCAGCCTGAGCTTTCCAATGGGTCATTAATGGATATTGGCGTCTATTGTATTTATCCGGCTGTTGTGCTGTTTGGCGAGCCGAAGGATGTAAAAGCAAACGGATATGCGTTATCTTCCGGAGTGGACGGAGAGGGAACTGTCATTCTGTCTTACGATGGGTTCGAAGCTGTTCTGTTGCATTCTAAAATCTCTACTTCCTATGCCCCGGCGGAAATCCAAGGTGAAGACGGAACGATTGTAATTGATATGATTCACCGGCCTGAACGTGTTGAAATCCGCTACCGCGACGGCCGCCTTGAAAACATTGCGATCCCTGATCCTAAACCGGCGATGTTCTACGAAGCAGAAGAATTTGTCACGCTCATAAAAGAGAATAAGCAGGAATCTGAAGAAAATACATTTGAACGGTCTTTGATCACCGCAAAAATTATGGAAGAAGCAAGAAAGCAAATGGGGATTGTGTACCCTGCTGATCATGCTTAAAAAAATCCGCCCGCGTACAAATGACGCGGCGGATTTTTTATTAGGCAATCGGAGAAGACGCCTTCCTTTTTAAAAGCACCTCTTGTTCATACTCTTTGATGTCATGCAGCCATGCCTCTTTTACCGGCACGCCCATTTGTTCACAGTAGGAATCCCAGATGGCTCCGAAAGGATATGTTTTGAATTCCTCCATCAGGGCCAGCCTTTCTGTATAGCGGCCCTCTTCCTGCAATTGTTTTAAATAGCCGGTCGGGAGGAGCAAGGCATACAATAAAGCTTTGATCATATTTCTCGTTCCGATGGTCCAGGCCGCTACACGGTTAATGCTGGCATCGAAAAAATCCAAACCGATAGCGACCTTCTCAAGAGCCTGATTACGCACAATTTCAAGAGCGATTTCTCTCAATTCATCATCCAAAACCACTACATGGTCGCTGTCCCAGCGAACTGGCCGAGATACGTGCAAAGCAAGCTTGTCTGTATATAGCAGCATGGACGAGATCTTGTTTGATACCGTCTCAGTCGGATGAAAATGGCCTGTATCAAGTAAACAAAGCTTATGATTCGTCAGAGCATAGGCGAAATAAAATTCATG
This sequence comes from Bacillus sp. F56, assembly GCF_001748205.1. Lineage (NCBI taxonomy): Bacteria > Bacillati > Bacillota > Bacilli > Caryophanales > Bacillaceae > Bacillus > Bacillus sp. F56. The sequence goes on from NZ_BDFC01000011.1 coordinate 19,834, forward strand.
AGATCCGACAACATATGATTCAGAACCAAGCCCGAACAGCTTGCTTTCAACTGAATCGAGATTGTGTTGTTCACTGATCTCTTCTGCGAAAATCTGATCCAGTGATTCTTTTAATCTTTTACGCGGTGTCAGCCTGTCACTCGGGACATCCTTATAGCCGTCGGGAATCCAAATATTCGTCAAGCAAGGGGTGCCTAATTCTTTCCCGAAGTATTCTCCGATACGGCGGCACGCGATGCAATGCCTGATCCAAAATTCTCTGATATCCGGATCGGGGTGTGAAAGGGTGAGTCCATCAGCCGCTTTCTCATGCGAAAACAAGGTCGGATTGAAATCTAAACCTAGCCCTAAATCTTTTGCCCATTTTACCCAGTTTTCAAAATGCTGCGGCTTCAACTCGTCACGTGCTGTCTCTTCCCCGTTAGTTTCTGCGTAAATCGCATGCAGGTTCACACGGTGCTTTCCGGGAATGAGGGAAAGAGCCTTCTCCAAATCTCTTCTTAATTCTTCAGGCGTTTGCGCTTTTCCGGGATAATTGCCGGTCACATCAATTCCGCCTGAAAGCTCGCTTTTATTTACTTCAAAGCCCTCAATGTCGTCCCCCTGCCAGCAGTGGATTGAAATGGGCACTTGCTCTAATTGCCGAAGCGCCTCTTCAACATCAATTCCCCATTTTTCATATGCCTGTTTTGCACTGTCATAATTGGCTTTTATGGTCATGCAGCTCTCTCCCTTATTTCAGTTTTTTAATCCAAATAAAAAACTTCCTTTAGATCTATCGAAACAGGACTGAAATCCGAATTTGTTTTCATTAAGGGCGCCATCGTTTTCCACCATCTCCGGCAAACTTCCGTGTCCGCCATCTTTCTCCATTTCTCTTCATCCTCTATTTCTAAATATGCAAAAAGCCGGCCTGTTTCCTCGTCTAGAAAAATGGAATAATGGTGGGCTCCATGAGCTTTGAGTGCTTCTGCCATTTCAGGCCAAATGTCATCATGCCGCTGCTTGTATTCTTCGTACTTGTCTTGATGGACAAACATGATACTGGCTTTTCTTTTCAAACTTTGTCACCTCTTCATTATTTAGATAGCGCTTTCAAAACAGTTTGCTGAAATGACTGAATGATCGTGCTTCTGTCAATGTCTTTGGGTGTAAACACTTTGATCGGAAAGGAATTTCTGACGACTTGCCGGGCTTCTTTTATGTCTTTGACTTCTTTGGCAGCAATCATTTGCATCAGCAGATTTCCTATGGCGGTTGCCTCTACGGGCCCTGCGTATACTGCTTTTTCGCTCATGTCTGCCGTTAATTGATTTAAGAAATCATTCCGGGCTCCGCCGCCGATGATATGAAACTGCTCGATCGGTTTTTCTGTGATCGTTTCCAGCTCTTTGATGGCTATCGCATAGATGATGGCTAAATTGCTGTAGATGCAGCAGGCAAGTTCACCTGCAGTGCGGGGAATCTTTTGGCGGGTTTCTCTGCAATAATGCTGTATTTCCATTATCATGTTTTCTGGATTGAGGAAGCGTTTATCATTTAAGTTTATAAATTGCTGGAATGGTTCTGTTTTTTCGGCTTCTTCTGCAAGCTGCTGGAAAGAGTAATCTGCTTGTAATTGCTGTCTTACTTCTTGTATCACCCACATGCCGATAATGTTTTTGAGAAAGCGAATGGTGTTGTTTGCGCCGCGTTCATTTGTATAGTTGTTTTTCAAAGCCAGATCAGTTATTATCGGTGTTTTGTTTTCAATCCCGATTAACGACCATGTTCCGCTGCTGATGTACGCCCAGCCATCACTTACACCAGGCGCCGCGATGACGGCCGAGGCCGTATCATGTGTTGCGACTGTCATCACCTTGCACGCCGGGAGATCATAATCCGGAAACCAGTCATTTCTTAGCTTCCCGAGCTCATACCCCGGTTCAGTCAACGGGGCAAATTGCTGTTCGTAAACAGACACGGCTTCAAGCAATTCAGGATCAAACTTTCCCGTTGAGACGTTTAAAAGCTGTGTTGTGGACGCATTCGTGATTTCTGTTACAGCTTTTCCGGTTAAACAATAGCCTAAATAATCAGGAACCATCACAATTTTATCTGTCTTTTTGAGCAGCTCACGGTCTTCTTCATACAATTGATAGATCGTGTTGAAAGGCTGAAATTGTATTCCTGTTTTTTGATAAATTTTAGCCTTCGAGAGGGTATGTTCCAGTTTGTCTATTGTATGATCTGTTCTTCTATCACGATAGGATATTGCTTCGCGCAACCGATTTCCTTTTTCATCCAGCAAGACATAATCAACTGCCCATGTATCGATGCCAATGGTGCAGTGTTCATATCCAAGCGTTTTTACTTTTTGCAGTCCTTGCAGGATTTGTTTTAGCAAATGATCAATATCCCAAAAGCAATGCCCGTCTCTTTGACTAAAACCGTTAGCAAATCTGTGAATCTCTTGTATGTCAAGCTTCCCTTCCTTTAGTTCACCTACCATGATTCTCCCGCTTGATGCGCCTATATCAATGGCAGTATAAATCATTCTTTCACCCTCTCTTCGGAAGAGGAACAGCTGTCACCTTCACCTTTTTGTCCTCAAGAGCTTTTACCGATGCCGGATCAAGTCCAGAATCTGTAATAACGCGGCTGATATCTTGCAGCGAGGCGATATGTGAAAACTCGCGGTTCCCCCATTTGCTTGAATCGGCCATCAAAATGGTCTGGTCCGACCTTTCGATCATCCGTTTTTTGAGCAGCGCCTGCCACTCATTTGAGTCACTCATCCCGTTGTTTACATCAAATCCTTTACATGACAGAAAGGTTTTATTGACATGATAGGTCTCAAGTGAACGTTCTGCTAACGGGCCGGCAAATGATAATGATTTTTCCAGCAAAATGCCGCCTGTTGAAATGACTGATATGTTTTTTTTATTGCTGAGTTCAATGGCTGCTTTCATTGAATTTGTAATCACGGTGAGTTCAATGTCAGGGAGTATTTTCGCCATGTACCAGGCGGTTGTGCTTGCATCGAGAATAATTCGGTCTCCGTTTTTTACATATTTGGCCGCTTCGTGAGCAATGGCTTTTTTTTCGATGACATTTGTGATTTCCCGTTCAGAAAAATGAATTTCTGATTCCTTCTGCTGAATACTGACCGCTCCTCCATGACTCCGGCTCAGTTTATGTTCTTTTTCAAGCTTTTCAAGATCACGCCGAATGGTTTCCTCTGTGACTGAAAATATGTCACTTAATTCGGCAACGCGGATGCTTGAACGCGCATTCACTATTTCCACTATTTTTTGCTGCCGTTCTGCTACTAGCATCAGTAACGCCCTTCCTCATATCGTAGTCCATCTTATATTTTTTATCATAGCATATTTCTAACGCGTAAAAGCAGCAGGGACGCCGCCGTCTACCGTAATCATGCAGCCCGTTGTTTTTTCGGCTTTAGAAGAAGCGAAAAATGCAATGGCTTCGGCAATATCCTCCGGGTAAATATTGACGAGCAATGCAGTCCGTTTCCGGTAATGTTCTTCCAGCTGATCCGGTTCAATCCCGTACGCCGCGGCTCGTTCCTCACGCCAGCTTGAACCCCAGATTGCCGATCCTTGAAGAACCGCGTCCGGCAAAACGGAGTTGACCCTAATGCCGAATTCTCCGCCTTCTGCAGCAATGCATCTTGCTAAATGGGTTTCAAGCGCCTTAACCGAGCTGTAGGCAGAGGCGTTTTTCCCCGCATAAACCGAATTTTTCGATCCGACAAATACCATGCTTCCGCCTCTATTTTGCTGTTTCATCTGTTTAAACGCTTCACGGGCTACAAGGAAATAGCCTGTTCCTAAAACATTCATATTAAGATTCCATTCTTTTAGACTTGTTTCGTCAAATGGGCTTGATGTGGCCAGCCCGGCATTATTGATGACGATATCAATGCCGCCGTAAGCAAGTGCCGCTTGTTCAAAAGCTGACTGTACGTCTTTTTCCTTTGTCACATCCATTTTGATAGCCATTGCACGCCCTTCTCCGTACGCATCGTTTATTTCCCCGGCAATTTTCTGTGCACCTTCTATATTCAGATCAGCTGCGATTACGTGCCCTCCCTCAGCTGCAAATCGGCGGCATGCTGCACTGCCGATTCCGCCAGCCCCTCCAGTTATCAGCGCTACTTTTCGGGAAAATTCTGCTTCCCGCGGGGCAAGCGTAAGTTTATATAGTTCGAGCGGCCAATATTCGACATGGTAGGATTCATTTTCATTTAAAGAAACAAATTGCCCCAGAGCTGTTGCTCCTTTCATAACGGCGATGGCCCTCCGATATAAGGCCCCGCTTACTTTAGACATGGTATAGCTTTTTCCTGTATTCACCATTCCGATTCCAGGAATCAATATCACCCGCGGAGCGGATTCAAAGATTTGATCCCCATCCTGCTGATTGCGTGTAAAGTAAGCCTGATACTCTGACGTAAAGCGCTCGACTCCTGACTTGAGCAGATCCGCAAGCTTGTGAACATCTTGAGTTTCCGGATTCCAATCAATGTACAGCGGAACCCTTTTTGTGTGAACAAGGTGATCCGGGCATGCCGCACCGATTTGCGAAAGTGCTGGCGCTTGAACACTGTTTACAAATTCCAAGACGTCGTCATGATCATCATAGGAAAGGATCTGTTTCTTTTCTTCACTTACAGTTCCTCTGATCACAGGCATGATCTCAGCCAATATTTGTTTTCTGCGATCTTCCGGCAGCGGCTGATATCTTTTGCCTCCGAATACCTCCTGCTGATTGATACGGTCGTTAATATACTGCTCGGCTTCTTGAATGATGGATATCGTTTTTTGATAACATGTTTCAGACGTCTCTCCCCAAGTGACTAAGCCATGTTTCTCCATTAACACAAGCTCGGCGTGAGGGTTGTTCGCTACGCCTTCAGCGATTATTTTAGACAAAGCAAATCCAGGGCGGACGTATGGCACCCATACAAACCGGTTTCCGTAAATGTCTTCAGCGATCTGTTTTCCATTATCTGCGCAGCATATGCTGATAATCGCATCTGGATGGGTATGGTCAACATGCTTGTATGGCAGAAAAGCGTGTAATAGTGTTTCAATTGAAGGGCGGGGATGTTTGCTGTCAATCATACAATGAGACAGGTAATCTACCATTTCTTCATCTGACATTTGGTCCCTTTCAATCAGTGGGCGGATATCATCTAATTTCAAACCGGTAAAGTTATGCGCTTTCATTGTTGCCAAATCTGAACCGCTTCCTTTTACCCACATGACTTCTATTTCACGGCCTCTAAAATCTTTTTCCGTTGTTTTCATAGATGTATTCCCCCCGCCCCAGTTGCAAACAGTGCGGTCTGATCCGATCAAATTGGACCTGTACACCAATTCCTCTACACCTTTAGGCAGCTTTGCAGCTCGGTCTGAATCCCATATATGCTTCACCATATTTGATATTCCTCCATACCCTTTTATTTGTATCCGTTTTCATTATATATGATCTTCGTTTGTTTTTGAATTATTTTTGTTTATTTTTGTTTTCAATAAAAAAAGAAAGCAGCAGAATATGCCGCTTTCTCGTTTCATTATGATTCAATTTTAAATTTTTTCGTAATGTCCTGAAGTTCTTCCGCCATGTTTGCCAACGTTTCCGCTGAAGAGCTGATTTCTTCCATGGACGCAAGCTGTTCTTCAGCCGAAGCCGCGATATCCTGAATGCCTGCCGAGCTTTCTTTCGCCACTGCAGAAATGTCTTCAACAGCACTTGACACTTCATGTGATCCGGCTGATAGTTGTTCAACCGTCGCGTTCAAGTTTTGCAATTCGCCGGAAATTTGGGTTGTCATCTCATAGATTTGTTTAAAGCTTTCCGCTGTTTTGTCAGTAATCTGCAAGCCTTCCTTCACTTCATGATTCACAGATTGGAACATCGAAAGGGAAGTGCTGATTTCTCTGACAATCTCTTGAATTAATCCTTCAATTTCCTTGGCGGAGTCTGCTGATTGCACGGCAAGTTTTCTGACCTCTTCCGCAACTACTGAGAAGCCTCTTCCGTATTCTCCCGCTCTTGCCGCCTCAATCGCAGCATTTAATGCCAGCAGGTTGGTTTGATCAGCGATGCCATTGATCACATTCAAGATGCTGTTGATGTCTTGCGATTTTGTTTCAAGGCCCTTCACAACCGCTTCCGCTTGTTGAACGGATTGGTCGATTGTTTTCATTTGGCCGACTGTGTGTTCCACCAGTTTCTCGCCGCTGCCCGCTGCCTCAGAGGACTGAATCGATGATTTCGTAATGGTTGAAGAGGCTTGTGCCACTTTTGAAATCCCGTGATTCATTTGAGAAAGGTGGTTTGAGCTTGTTTCCAGTTTCTCGCTTTGTGCCTCGTTGCCATCTGAGAACTGTTCGATGGCGAGTGTAATATGTTCAGTTGCCTTACTCGTTTGAGCTGCGCTTGCCGTCAGTTCCTCAGAAGATGAGGCGACGTTTTCGACAGACGCTTGAATAACGCCGATTACAGAACGCAATGATGCAGACATTTCATTAAAGCTCTCGCCAAGCTGGCCAAACTCGTTTTTCGAGTGAATATCAATGACTTCTGTGAGATCGCCGCTGCTGATTTTTGCAGACGTCGAGACAAGTTTTCTTAATGGCTTGGTGATGGCACGAATAATATAGAGTATGAGTATGCCGCCGATTACAATAGACACGCATAGAATGATAATCGCAGTGTTCAGCACCGGGCTTGAAGCATCTTGCAATTCACTGACAAAATAAGTGCCCGCGATTTTCCAGCCAGTCAATTTATTTGTCGTAAAGGCCATTTTCTTTTCTTTGCCTTCGAATGTATATTCAAAGGAGCCGTCATTTTTGGAATATACTTGGTTTGTCCAATCGCCGGAGCCGGTTGTCCCAGGCTTAATCGTCGGATGGGCGATATATTTTTTGTTGCCTGTCGTAATAAATGCATAGCCTTCTTTTCCGATTTTGATTCTCTGTGATGCAGTAAGCACCTCATCCAGGTTTAAATCAAGCGCTATAACCCCTGACCCGTCTTTTAATTGTTTTGAAATTGTGACAACGGTATTCCCTGTTGCTTCATCAGTATACGGTTCTGAGAAAACAGCCTGTCCTTTTTCCGCAACGGCCTGTTTGTACCAGTCACGTCCTGTCGGATCGAAGCCTTTCGGAACACCGCTGTCCGGATATTTGTAAAGCTTCTTATCTTCTGAAGCAGCATAGATCGCGCCTACATCATCGTTAAGTGTCGTGTACTGCTTAAATTTCTCTTTCAGTAAGGTTTTGTTTTTGCCTAGCAATAGGTCTTTATCGATTGTCTCACTATAATAATCTACTGCTTTCACTTTATTATTCAATTTGTTTTGCAGGGTGCTATTGAGTTCCTCAACGTTTCCCACTGCACTATTGGTTAGTTCCCTGTCCAGTGCGTTCCAAGCTGATTGATAACTGAAATATGCTAAAACCCCAACCGGCAAAATAAGCACTGCCAGAAACGCAGCGATTAGCGGTTTGCTGATCGATGGCTGTTTGATCCATTGTATGAATTTTCCCATTCCTGTTGACTCCTCCTTTAAGCTAAATCTAATATCGTCAACTAGGATAAAAGGTTTAATAAAAAAACTAAAAAAAACACCCAAGCGCAACATGCTTGGGTGTTAAGGCTTATTATTCGATTTTGAATCGGTTAGTCATATCGCGAAGCTCTTCCGCCATAGACGAAAGGGTTTCTGCAGACGAGCTGATTTCTTCCATGGAAGCAAGCTGCTCTTCAGCTGACGCAGCGATATCTTGAATATGTGCTGAGCTTTCTTTGGAAATCGATGCAATATGCTCAGACGCTCCCGATACTTCCTCGGAGCTGGCTGAAAGCTGCTGAACCGTCGCACTCATATTTTGCAGTTCGCCGGCGATTTGGTTCGTCATTTCAGAAATGCGCTTAAAGCTCATTTCTGTTTTATCTGTGATATCAAGTCCTGTCTGCACCTCTTGATTGACAGACTGGAACATGCCGAGAGATGTATTAATTTCCTTCACAATTTCGATGATTAATCCTTCAATCTCTTTTGCTGAATCTGCTGACTGTACTGCCAGTTTTCTTACTTCTTCCGCTACAACAGAGAAGCCTCGGCCGTACTCGCCTGCACGGGCTGCTTCAATTGCCGCGTTTAAGGCAAGCAGGTTTGTCTGGTCTGCGATGCCGTTAATCACACGCAAAATGTTTGTAATGTCTTTCGATTTCGTTTCCAATCCGCGTACAACTTGCTCCGCTTCTTTAACGGACTTGTCAATGACGTTCATTTGGCCGACGGTTTGGTGAACAAGCTTGCCGCCTTCACTTGCAATTTCCGTCGATTGAACAGATGAATCTGTGATGACTTCAGAAGCTTGAGCCATATTCGTCAACCCGTCATTCATTTGATAAATATGCTCTGCTGCCGTTTCAATATTTTCGTTTTGTTTTTCATTGCCGTTAGAAAATTGTTCAATCGCCAATGTAATATGCTCTGTTGCCTTGCTCGTTTGCGCAGCTGATGCGGTCAGCTCCTCAGAGGAAGCGGCAACATTGTCTACCGAATCCTGGATGGCGTGTATGAGAGAACGAAGTGACGACGCCATATTGTTAAAGCTTTTGCCGAGCTCGCCCAATTCATCTTTTGAACGAATATCAATGGTTTCCGTCAAATCTCCCTCGCTGATCCGCTTAGAGGAACCGACAAGCTGTTTCAGCGGTGTTGTAATCGACCGAATGATCAAAGTCATGACGATAATCCCTATGATAATAGCTGCGGCCAAGACAATTAAAGCAAGGTGAAGGACAGGCTGGGCTGCCTCGTGGATTTCGTCTAAATACATGGTGCCGCCGATCTTCCATCCCGTTAACTTGTTTGTGTCAAAGGCCATTTTTTTCTTATCGCCGTCCATGGTGTATTGAAAATCGCCTTTATCAGCATTCAGCATCTTATCGAGCCAGTCGCCTTTTAATTCAGTTCCTGATTTTTCATTAGGATGAGCGACAACTTTTTTGTCCTTCGTCATGATAAATGCGTAGCCTTGTGTGCCGATGTTGACTTTTTTGGTTGTTTTCAACAGATTTTCAATGGTCATGTTGATTGCGATAACGCCTGAACCATCTTTTGTCTGCTGGGCGATTGTCACAACCATCGTATTTGTAGACGCGGTTTTATAAGGATCTGTCACAACGACTTTTCCTTTATTCGCAACCGCTTTTTTGTACCAGTCGCGTTCAACTGGATTGTAGCCGCTCGGCATCGGGAGATCCGGGTAGCGGGTAAATCGTCCGTTTTCGTCACTTGTATAAATGGACTCTACATCTTTATTAATGCTGATATATTGTGAGAATTTCTCTTCAATGCTTGCATTGCTTTTTGCTTTATATCTCTCTTTTGTCAGCCATTCGCTGAAGTAAGCAGCGCTGTTTTCTTTTTCGCCGATGCTGGTGGTAATGATTTCGTTTAATTGCTGTACATTTTCTAATGCGCTCCCCATCATCTGTCTGTCGAGCGAGCTGCTAGCCGATTGATACGCAAAGATCGCCAATATGACAACCGGTATGATGAGGATCGACAGAAAGGAAACGAGAAGCTTCCGTGTAATTGATCTTTGTTTTATGAGTTGGAGTATTTTTTTCATCATTCATTTCTCCTTTTTTATGCTACCCTTCATATCGGCTGGAAATGGGTAAATATATACAGCAAAAAAGAAGAAATTTAACAAAAGTAACTAATTTCCCATAAATAGATAGTCTTTTAGACCTATTCTTTATCTGCATCTACCTTAAATCGTTTTGTCAGATCACGGAGTTCTTCAGACATTCTTTCAAGCGTCAGTGCTGATGAACTGATCTCCTCCATGGATGCCAGCTGTTCCTCAGCTGAAGCGGCGATATCTTGGATACCGTCCGAGCTTGCCTTAGAAATGGCTGTGATATCATTTGAAGCTGCGGAAATTTCTTGTGCTCCCGCCGACAGCTCCTCAACCGTCGCATTCATGTTTTGCAGCTCGGAAGCAATCTGATTGGTCATTTGCGAGATATGTTTGAAGCTCTGCTTTGTTTCATCCGTCATGACAAGCCCTGTTTCAACTTCTTTGTTTACGGACTGAAGCACGTTCAATGATGTGTGGATTTCTTTTACTATCTCACTGATCAGCGATTCAATTTCTTTTGCCGAGTCAGCCGACTGTACCGCGAGCTTTCTCACTTCCTCAGCGACGACTGAGAAGCCCCGGCCATATTCACCCGCTCTGGCAGCTTCAATAGCGGCATTTAAGGCCAAAAGATTGGTTTGATCCGCAATACCGTTGATAACACGCAAAATATTTGTGATATCCTTTGATTTGATCTCCAGCCCTTTCACCACTTGTTCCGCTGCTTTTACAGAATGGTCAATTGTGTTCATTTGGCCGGCTGTTTTCTGGACGAGTGTCTCCCCTTTACTTGACACTTCGGTTGAATCTGCTGATGTCTCTGTAATCACTGCGGCCGCCCGCGCCAGCTCTGCCAATCCGTCATTCATTTCATTAATTTGTTCAGTTGTCGTTTCTATTTTCTCGCTTTGGCTTTCGCTCCCGTTTGAAAATTGCTCGATAGCCATCGTAATGTGCTCAGTGGCTTTGCTTGTCTGGTCTGCCGATGCAGTCAGCTCCTCGGACGATGAGGCAACGTGTTCTACTGAGTCTTTGATTCCGTGAATGAGCGAGCGAAGCGAGTGTGCCATATGATTGAAGCTCTCGCTCAGAACGCCAAGTTCATCTTTTGAATTGATTTCAATCGTTTCGGTCAGATCGCCTTCACTGATTTTTTCAGCTGATGCGACAATGCGTCCCAATGGCTTTGTGATGGATCGAATCACAAAATAAATCGCCGTCATTCCGGCTGCGATGGCAATCGCCAGAACGACTGAAGCCATGATCAGAACCCTGCTTGCAGCATCGTGAATCTCGTTTGCATACATCGTGCCGCTGATTTTCCAGCCTGTTGTTTCGCTAGTGGCAAACGCCATTTTTTTCTTTTTGCCTTTGTACGAATATTCAAAGTCTCCGCTTTTATCCTTGTAAAGCTTATCAACCCAGTCCCCTTTTAGCTCTGTTCCTGCTTTTTCTCCAGAGTAGGCGATGACTTTCTTGTTTTGGCTCAAGATAAAAGCATAGCCTTCTTTTCCAATATTGATTCCTTTCGCGGTAGTGACTAAGTCGTCAATTTTCATATCAATGGCGACAACGCCTGATCCATCCACTGTTTGACGGGCGATGGTGACGACCATTTTTCCTGATGAAATCGATTCATAAGGCTCAGTGACAATTGTTTTGCCTTTATTAGCCATTGCTTCTTTGTACCAATCTCTTTCCAAAGCATTAAAGTCACTTGGCATGTCAGCGTACGGATAACGTGTGAATTCCCCGTCTTTGCTGCTGGAAAATACCGCAGCGACATTATCATTCATTTGGATAAATTGTTTAAATTCCTGTTTCAGCTCTGTTTTCTTTTTATCCTGAAACTTATCTGCTGTCGCCCAATCGCTAAAATACGCGAGGTTTTTTTCAGTCGTTCTGATTTTATCATCAATAATGTGATCTAATATTTGAATGTTTTCCTTGGCGCTTTGCGTCATCTGTACATCAAGTGAGGAAACTGCTGATTGATAAGCGCTTACCGAAAGGGCGGTTATCGGGACAATTAAGATCAGCAGGAAAGAAATGATAAGTCTCCTTGCAATTGATGATCTGCGAATAGTGGTAAGTGTTTTTTTCATTTCCTTTTGAACCTTCTTTCAATAATTTACAAATTATATCGACAGAACTTCCTTTAAATTACATTGAAAATAGAGGTAAAAATGAAAAATAGTTCAAAACTCACCGTATAGACTAGGACTTTGTTAATGTTTACCACATGAAAAAACAGCGCCTTGATCAGCGCTGTTTTTCGGTTTTTACTCGATTTTAAATTGTTTCGTCAGATCGCGAAGCTCTTCTGCCATCTGCGCAAGAGTGGTCGCTGATGAACTGATTTCTTCCATGGAAGCAAGCTGTTCCTCAGCTGATGCGGCAATGTCCTGGATGCTTGCCGAGCTTTCTTTCGACACGTCTGCAATGCCGCTGACTGCTGCTGAAACATGCTGTGAACGGCCTGACAGCTGCTCGACGGTGGAATTCATCGTCTGCAGCTTGCCCGCGATTTCGTTTGTCATGCTGAAAATGCTCTGGAAGCTTTCTTTTGTATTGTCTGTGACAACAAGTCCCGATTGCACTTCCTGATTAACCTCTTTAAACATGTGAAGGGAGGTTTCAATCTCTGCGACGATTTCTTGGATCAGCTTTTCGATTTCTTTTGCTGAATCGGCTGATTGAACAGCCAGCTTGCGCACTTCCTCCGCTACGACAGAGAAACCGCGGCCTGATTCTCCTGCACGCGCCGCTTCAATAGCAGCGTTTAGTGCAAGCAAATTTGTTTGGTCAGCGATGCCGTTGATGACTCTCAAAATGCTTGTAATGTCTTTTGATTTTCCTTCTAAGCCTTTGACTACAGCTTCAGCCTGCTGAACAGATTGATTAATCGAGTTCATTTGGCCGACTGTCTGCTGCACAAACTTTTCACCTGTTCCGGCGATTTCCGTTGATTGGATAGACGCCTTTGTAATATCTGACGATGTTTGCGAGACTTGCTGGAGTCCTTCATTCATTAAGTTCAACTGATGAGAGCTGGATTCAACCTTTTCGCTTTGCTCTTCGTTTCCGTTTGAGAACTGCTCAATCGCCATCGTAATATGCTCGGTGGCTTTACTCGTCTGTCCGGCAGATGCGGTAAGCTGTTCGGAAGATGCGGCCACATTGTTCACCGAGTCCTGAATTGCGCTGATTAGAGAGCGGAGGGATTGTCCCATTTCGTTGAAGCTTTCTCCTAGCTCCCCTAGCTCATCCTTTGAATGAATTTCGATCGTTTCGGTCAAATCCCCTCTGCTGATCGTTTTCGATGATTGAACAAGACGTTTTAACGGTTTTGTAATCGAACGAACAATAAACAGAATTAAAATCCCGCCTGCCACAATGGAGGCAATCAGCACGATCATGCCCGTTACCAGCACAGACTTTGAGGCATCCTTAATTTCATCCATATACATAGTGCCGGCTATTTTCCAACCAGTCAGTTCATTTGTAGTATAGGTCAGCTTTTTATCTTCGTTATTCAGAGTGTACTTGAGCTCACCGCTGTCATTCGCATACATTTTGGCTACCCAGTCGCCTGACAGCTTTTCTCCAGCCTTATGGTTCTTGTGTGCGACGTAGGTTTTGTTTTTTGTTGCAATGAAAGCATAGCCTTCTTTTCCGACCTTGATTTGTTTCATCTGTTCTAACAATTTATCAATGGTAATATCCATGGCGACAACGCCTGATCCGTCCTTCAGCTCTTGTGCAATGGTAATGACCATGCTTCCGTCACTCGCAGCCACGTAAGGATCTGTCACGACAATTTCACCGCCGGCCTTCATCGCATCCTGGTACCAAGGGCGTTGTCTAGGGTCGTATCCGTCCGGCAATGTCTCTTTTGGCGCTTGTACGTAAGTGCCGTTATCTGCGCCTCCATAAATTCTGGCTACGCCTTGATTAATAGATACGTATTGTGAAAATTTAGCTTTGATCTCTTCTTGATTCGATTTTCCTTTGAATGCGGATCTTTTAAGAGATTCACTGAAAAAGGTAACTGCTTTCGCTTTTTCTCCCAGATCATTTGTAACGGTTGTATTAAATGTATCGACACTGTTTTTCGCATTCCCCATCATTTCCTCATCCAGCTTTCCGCTGGCGCTTCGGTAAGAACTAAATTCTAATATCAGAATAGGGATAATGAGAATCGCAATAAATGAGACGATTAATTTCTTTGAAATAGACGGTTTCTTCAGCCAATTGATAAAAGTCTTCATGTCTACTTGCTCCTTCAGGTTTGATACAGTATATATCGGCTGCTTAAAAAAGTTTTAAAATAAAAAATGGAAGAAGTTCTTTTTGGCAGTCTTCAGTCTTTTTAGCTTTCATTGCCCAAGCCCTTTGCATATCTTATAAAAAACAAGGGGGGCTAAACATGATTATTGTATCAGGACAATTGCTCCGTCCCCAGGATATTGAAAATTGGCAGATTGATCAAAATCTGAATCCGCTCTTAAAAGAGATGATTGAGACGCCTGTTCAGTTTGATTATCATTCAATTGCTGAACTGATGTTTGAGCTGAAACTGCGGATGAATATTGTCGCAGCGGCAAAGACACTGCACAAAAGCGGGGCGAAGTTTGCCACTTTTTTGAAAACATATGGGAATACAGCGTATTGGAGGGTTTCACCAGAGGGTGCCTTAGAGCTGAAATACAGAATGCCGCCTTCAAAAGCGATTCGGGACATTGCAGAGAACGGCCCTTTTTACGCATTTGAATGCGCAACCGCAATCGTTGTTATTTATTACTTGGCCTTAATCGATACAATCGGGGAAGACAAATTCGATGCCAGCTTTGACAGAATTATTTTATATGATTGGCATTATGAGAAACTGCCGATATATACAGAAACAGGACATCATTTTTTCCTTGGCGATTGTTTGTATTTTAAGAATCCTGAATTTGATCCGCAAAAAGCCCAATGGAGAGGCGAAAATGTGATTTTACTGGGGGAGGATAAATATTTTGCCCATGGTCTTGGAATCTTAAACGGACAGCAAATTATTGATAAGCTGAATTCATTTAGGAGAAGAGGAGCCTTACAGTCAGCCTATCTTCTGTCTCAGGCGACCAGACTGGATGTTCCGTCTCTTTTCCGCATCGTCCGCTAAAAAGCCCCATCTCCTATTTTCGGGACGATGGGGTTTCAAATGCCTTCCGTTTTCGATAGAAAGGGGCTGTGCCTAAATATTGGTTCGCAGCCCACTCCATTTTTTCAAGGTCATTTCTTGTCACGATTGGATCTAGGCTGCTCCATTTGATAAAGCGGACAAAATAGTAGCCTTTGATAGGAGCCATTGTAACTTTTGAGTGAGGCCAATCTTCAAATACAAACTCAATTTTCCCTCTTTTTTTATAAGAGTATTGAAGAATGTTCATATCTGTCACCTCAGTTTTATCAAGTTACATTCGCAAAACAGTGTCTTCACGTCAGCAGGCCCGTAAAGCATCCGTGTCTGCTCCCTTCAATTTTTAAATCTACATCTGGATTTGCTTTTTGAGATGTCGGGACTGAGATATTCGAATGTCAAGCGCGCCTTCATTACGTGAGACAAGCCCTCCGGCTTTCAGCGCTTATGTCAGCGAAAATGTTTCGTCATAAAAAACAACCTGCTACCCCATGATTTTGATATAACATGTCCGGGTGCGAGGGCCGTCAAATTCGCAGAAATAAATGCCCTGCCACGTTCCAAGAATGAGCCGGCCGTTTTCCACAATGACATGCTGTGAAGCGCCGACCGTACTCGACTTCATGTGTGCAGCTGTATTGCCCTCCATGTGGCGGTCCAGCTCATGTTCCCACGGATATACCTCATCAAACCTTCTGAGCATATCTTTTTTGACGTCCGGGTCGGCATTTTCATTAATTGTAATGCCCGCCGTCGTATGTGGACAGTAAATCAGCGCTGCGCCGCTCGTTACACCTGTTTCTTGAAGAAACGCATCCACCTCACGGGTGATATCAATCATTTCATCTCGTTTGGAAGTCTTGATTTGCAGTGTTTTCAGCATTTGTTTCTCCTTTCGTTTGTCCGCTCTATTTGCTTAATTCGTTCTGTGTTCTTTTTTTCCTGTTAAACCGCTCTCATAAACCTGATAAAACAAAAAACTCCAGTCTAAGGCTGGAGTTTAGCGCCATAGATATATTCTTGCCTCATACGGCTTTAAGAGTATTGATGTCATATGCTTGTGCGGCTCTGTTTCAATATTTGACAAGGCAAGGGCATCTGATGACAATGGCAATCCAGAGTGCTTGAATAACGCCGGTGTTCTTGTCAGGTTGGCTGCAATCAGTGCAGTATGGCTCTCGTTATTTCGAAGATATGCAAAGATTTGCTGATCTTCCGGTAAAATGAGCTCGTATGTCCCGTTGATAAAAACATCATATGTTTGGCGCAGCTTGATCAAGCTTTTGTAAAAATGGTAAACGGATGTATTATCGTTTTTTTGCGCCTCAGCATTCAGCCATTTGTAATTCTCATTGACTCCGATCCACGGCTTGGCCTCAGAAAATCCGGCGTATGGATCTGCGTTCCATTGCATAGGTGTTCGTGAATTGTCTCTTCCCTTTTTCCAGACAACCTTCATCGCGTCCTCGTGTGATGCGCCTTTCGCTATTTTTGTTTCATAGAGGCGTTTCATTGCGACATCATCATAGTCCTCAATAGACGGAAATGCCACGTTCGTCATTCCGAGTTCCTGTCCTTGATAAATAAACGGCGTGCCTTTCATAAGAAAGTAAACAGCAGCCAGCGCTTTTGCACTTTCTTTCAGGTACACTCCGTCGTCTCCCCAGACAGAAACTGAACGGGGCTGGTCGTGATTCTCCATAAACAAAGCATTCCAGCCAATTCCTTCAAGACTGTCCTGCCAGTCAGTTAAAATTCGTTTAAATGAGGCAATATCAATGCTTTCATCGATCTCTACATCCCACAGGCCAAGATGCTCAAATTGAAAAATCATGTTGAATATGCCGTTTTTTTCTCCAGCCCAATCAGCAGCTTCCTTTGCAGAGACGCCGTTTGCCTCGCCGACCGTCATAATCGGATAGCGGGAAAATGTGTTTTCCTTCAGCTCTGTTAACAAATCCATAATGCCGTCAGCATTCATATGATAAGGAAAGGAAGGAACATAGTCCAGTCCCTTTGGATTCGGCATGTTGGGAAGCCCTTCTTTTTTCTTAATATGCGTAATGGCATCCACCCGAAATCCGTCAATTCCTTTATCAAGCCACCAATTGATCATGTCATAAACGGCATTCCTCACCTTTTCATTTTCCCAATTCAAATCAGGCTGTTTTTTATCAAAAAGGTGAAGATAGTACTGGCCTGTCTTTTGATCATACTCCCAAGCCGGCCCGCCGAAAATGCTTTCCCAATTGTTCGGTGCTTTTCCGTTTTTGCCGTCTTTCCAAATATACCAGTCGCGCTTTTCCGAGTGTATAGATGAACGGGATTCTATGAACCATGGATGTTCGTCGCTTGTATGGTTCACAACGAGATCCATAATCAGCTTCATGCCCAGATCATGAATGTCACCAAGAAGCTCGTCAAAATCTGTCATGGTGCCAAAATCGTTTAATATGTTTTGATAATCCCTAATATCATAGCCATTATCGGCATTCGGTGAATCATACAGCGGGCAAATCCAAAGGACGTCAGCGCCCAGCTCTTTTATGTAAGAAAGTTTAGATCTGATTCCTTGAATATCCCCGATTCCGTCGCCATTTGAATCTTTAAAACTGCGGGGGTAAATTTGGTAAACAACCGCTTCCTTCCACCAAGCCTTTTTCATACAGCCACTCCTTCCCAGTGTACCGGTCTTATATATCCTATGTAGAAAAAAGGCTTCACAGCATTGCTTTTTAAGAAATGACTTGATCACACAAAAAACAGCCGTTCGTTCCCGGCTGTTTTTTATCAAAAATCGGTTTTTTTTATCTCGACAAAACGGATGTGATGATCTTCGGCGTCGAGGATTGTAAATTCACAGCCTTCCGCGTGTATGACGTCTCCTGCTTTCAGCTCCATTTTTTGCGTTAAGAGCCAGCCTGCAATCGTATCAATCTCTTCATTTTCAATCGCAATGTCGAGCAGGTCATTTACTTCGTCTATTAACGCCTTTCCATCCATCACATAATGATGCTCGCCCTTTTTCAGGATGTGCGGTGTTTCATCCTGATCATACTCATCGCGAATTTCCCCGACGATTTCCTCGATAATATCCTCGACAGTGACAAGCCCCGCCGTTCCCCCATATTCATCTACGAGAATCGCCATGTGAATCCGCTCCTTCTGCATGCGGATTAACAGCTGCTGAACAGGAATGCTTTCAATGACCCTGATAACGGGCCTCATGATTTGCTCCAGCTTTATCGGCTGACCGAGAAAATAAGCTTTAAACATATCTTTGCTGTTGATGATCCCTAAAATATGATCCTTGTCATCTTTGATGACAGGGTAGCGTGTATATCGTTCATTAATAATGTGATGAATCGCCTCTTCAAGCGACTGCTCAAGAGAGATGACGGCGATTTCTGTCCGCGGAATCATAATCTCTCTCGCTACCCGGTTGTCGAATTCAAAAATTTTATTTACATAGCGGAATTCAGACTGATTGATTTCTCCCTTTTCATAGCTTTCTGAAAGAATCAGCCTTAGTTCCTCTTCGCTGATGACAACCTCATGCTCCTTTACTGAATGAAAGCCAAACAACTTCACAAGAAAGCTTGCAGAGCCGTTTAATGCCTTAATAAACGGGTACGTGATTTTATAAAACCAGATGAGCGGCTTTGCAATCCATAAGCTTACAGCTTCAGCTTTTTGAATAGAAACCGTTTTCGGGGCAAGCTCCCCCATCACCACATGCAAAAAAGTGACGATAATAAATGCAACTACAAATGTGACAATGTGATTAAACGGTTCCGGCATGCCTGTCATTGTAAATAAGGGATGAAGAAAACGTTCAAATGTAGGTTCACCTAGCCATCCAAGGCCGAGTGCTGTAATCGTAATCCCGAGCTGGCAGGCTGATAAATACTCGTCAAGATTGGAGATGATTTTATGTGCGGCCAGCGCCCGGCTGTCACCGCTTTCGATGAGCTGATTGATTTTTGAACCTCTGATTTTGACGATCGCAAATTCCGCTGCAACGAAAACAGCCGTAATGCCAATCAAAACAAAAATGGCGATCAATTGTAAAATAAGCAAAAAAAGCCCTTACCATAAATGGTAAGGGGCCACCTCCTTAACGTTAATTCTCATCACGACCGTTTAAGAAGATCATCACAAAACGAAGAAGTTCAAACAGGGAAACCAGGGCCGCGGCCACATACGTTAAGGCAGCAGCGCTCAGCACTTTATTTACCCCATTTTCTTCATTGTTTCGGATGAATCCTTCTGACACAATAATCTGCTTCGCGCGTGAGCTTGCATTGAATTCGACAGGCAATGTAATCAGCTGGAAAAAGACAGCCGCTGAAAATAATATGATGCCAAGCCCGATCAAATTCAGGCTTCCGAGAAGCATGCCTCCTAAGAAAAGCAAAGGGGCTACACCGGATGCAAAATTCACGACTGGGAAGATTTTATGTCTTATCACAAGCGCACCATATGACTCCTGATGCTGCAAGGCATGTCCGACTTCATGGGAAGCTACGGATATGGCGGAAATTGAGCGGCCGTAATAGACCGGCTCAGATAAACGCACCACCCGTCTTGTCGGGTCGTAATGGTCTGTTAAAGTGCCTCTTACCGGTTCGACCGGCACGTCGTAAAGACCGTTTATATCTAAAATCCGTCTTGCTGTTTCTGCCCCTGTACGTCCGCTTGAGGCTTCCACTTTTGAATATTTTTCAAAGTTGCTCTTCACTTTAAATTGTGCCCAAAACGACAATCCCAATGCGGCTATTGTTAAAAATATAAACAGCATTTTTCATCATCCTTTTTCCATGATCATTTCTCTATTACGATTATTTTAATGAGTTTTCTTTCCCGTGTACAGAAATGCGCTTTTTCTTCCGGCTCGGAGCACACAATCCAATCAGCAAAAAGAACAGACCTGCTGAAAACAAATACAAGGCGAAACTGCCGGCCAGTTCTTTCAGAAAATGAAGCCAGGAGAAGCTGCCGGAAAAGTGATTATATGAGTTTAAATCGAAAATAAACAAAATCACCGCGGATGCCGCAAGCTGCGTACCGATCAAAACCACGATCGTTCTTTGAAAGATCGTCATCTTTTTCATCCTTTTTGTTTTAGTTTATGGAGAAATCCGTTTTTATATGTTTTGTTCATTTTTTGAAAAACATCATCGTAAGTGGGACATACTGTTAGAAAAAAGCACGGGTGTGATGGAAGCTATGAAAGTGACGAGTGAGGAAAAGGAACAGCTGAGCACAGCAATCGACCGGATGAATGAAGGATTGGACGCGTTTATTCAGCTTTATAATGAATCAGAAATTGATGAGCCGCTTATTCAGCTTGATGACGATACAGCCGAGTTAATGAAGCAGGCCCGAGATATGTACGGCCAGGAAAAGCTAAATGAGAAATTAAATACAATCATTAAACAAATTTTATCCATTTCAGTATCTGAAGAAGGAGAAAAAGAATGAAATCAAATCGGATATTTATTTCATGGCTTAGATGGCCGTTATTTATCCGAATCGGGGTTATTATTTTATGTCTGATTCTTTTGTTCGGCCAAATCATTTATATACTTGAGCCGAAGCAGTTTACTTCGGTATTTGAAGGCATTTGGTGGGCTGTCGTTACGGTTTCGACAGTCGGTTATGGAGACTATGTGCCGCACACGCCGCTGGGTCAGGCAGCTGGAATTCTGCTGATTTTGAGCGGCGCAAGCTTTGTCACTGCATATTTCGCAACGTTATCAGCGGCCGCATTCAGCAGACAGCACCGCTATATCGAAGGAAAAGTTGCTTACAAAGGCCGGGACCATATCATTCTGATCGGGTGGAATGAAAAAACAAACCGGCTTTTGAAGGACCTTCAGCTTGCGGCCCCTTCCAAAACAGTCGTGCTAATCGATGAATCTTTAACAGAAGGCCCGCTGATCGAAAACGTCCACTTCATACGCGGGCACGCTGCCGATGATGAGACACTGAAACGGGCCAATATTACCGAAGCGGAATCAGTGATGATTACAGCCGACCAGTATAAAAGTGAAACTGAAGCAGATATGCTGTCAGTGCTGACTCTTTTATCTGTGAAAGGGCTTAATCCCCTTGCTTACTGCATCGTCGAGATTTTGACTGACCGTTTTGTCACCAATGCGGAGCGGGCAGGCGCAAACCAAATCATCGGAACGTCAGAATTTATCAGCCGGGCGATGCTGCAGCATTACCAAGTCAAATTACGGCCGTCGAAACAGCAGAACGGAATTAAGCTGCCACTTGACCAGCATGTAGAGCTTCTTGCTGTTCCTGACGAACTAAAGGGAGCGGCTTACAAAACCTGCGTTCTCTATTTCCTGGATCATAACAAAACAATTATAGGTGTACAAAAAGAGGAGGGGCCGATGATTTCCCCTCCTCTTACATACACGGTACTCGAAACAGACCAATTCCTTGCCATCTAATGCAGCAGAACATCCTCCAATTCTTTTACGAGAGAGGCGCCGATATCCAAAAATGCCGGATCAATTTCCGCGTCCCGCCTTTCCGGTTCGGAAAATTGATTAAACAGTGATTGGAAAGGCCCTCCCTCGGCTTGATCATCAACATCCGTCTGAAACACCTGTCTCAGCATAAACGGCGTTCCGATCCGGACGGCCGCCCCGCGTTCATCGAGACTGCCCTGTACCGCATTGACAGGAATTCTCAAAAATAAATAGCCGTCTCTATCATCAATCTTATAATCAAAGTAGCCATGATCGTATTCCCAGCCGCCGTTTATCACATAACCGAGCGGCTTCATCACTTGTTCCAGTTCTTGAAGCTGAAAAGACTGCCCATCTATCGCTGAAGGTATCGGTATCATCAAAATGCCCCTTTTTCACTTATCCTGTCCTGCCGAACAAGACTTCATTCAGAGGCACCTACATGGAAATCGTTGTTTCTTTCGCGCGTCCAACAAAAAAGAAAGCGCATTCAATTAAGAAGTAAACAGCCATTGCCGCAGCAAGCCCTGCAGCTGAATCCCAAGACACATAAACAACCGTTGCATAGAGTCCTAATTTAGTGAAAAGAGTATGGGTTCGTTTCAAATGCAAAATCCGATGTACCGCATCGGTAAAAAGCGCAAGCGGCAAACCAATGAGAAGAAAGGCGTGGATGAAAAAATGTGACAGCGTGCCGCCAAAGCTTGAAGAAACATCTGTATACACAGCATCAAAGGAGATAAGGATACTTAAAAGAGCTGCAGAAAAGCCGGCAATGATGAGATGTTTAACCACTTGTTTCATGAACATCAGCACCTTTCTGATTTTATAAAAAGCCGACCGGCAATTGCCAGTCAGCTTTCTCACATTAATCTTCCAGACGTTTTTCAAGCTCTGCTTTTTTCTCTTCAAAGCCAGGTTTGCCAAGCAATGCAAACATATTGACTTTGTACGCTTCTACACCAGGCTGGTCAAACGGATTGACGCCAAGGAGATACCCGCTCATCGCGCAGGCTTTTTCGAAGAAATATACAAGGTATCCAAAAGTATATGCATTCAGCTCAGGAATGTTAACGATTAAGTTCGGAACATTTCCGTCAGTATGGGCAAGCATTGTGCCTTGGAATGCTTTCTTGTTAACGAAATCAACCGTTTTACCGGCTAAATAGTTCAAGCCGTCAAGATCGTTATCCGCTTCCTCGATTGTCAGTTCATGTTTAGGTTTCTCTACGTTCAGCACCGTTTCGAATAAATCTCTGCGGCCTTCTTGTACATACTGGCCTAAAGAATGAAGGTCTGTTGAATAGTTGGCTGAAGAAGGATAAATGCCCTTCTCATCTTTCCCTTCACTTTCTCCGAACAGCTGCTTCCACCATTCCGCAAAATATTGAAGCGCTGGTTCGTAGTTGATGAGCATTTCGATCGTTTTGCCCTTGTTATAAAGGACATTGCGAACAACCGCATATTGGTATGCAGGGTTATCTTCCAGTTCAGATGTTGCAAAATCTTTGCTCGCATCCAAGGCGCCTTTCATCATGTCGTCAATGTTGACGCCGCTGACAGCAATCGGCAAGAGGCCTACAGCTGTTAAGACTGAGTAACGGCCGCCGACATCGTCAGGGATAACGAATGATTCGAAGCCTTCTTCGTTAGAAAGCGTTTTTAATGCGCCGCGCTCTTTATCAGTTGTTGCATAAATCCGCGCTTTCGCTTCTTCTTTACCGTATTTCTCTTCAAGAAGCTTGCGGAAAATACGGAAAGCGATTGCAGGTTCAGTTGTCGTACCTGATTTAGAAATGACATTAATAGAGAAGTCAACATCTTCAAGAAGATCCATGACGTCTCTCATATAAGATGAACTAATGTTGTTTCCGATAAAAATGACTTGCGGATTGCCGCGTTTTGCTTTTGGCAAAGTGTTATAAAACGCGTGATTCAGGGCTTCAATCGCTGCCCGCGCCCCAAGGTAAGAACCGCCGATGCCGACAACAAGCAATACATCAGAGTCAGATTTGATTTTTTCCGCGCTTTTTTTAATGCGCCCGAATTCTTCTTTATCATAATGTTCAGGGAGGTCCACCCAGCCTAGAAAATCGCTGCCCGCGCCTGTTTTTTCATGGATATTATGGTGTGCAGTTTTTACAAAGTCCCGCAGGTATGTAAGTTCATGTTCGTTGAAGAAAGTCAACGCTTTTGAGTAGTCAAAGCGTACATGCGTCATTGCTTGTCCCTCCATAACGGTATAATGTTTTCATCTTTCACTTTATATGAACTTATCTGTGAAATCAAGTCAAGAAGAAAGGCGGAATGACTGGATTCCGCCCTTTGGGGTTATAGAGACGCGCGAAGGATGGCAAGCACGTCATCTTTGTTCAGTTTTTGGAAGTTGCCGAAGCCGCCGTGTTCCATTTCCTTGGCTGCGATATCAGCAATCAGCTCAAGCTTTTCTTCTCCGATATTGTAATCAGCAAGACGGGAAGGCGCGCCAAGGCTTGTCCAGAAAGCAGACAGTTTATCGATTCCTTCAAGCGCAATTTCTTTATCTGTTTTGCCTTCCGTATCAATGTCAAACATGTTGAGCATGAGGTTTTTGAAGCGGCCTACGTTTGTATCAAGTGTATATCTCATCCAGTTCGGGAACAGTATCGCCAAACCGCCCGCATGCGGAATATCATACACAGCTGAAACGGCGTGTTCCATTGTATGAGAAGCCCAGTCACCAAAGTAGCCCATTTGGAGCGTGCCGTTTAAAGCGATTGTACCAGCATACAAAATCGTTTCACGAAGCTCGTAGTTTTCCAGATCTTCAAGAAGCTTAGGAGCTGTTTCGATGACCGTCTGCAAAACAGCAAAGCACATTCTATCCTGAAGCGGCGTGTTTTCAACATTGTGGAAGTATTGTTCGAATACATGGCTCATCATGTCAACCATGCCGTATACTGTTTGATTTTCAGGAACCGTGAACGTATTTTCAGGATCTAAAATTGAGAAACGCGGATGAGTCACATTGCTGCCCCACACATATTTCTCGTTTGTTTCCCAGTTTGTAATCACGGAGTCAGGGTTCATTTCAGAGCCTGTTGCAGCAAGCGTTAAAACAGTGCCAAATGGCAGTGCATCCTCCGCTGTTACTTTTTTGCTGAAAATATCCCAAGCGTCACCGTCATATTTGACGCCCGCTGCAATTGCTTTTGTACAGTCAATGACACTGCCTCCGCCGACAGCAAGCAGAAAATCAATGCTATGTTCTCTGCAAAGGCCTATGCCTTTTTCCACTGTCGCAAGTCGCGGGTTCGGCTCAACACCTGACAGCTCATGAACAACAGCGCCCTCTTCTTTTAAAATGCCTGTGACTTGATCATAAAGGCCGTTGCGCTTAATGCTGCCACCCCCATAAACAAGCAGGACATTTTTGCCGTATCGTTTTAATTCTTTTCTTAACTGTTCAAGCTGACCTTTTCCAAAAATCAGCTTTGTCGGATTATAATAAGTGAAATTTTCCATAGTAAAACCTCCAATAATGCTGGCTTAAAAAACAGATTTCCCATTGTAACATAAGTTTGACAAAAAGAAAAAGGGAAGCAGCCAAACGGCTATTTCCCCTTTTTTTATAGAGATGCCTTCAGAATTGACAGCACATCTTCTTTGTTGAGTGATTTAAATTGGCCGAATGTACCGTTAGCCATTGCCTTGTCAGCGATTGTGTCAAGCTGCTCATCATTAATATCATAATCAGCAAGACGGTTCGGAGCGCCAAGGCTTGTCCAGAACGCAGACAGTTTATCGATACCTTCACGTGCGATTTCTTCATCTGTTTTACCTGCTTCTTCAACACCAAACACACGAACTGCAAGCTGTTTCATGCGGGCAGGGTTTTCAGACAATGTGTGTCTCATCCAGTTCGGGAACAGAATTGCCAGTCCCCCGGCATGCGGAATATCATAAACGGCTGATACTGCATGTTCAATATTATGAGTAGCCCAATCCCCTCTTGCACCCATAGAAAGCATGCCGTTTAATGCGATTGTTCCTGTGTACAGAATCGTCTCACGCAATTCGTAATTTTCGAGGTCATTGATCAGCTTAGGCGCTGTTTCAATCACTGTACGAAGAAGTGATTCACACATGCGGTCTTGATACGGCGTGTTTGATACATGATGGAAGTATTGTTCGAATACATGGCTCATCATGTCAACCATCCCGTAGATCGTGTGGTTTTTAGGTACAGTGAATGTATTCACCGGATCAAGAATCGAGAATTTAGGGAATACGAGCGGGCTTCCCCAGCCGTATTTTTCTTTTGTTTCCCAGTTTGTAATAACAGAGCCTGAGTTCATTTCAGAACCAGTCGCAGCGAGAGTCAATACCGTTCCGAATGGCAAAGCATCTTTTGGCTGATGTTTTTTCGTGACGATATCCCACGCATCACCATCATACTTTGCTCCTGCGGCAATCGCTTTTGTACAGTCGATGACGCTTCCGCCTCCGACAGCCAGTAAGAAATCAATGTTGTGTTCTTTACAGATGGCAACACCCTTATTAACAGTCGACACACGCGGATTCGGTTCCACACCTGCTAGTTCATGCACGGTCGCTCCGGCTTTATTCAGCTGTTCGATCACTTGATCATACAGGCCGCTGCGTTTAATGCTGCCGCCTCCGTACACAAGCAATACGTTTTTCCCGTAAGGTTTGAGTTCCTCCGGAAGTCTTTCCACTTCGCCGCGCCCGAAAATTAATTTGGTCGGATTCCAGTATGTAAAGTTTTGCATGACATCTCCTCCTTAGATTTTTTATTATGCAGAATGTCCTCACCACATGTAAAGCAATCAGCTCTCACCGCCCAGCATATCTGATGGTTTTATCTTGCAAGACGCTGGGAAAGAAGCTGATATAAGCGAGGGCAGGCCAGTTTCCCCTCATATGGAGAATGCATGTATAGATTCTCCAATATGTCACAATCTATAACTGTTTTAATAATTCATGGAGGAGGTTGCAAAACATGAGTACCATTCAGAGAATTTGTCTTGTATTAACCATCATTGGCGCTATTAACTGGGGACTGATCGGATTTTTCCAATTTGACTTAGTAGCGGCTATTTTCGGCGGCCAAGGGTCAGCCCTTTCCCGAATCATTTACGGACTTGTCGGAATCGCCGGCTTAATCAACCTCGGTCTGCTATTTAAGCCAAACGAGGAAAGATCACGTGAAGAAGCAGCAAATCCTGAAATGCGATAGGATATCAATACGCTGAAATAGGATTTTGCATGAAAGCAAAAGCACCGAACATTCCTGTCCGGTGCTTTTTTCATACTTATTTTTTGATAAGGTCTTTGCGGTTGGACATTTCGATCCACTCTTCAAGCTTATCTTTTAATGTGTTGAAACCTTGTGGTGTAGAAGCTTCTTCGCTTACTTGCGCAGCTTTAGGTTTTCTTGGTTTGCTTTCTTTTTTCTCAGGCGCAGCTTGTGTCGCACGAATTGAAAGGCTGATTTTGCCTTTTTCTTCATCAACAGCAAGTACTTTTACTTGTACTTCGTCGCCAACTGAAAGGTGCTCGTTGATATCTTTTACGAAACCGTGAGTCACTTCAGAAATGTGTACTAAACCTTGAGTTTCTTCATCTAATGCAACAAACGCACCATACGCTTGTAATCCTGTAACTTTACCAGTGTAAACACTGCCCACTTCAAATTTTGCTGCCATTCATAACAACTCCTAAGTTAAATTAAATATCTGTTTATACGCAATTTAAAATTATATCACACATGTCTTATTTTCGCAAAGAAATCTTTTTTATAAAAAATCAGGTTTGCGCACTGCAAAAAGGGGGTAAACTGAAAATACCAAAGGCTTTCTAGTATTCCCCCCTTTTATTGGATGCGAACAAAAGGTTCGTATCTTTTTTTATGTTGTTTTTATGTTGTTTTGTGGAGGAAGCGTTTCATTCTGACTAACGCTTCTTGAAGCTGTTCAATCGAGGTTGCGTATGAACAGCGGATATATCCTTCACCGCTCGGGCCAAACACGCTTCCCGGAACAACTGCCACTTTTTCCTGCGTCAGAAGCTCTTCTGCAAACTGTTCTGAGCTCATTCCCGTGCTTTTAATGGATGGAAAAGCATAGAAAGCGCCGCCCGGGTGATGGCAGCTGAGACCAATTTCATTGAGAGATTCTACAAACAGATTCCGTCTTCTTCGATAGCTTTTTTTCATTTTTTCTACGTCTTCCATGCCGTTCTTCAGGCCTTCAAGGGCGGCAAACTGCGCCATTGCGGGCGCGCACATCATCGCATATTGATGAATTTTAAGCATTGCATCCCGAAGCATGGATGGTGCTGCAGCAAAACCAAGCCTCCAGCCCGTCATCGCAAATGCTTTTGAAAAGCCTGAAATGACTACCGTCCGTTCCTTCATTCCCGGTAATGCCGCTATACTTGTAAATTCCTCATCATATGTCAGCTCCGCGTAGATCTCGTCGGCTAAGACAATGACATCATGTTTTTTGGCAAACTCAGCAATCGCATTCAGCTCTTCCTTCGAATAAACCGAACCTGTCGGATTCGATGGTGAGCAGATGAGAATGGCCTTTGTTTTTTCAGTGACTGCCGCTTCAAAATCAGCGGCCGTTGCTTTAAACCCTTTGTCTGCTGTTGTATGAACATGAACCGGGATACCGCCTGCCAAAGAAACAAGCGCATCGTACGCCACAAAACATGGCTCAGGTATGATGACTTCCTCACCTGGATTCACAAGGGCACGGATCGCAATATCCAAAGCCTGACTTGCCCCTACTGTCACAATCAGCTCATTATCTGGCGAGTAGCTAAGGTCAAACCTGTTGCTCAAATAACGGCTGATTTCCTCTCGCAATGAGTATAAACCGGCATTGGCCGTGTATGACGTATATCCTTGTTCAAGAGAGAGAATGCTTGCTTCACGGACATTCCACGCGGTAACAAAATCAGGCTCTCCGACACCTAAAGAAATGACGCCTTCCATCGTTGCCGCCAAATCAAAGAATTTGCGGATGCCTGATGGTTTTATTTGTTGTACATAGTCTGATAAATACGAAGTCATTTACGGGGACACCACGATTCTTTTGTCGTCGTCTCCTGTTTCAAACACTTTGCCGTCATGCTTGTATTTTTTCAGGATAAAATGGGTTGTCGTAGATACAACGGAATCAAGCGTTGACAGTTTATCTGAAACAAAACGCGCTACGTCAGACATCGAATTGCCGCGAATCACGACAGACAAATCGTACACGCCTGACATCAGGTAAACTGATTCAACCTCTTGGAATCGGTAAATACGTTCCGCCACTTCATCAAAACCGACTCCCCGCTTCGGCGTTACTTTGACGTCAATCATGGCCGTTACGCCCTCATGTCCGTCTACTTTTCGCCAGTCAATCATAGCGGAATAATCGATAATAACCTTTTCTTTCTCCAGTTTGTCAATAATCGTTTTTACTTCATTTACAGGGATGCCCGCCATCTTCGCAATGGTTTCTAAATCGGCGCGGCTGTTTTCGTCTAAAATTTCTAATATTTCTGTTTCTTTTTCTGTCAACTTCATTTGATTCACACCTTTGCAATGTCAAGAAATCTCATGACATTATATCACGTTTTTTGACGAATGCTAAGAAAAAACGAGGAGAAACTTCCTCTAGAATTGACAATTTCAGGGCACAATACAAACATCAAAAAAAGGGAGTGACACAGAATGGAGGCGGTTTCACCAATAAGGCGGTTTACGGTCGATGGAGTCAATGTATACTACGAACATTATCAAAATCCTGGCAGGCAAACGCTGGTCTGCGTACACGGTTTTTTATCGTCTGCTTTCAGCTTCAGAAAAGTAATCCCTCTCCTTCGGGACAAGTACGATATCATCGCGCTTGATTTGCCTCCTTTCGGCCAATCTGAAAAATCAAGAACGTTTATCTATACCTATCAAAACCTCGCAAAGCTTGTCATTGGGATTTTGGAGCACTTGCAAGTGAAACAAGCTGTGCTTATCGGACATTCTATGGGCGGACAAATATCATTGTCTGCTGCTCTCCAAAAGCCGGAGCTTTTTTCAAAGGTTGTGCTGCTTTGCAGTTCAGGATATTTAAAACGCTCACATCCAACGATCATTTTCGGGACCCATATTCCGTATTTTCATCTATATATCAAGCGCTGGCTCTCGAAAGAAGGCGTGATGAAAAATTTATTAAATGTTGTGCATGACAAATCGCTGATTGATGAGGAGATGATTGACGGCTATGGCAGACCGTTTCAGGACGAGCAGATTTTCAAAGCCATGACAAGGTTTATCCGCCACAGAGAAGGAGATTTAGAACCCGAACAATTGAAGAGAATGAACAAGCCTGCATTATTGATTTGGGGCGAGGAGGATCGAATTGTCCCAATGGAGATCGGTAAACGGCTGCACGCGGATTTGCCTAATTCCGTGCTATACTCATTTAGCCAAACCGGACATCTGGTGCCTGAAGAACGGCCTGAGCTTGTTTCCGAACACATTGCTGATTTTATCAAATAGAAAAAAACCGGTGCTGAACCGGTTTTTTAAAGTGTGCAGGAGCTGCTGTTTTTAATGTATAAAAGCTGGCCAGCCACTTCCCGGCAGCTGTCGATCGGCAGCGTTTGTTCAAAAGAAGTTTCAAATATATGCTGAATGCGTTTCGCCAGCAGGGCGGGGTCGTCTTCATCATAGACCGCCTGCACGACATCAACTGCCTCCGTTTCGTAAAACTCTTCACCATATTTAAACGGGTCCCATTTGGCAATGATCTTGATCATTTCCCCCACCGCTTGACTTTCTTCCATATTCATCACCGCTTATAATAAAATTTGCAGTTCTATCTTATCATAGTGAAGCTTAGAAAAATAAACATACATGAGGAGGTAACAGAATGAACTTTGATAAACGAGAAGAACGCCTTGGCACCCAATCGGTCAAATGGGACAAAACAGGCGAATTATTCGGCGTGACAGACGCACTCCCGATGTGGGTGGCGGATATGGATTTTCGCGCGCCGGAAGCGATAACTGAAGCATTAAAAGAGCGCCTTGAACACGGAATTTTCGGTTATACAGCTCCGGATCAAAAAACGAAGGATGCGGTGTGCGCATGGATGCAAAACAGGCACGGCTGGAAGGTGAATCCGGAAAGCATCACATTCAGCCCGGGCATTGTAACGGCTTTGAGCATGGCGGTACAAGCTTTCACGGAGCCTGGCGATCAAGTCGTTGTACAGCCTCCAGTTTATACGCCTTTTTACCATATGGTTGAGAAAAACGGCCGGCACATTTTACATAATCCTTTGCTAGAAAAAGACGGCTCATATGCAATGGATTTTGACGATTTGGAAACGAAGCTTAGTGACCCAAGCGTTACATTGTTTATTTTATGCAATCCTCATAACCCTTCAGGTCGTTCATGGGGCCGTGAAGATTTGCTGAAGCTGGGCGAATTGTGTCTTAAGCATGGCGTCACAGTTGTATCCGATGAAATCCATTCCGATTTAATGCTGTACGGACACAAACACACGCCGTTTGCTTCGCTCTCTGACGATTTCGCTGATCTTTCCGTGACATGTGTTGCGCCAAGCAAAACATTCAATATCGCCGGATTGCAGGCTTCGGCAATCATGATTCCCGATCGCCTGAAGCGCGCCAAGTTTTCTGCAAGCCTGCAGCGCAATGGTTTAGGCGGATTAAACGCGTTTGCCGTCACTGCAATCGAAGCCGCATACTCAAAAGGCGGGCCGTGGCTTGATGAATTGATCTCTTACCTTGAGAAAAACATGACCGAAGCGGAAGCCTTTTTGAGCTCCGAGATGCCGAAGGTCAAAATGATGAAACCGGATGCATCATACCTGATCTGGCTCGACTTTAGCGCTTACGGCTTGTCCGACACAGACCTTCAGCAAAGAATGCTAAAAAAGGGAAAGGTTATTCTAGAGCCCGGGACGAAATACGGGCCTGGCGGAGAAGGATTTATGCGCCTAAACGCGGGATGTTCTCTCGCAACCCTGCAGGACGGCCTGCGCCGCATCAAAACCGCATTATCATAAATATAGCTCTGAAACGCCTTTACGTCTTCATTCGTAAAGGCGTTCTTAATAAAGGAATTTTATATTTTACTTCTAATATTTAGTGTTATAATAGATTCATATTTTATACGAAAGGATTTCACACGAATGGAAATTCTAAAAGACTATCTCCTGCATATCTGCTTTATTTTGTTTCCTATTCTTCTTTACCAAGTGTTTTGGCTTGGAAAACCTGCGATTCTTGTGCCAAAAATAAACAGCGGTTTGGTCACGCTCTTCGCCTGCGGCGCCTCCGTTTTATGCATTCTTTTCCCGATTCATGAAATGGACTACATACAATACGGCCTTCAGATGATTCCCGTTATCATTTGTTTATTTTACATTAGCACCGCTTCCGGACTCACAGTCGCCGCATCTGTCCTATGTTTTGAACTGCTTTTTTACGAACCTTCCGCAATATTTGTTTTCACTTTGCTGCCTTTTCTTATCATTATCCCAATCCTATTTCAGAAAAAATGGCCATTTATGTCCAAAGCGAAAAAACTACTGCTGTCTTTATTGATCAGCTGCTTGGAGATTTTCCTATTTTTCGCCTCCAGCTGGATTCTTTCCGCCTTAAATATTTTAAATTTTCAAAAATCAGGAATTTTCGTTTACGAGGCGGTAGTCTCAGGGCTTTTCCGCTCCAGTGTTCTTCTATTAAGCATCTATATTATCGAAAGCATCGCCGAAAATATCGCCTTGCGCTCACAGCTTATCCATTCTGAAAAAATGACGATTGTGAGCGAACTGGCAGCGAGCGTCGCTCATGAGGTCAGGAATCCTTTGACAGTTGTCCGCGGGTTTATCCAGCTGCTTTTTAATGACGAAACCCTGCAAAACAAGTCGAGTGCGGATTACAAACAGCTTGTACTGTCAGAGCTTGACCGGGCACAAGGCATTATCACAAACTATCTCGATATGGCGAAACAGCAATTATATGAAAAAGAGGTTTTTGATTTATCTGCCCTTATTAAAGAGACAAGCAACCTTATGGTGTCGTATGCCAATTACAAGTCAGTAACCGTCGAGGCTGAAACAGAACCGGACCTTTTGATATACGGGGACGCAACAAAGCTAAAGCAAGCTGTCATCAACCTGATGAAAAACAGTATTGAAGCGGTTCCTCACGGGAAGGGGATGATCCGCATATCGGCCAAAAGAAACGGCCATACGATCATGATTAACATCACAGATAATGGGGTCGGGATGACAGACCATCAAATGCAAAAACTCGGCGAACCTTATTATTCCTTAAAAACAAACGGAACGGGACTCGGCCTTACCGTAACCTTTTCCATTATTGAACATCATCACGGGACCATTTCATTTAACAGCAGCTTTCAAAAAGGCACTACGGTGACAATTAAGCTTCCCGCTGATCTTCCTCACTAGCAAATCGCTTGGAACTTTAATAGAATAAATGCGAGGTGATGACAGATGAGCACGTTTGAGACAGGCTCTATTGTTAAAGGATTTTACAAAACAGGTGTATACATAGGAGAAATTACGGCTTGCAGGCCGCAGCATTATTTAGTGAAAGTAAAAGCGGTTCTTACCCACCCCGCCCAAGGAGACCTTCATCATCCAAAACAGGCGGATGTGCCGTTTTTTCATGAGAGAAAAGCGCTCGCAAATGGTGAACAGACCAATATCCCCCACCATATGGTGAAGCCATATGATGGTGAAGTGCCGGATTATACAAAATCTCTGCGGGAGGCGACAGCACAGCTGAGAGCCAAATTGAATGAGGATGGTTCGGAGTGGGCAAAGCGCTCCCTACATAATCTGGACACTTTAGAAAAAGAATATTTCAATCGGCCATAACCCAGTCTGACAAAAGATTGGGTTTTTTACGTCGCGCGCTTGAACAGTTCGGTTAAATCGATTCTTTCGCCAATTGTGGGCGGTTTTGGCTTTTCGAGATACTGCTTATCCTGCTCAACAAGCTTAAAAAGTTTATATGCTGTGAGAGCATCATCAAGCGCTTTATGATGGGTGCCGGTTCCGGAATCTCCATACTCTTCAGCAGCTTTCCATAAACCCGTCAATGTTCGGTCTCCAAAAAAGTTTTTGTATTCAAGCGATAAATCTCTCATTTCTCCCTTAAACGGGAATGGGATATGGTTAAACATACAGTTTTGCTTCAGCACTTTCATATCCATGTTTCCCCACGTAATAATTGTGCTGTTTTTCTCAGGATCAAGCTCGTTTAGTTTACGGATGAGATCCTCGAATCTTATTCCTTCGTCTACCTGTTTTTGGGTGATTTTTAAAAATGTCTTGCAGCGTTTCGTAAGCTTCGGGAACTTTTTCGGTCTCACATAGCTAGAAAACGTCTCAACTACTTCATCATCAATCGACTTTACAATTCCGGCTTCAATGATTTCCGGGAAGAAGTTTTGCGGACTGTACTTTCCGTCGGGCATTGTAAATTCGAAGTCAATAATGAGTAAGCTGTTTGTCGTCACCTTTTTACACCTGCCTTTCCTCCGATCAGAAAATGCTATCTTTATAGTATATCAATTCCCCTTCTCGACATTTCTTCATTTTCTAAAAATAATGAATTTTCCCAGCCGCTTTGTTTCTTTTAAAATATGAATCGTTTCTTTATAATTAGTAAGGAACCCGAAATAATAAGAAGGTGATGTTATTTCTACCCGTAAGAAAAACTTTGTCATTGTGTGGCTGGCGAACTTTTTTGTTTCCGCTAGCACTACGATGATCGTTCCTTTTCTCTCCTTATACATTGAGTCGCTCAGCTCTTTTTCAAACGGCTTTGTGCAAAGATGGAGCGGCTATGTGTTCGGCATTACATTTCTCATGGCGTTTTTGGTATCCCCGTTTTGGGGACGGTTCGGAGACAAACGCGGATACAAGAAAATCCTTATGGCAACCGGAACAGGCATTGCCCTCAGCATTTTCTTAATGGGCTTTGTTACATCGGTGTACCAATTGTTTTTTCTGCGTATGGCAATGGGTCTTGTAACCGGATTCATCCCGACATCTCTTGCGATGATTTCGGCACAGACTCCGAAGAGCTCAGCCGGCAAAACACTTGGCACGCTGCAAATGGGGCAAGTGTCCGGAAGCTTGTTCGGCCCGCTTTTGGGAGGCATGCTTGCTGATCGTTTCGGCTTTACGTATACCTTTTTTATCACATCCTTTGTGATTTTCTCATCTGTTCTTCTCGTATTATTTGGCGTCAAAGAAAAACCTCTTGCAGAGAAAACAGCCAAACGTACGTCTTACTCGAGAAAAGAAGTGCTCTCCTATATTTTTCACCAGCCGGCGCTGTGGGTCATGATGCTGTTAACCATGCTGATCCAAACTGGCAATTTCAGTATCCAGCCGCTGCTCGCTTTATATGTAAATGAGCTGCACGGGCCTGTCAATCTTGCCTTTTTCTCCGGCATGGCATTTTCAGCAACGGGACTCGGAAGTTTGCTTCTGGCTAGAAAATGGGGTGATCTTGGCGACCGCTACGGCCACCGCCGCATTTTAATCGGACTCTTGCTTGCCGCTTCTTTCTTTTTTATTCCGCAGGCGCTCGCGTCCTCACTCAGCGTTCTCCTTGTTTTCAGATTTTTGTTTGGAATGGCGATGGGCGGTTTGCTGCCATGCATCACGGCAGCGATCCGCGTTCAGGCCCCCGGCAGCATTCAAGGAGAAGTTCTCGGCTACAATGTCAGCTTTCGCTTTTTAGGAAACGTGCTCGGGCCTCTTCTCGGCGGAATCATATCGAGCCATTTTACGATATCAGCCACCTTTTATGTCACAGCGTTTCTCTTTTTCGCCGGCGCCTGTATGCTTTGGATCATGCCGAAACTCCAGAAGGATTCCTATGCCAAAGCAAGCTGATTCCGATAAAAAACTGAGGAATCTTCTAAATTTAACCTTCTCGTAATCTCAAAAGAATGGTACGATATGGCTAGAATTTAGGAGAAAAGAGAGTGACCATGTTACGAAAAATAATCGGATGGATTTTGCTCCTTTGCATAATCCCATTGTTTGCATTTACAGTTATCGCTTCCGGAAAAGAAGTCAAACAAATGAAGTCCCTGGATCAGGTGCTTGATAAAAATATTAATCTGAAAGATATCAGCCTTGTTCAGAACAGCTACATGTATGACAGGGACGGCTCCCTTGTCTCGGAAATCGTCAGCGACCACGAAAACCGCGTGCTCGTTCCATTTGACAAGATTCCCGAGGAAGTCAAACAGATTTTCTTAACATCTGAGGACAAACATTTTTACGAGCATAAAGGCTTTGACTTTATGGGAATGGTGCGGGCAACTGCTTCTAACGTAAAAGACAAGAAAATTGACCAGGGTGCCAGCACCATTACACAGCAGCTTTCAAGAAACTTGTATTTGAGCCACGAACGCTCCTTCAGCCGCAAGCTGACAGAGCTCGCGTATTCCTATCAGCTTGAGAAAAAGTACACGAAAAATGAAATTCTTGAAGCTTACTTAAATACTATTTATTTCAACAATGGTGTTTACGGCGTCGGTTCAGCGGCTCAATTCTATTTCAGCAAACCGTTGAAATCTCTCACAGTGGGAGAAATGGCTTTTATCTGTGCTATACCTAATAACCCTACATTATATGATCCTCTCAAGCATTTTGACTACACGAAAAGCCGTCAAGAACGTTTGCTTAAAGGGCTAAAAGATGCCGGGGTCATTACAGACAAAGAGCTGAAAAAAGCCGTCAAACAAAAAATCAAACTGGATGT
This sequence comes from Bacillus sp. F56, assembly GCF_001748205.1. Classification (NCBI taxonomy): domain Bacteria; kingdom Bacillati; phylum Bacillota; class Bacilli; order Caryophanales; family Bacillaceae; genus Bacillus; species Bacillus sp. F56. Next base: position 56,034 of record NZ_BDFC01000011.1, read on the forward strand.
TGAAAAAAGAGAAGACAAATATCCTGACTACGTTTCCTACGTTAACGATGAATTCACTCAGCTGGTGTCTGAATCAGAAGGCTTTGATAAACGCCTTCAGAAAGCGTCAGGAAAACAAAAAGAAAAAATCGAGAATGAGCTGTCCGCAAGAGTCAGCACTCTGATGAAAGACGGCGTGAAAATTTATACTGCACTTAATCCGTACATGCAAAATCAAGTTGTGGCACAAATGAATTCTAAGCTCCCGTATGCGGGCGTGCAGGGCGGAGCGGCTGTGATTAATCACCAGACGCATCAAATCATTGCTCTGTCCGGCGGGAAAAACTATCAAAAATATGATTTTAACCGTGCCTACCAGGCATACAGACAGCCGGGTTCATCCATTAAGCCGCTTCTTGATTACGGCCCTTATATTGAACAGACCGGAGCGACAGCAAGCAGCACCATTGATGCCAGCAAGTTTTGCAGCAAAGATTACTGTCCGCAAAACTACAATAACCGCACGTACGGCACAGTAACGCTTGATACGGCGTTTAAAAATTCTTATAATACACCGGCCATTAGAATGCTCGACCGCGTCGGCATCCAAAAGGCATTCAGTTATATTGAGCCGTATCATTTTGCCAAACTTGTCAACAGCGACTATCTTCTTCCGGCGGCGCTTGGCGGATTTACAAACGGCATGACGCCTCTTGAGATGACAAAGGCTTATACGACATTTGGCAACAGCGGAAGCTATACGCCGAGCCATGCGATTACAAAGGTGACAGACCTTAAAGGAAAAACGCTTTATAAATGGAATGATAAAGCGACTCAAATATTCAGCGTACGCACGAACATGCAGCTGAAAAAACTGATGTCTTCCGTTGTGAAAAGCGGAACAGGGAAAAAAGCATATTTCAATGCGCCTTACATCGGCGGTAAAACCGGTACGTCAAATGATTATCACGATATGTGGTTTGTCGGCCTGACAGATACGTATACAATGGGGGTTTGGGTCGGAAAGGATACACCGACCAGCGTTGAATATCTTCACAGCATCAGCCCTCAGCTTTCCATCTGGAAAGGAACGCTGCAAGCGGCATATTAAAGGATCGGAGGGGATCTCGGGTGACTTCAGAACAAATTCCAAATCGCGTTTTGCTGTTTGACGGCGTCTGCAATTTATGCAATGGCGCCGTGCAATTTATCATTAAACGTGATCCGGACGGATTGATTTCTTTCACATCGCTGCAGTCGGAAACAGGACAAAACCTGCTGAAAAAAAGCGGGCTTCCGACTGATCGGTTTGACAGCTTTGTCTTTATTGAAGATGGCCAAGTGTACACAAAATCAACTGCAGCCATTAAGGTTTTCAGGCATCTGCGGGGCACATGGCGGCTCTTCGTCCTGTTTTTCGCCGTGCCGAAGCCTGTCAGAGATATGGTCTATTCTTTCATTGCCAAAAACCGCTATAAGTGGTTTGGCAAAAAAAATGAATGTATGCTCCCCTCCCCTTCTATTAAAAAAAGATTTTTACCGTAAATAAAAAAATGGCTAGGAAGCTAGCCATCACAGATTGTCGACAAAAACCTAAAACGGTTCGTTTTAGGTTTTTGTCATCTTATCAGCGAGATCGGAGCAGATTTTCACAGGATGTGATGATTGCGGATTCCAGACGCCGTTTCATTGCGTATAGAGTACCGAAGCGTAAGTCTGACCGCGAATGCAAGAGTTTGCCGATACGCAAAAATGGCTAGCTTACACAGGTAAGCTAGCCATTATGCTATTATAAAGCTTGATAAATATGAACAGAATACCGATAACAAAGGTAAACCAAAACAGCAGTTCCAATAGAATAAATCCGATTAATGACATGAGAGAAAGCGTCGAATAAATCCGGTATACAGTAAACACAAAGTAAGCCAGTGTGACGACCGCAAACCAGATCACAATCCATATGACGTTTTGCAAGAGCACAAAGGATAAAATCCCGCCGCCCAAATAAATCATGGAACCCATTCTGAGCTTTTTCAGGTTGTTCCCTTCCGGATCATTAGCAAAAAACAGCAATGACAGCTCAGTCACGGTATTTGCTATCAATTTCAGAGCGGACAGAACCATAAAATATAAAAGTGCAAAGGCAGCAAATAACGCAAGCCTGATCCCTTTCTCTGAAAAATAATCGAGCATTCCATCGTACATTCCAAATGAAGACAGCATCTTCAACGCATAAAGTGAAGTTGAGATGGATAAGGACGAACTAAAAAGCAGGATCGCAATCAGCGGAAAATATCCTGTCAAATAAGTATTTTTCATATAAAAAAGTCCCTTTCTATAATCTACCTCATTTATTATGGAGGACTTAAAACACATTGACAAGATAAATTATTCCATTTTTTCTCCTTTTTACGAATTACGGTCCCAAATCTTCACAAAGCAGCATTTTGAGAGTAAAGTAGTACGCAGGAATCATAAAACGTAAGGAAGTTTTATATGAAAAAAACATTAAAACTGCAAACCAGACTCACCATATTTGTTTGTATCGTTGTATTAATCGCATTGCTCATTACATTTTTCACAGTCGGTGCCCAAACGACCAAACGGATTAGAGACCAGGAAAAGGCCACTGCGCTGCAGACTGCTGAAATGGTAGCAGAAGCGCCGATGACAGCCGCTGCTTTAGAAAGTGGAAAAAAACAAAAGGAACTGCAGAGCTACACAAAGCGGGTTCAGAAAATCACCGGCACGGAATTTGTTGTCGTCATGGATATGAACGGTATTCGCAAAACCCATCCTGACCCGAGCAAAATCGGAAAAAAATTCAGGGGCGGCGATGAATCCGAGGTATTAAAAGGGCATGTCCATATCAGCACAGCCTCTGGTACGCTCGGGAAATCGCAGAGAGCGTTCGTCCCTGTCTACGCGGAGAATGGAAAACAGGTCGGTGCAGTCGCGGTCGGCATCACCGTAAATGAAATTGATGAAGTGATCAGCCATAGCTTACGGCCGCTTTACTTTATTATCTGCGTCAGCATCTTCGTCGGTGTAATCGGAGCTGTTATCGTCGCCCGTACGGTAAAAAATATCATGTACGGACTTGAACCTTATGAAATTGCGACTCTGCTTGAAGAACGGAGCGCGATGCTGGAATCGACGAAGGAAGGAATACTCGCTGTCGATGAGCACGGCAAAATCAAACTTGCCAATGCGGAAGCAAAGCGCCTATTCGTCAAAATGGGCATCAACACAAATCCCATTGATCAGGATGTAGATGACATATTGCCGAAAAGCCGCTTGAAAAAGGTTATTGAGACAAAAAAACCCCTTCAAGACAGAGACGTCCGCATTAACGGATTGGAGCTTGTGTTTAATGAAGTTCCTATCCAGCTGAAAGGACAAACTGTCGGAGCGATTGCGACATTCCGAGACAAGACCGAGGTAAAACATTTAGCTGAACAGCTATCAGGTGTTAAAATGTATGCAAACGCACTGAGAGCGCAGTCTCATGAATTTATGAACAAACTGCATGTGATATTAGGTCTCGTCCAGCTGAAAGAGTATGATGATCTTGGAGATTATATTAAAGATATAGCCATACAGCAAAAATCAGAAACAAGTGAAATTATAAATGATGTCAAAAGCTCCGTACTGGCCGGTTTTCTGCTCGGAAAGCAAAGCTTCATACGTGAGCAGGGCGCAAATCTTGATATTGAATGCAACGGTGTCATCCCGAACGCGGCAGACCCATCTGTCATCCATGAACTCATTACAATTATCGGAAATCTCATCAACAATGGCCTTGACGCCGTTGCCGAAATGCCGAAAAAACAAATCACCATGTCCATGCGCTTTCATAACAGCATACTGGACATTGAAATTACCGATACTGGAGCAGGCATGTCAGAAGAAGACCAAGCCAAAGTATTTGAACAAGGCTATTCAACAAAGGGCAAAAACCGGGGATTCGGCCTTTATTTCACACAGCAAAGCATCGAAAATTTAAAGGGCCAAATGATCCTCACAAGCGAAAAGAATGAAGGAACGACATTCAGTATTCGCATCCCGTACGAACCGAAGGAGGAAAATCATGATTAATGTACTAATAGTTGAAGATGACCCCATGGTGGGTGAATTAAATAAACGATACTTAAGCCAAATAGATGGCTTTCAGCTGAAAGGCATCGCTTCTTCCTTTCAAAGCGCTCTGCATATCTTAGGCGAGCATCATATCGACCTCATTTTGCTTGATATTTATATGCCGGGGAAAAACGGGCTGGAACTGCTGACGGAATTGAGAGCCCAAAATGAAGCGGTTGATGTGATTGTCATCTCAGCGGCCAGCGAGCTTGACGTGATCAAAAAAACACTTCGTTACGGAGCTGTCGATTATTTAATCAAACCGTTTGAATTTGAACGTTTCCAAACGGCTCTGTCTGATTACAGACGAAAACAAAAGGTGTATTCAACCCATCGCAACATGAGTCAAAAAGAACTCGACGCCGAGCTTTTTCAAAAGAAAGAAGCAACAGAAAAAGTACAGCTTCCTAAAGGCCTGACAAAAAGCACGCTAAAGCTGATCTGGTCCAGTATCCAGTCATTTGAAAATGAATCTTTTACGACAGAAGACTTAGCAAAGCACACAGAAATCTCTCAAGTATCCATACGAAAATACTTAAAATTTCTTGAAGATATACAAGTTCTGAATGTAGAAATGGCGTACGGAACGATTGGAAGACCAGTGTTTCAGTACAACGTCAACAACAGTAACCTTAACGGAATAAAACAATATCTATAAAAAAACGCACTGCTTGCTCCGAGCAGTGCGTTTTTTTGTCATATCTCTTGCCAAGACGCTTGATTGTATTGTTGGTAAGTTATACAAGAATAATAAAGGTTTTTTCTATTTTGAACAAATAATTCTAAAAATAGATACTTTTAAGAAAATTTTGCAAATTTCTATTTATTTCTTATAAGTTAAATGATAAATTATGATTGGTTAGTTGATCCCGAAAAACTAAGTCATAAGTCTTACTTCAGAAAAAGATGTCACGGTTTTCCGCCCGGAACGCCTTCCGCATCCTTCTCTTCCCCGCCTTTCGAAGGAAATACTCACACCACGCCTATTCAGGGAAGAATAGAACTGTCTCAGCGCATTCCATTTGTTATTATCAGAAAATTTTATCGATTCTAAGAAATTGTTCAGGACAGCCCATCACATGACTGGCCGGATCAGCTTTGAACCAAATTTTTCTGGGGGGTTATATCTTGAATAAACGAAAAATCGGATTGGCGATGTCCCTTGTGATCGCAGCAGGCACCATATTAGGAGCATGCGGAAACAGCGAAAAAAGCAGCGGCTCCGGCGAAGGCAAAAACAAATTCAGTGTAGCGATGGTTACTGACGTAGGCGGAGTGGATGACAAATCCTTCAACCAATCAGCCTGGGAAGGCATCCAAGCCTTCGGGAAAGAAAACGGTCTGAAAAAAGGAAAAAACGGTTATGACTATCTTCAATCCAAATCAGATGCAGACTATACAACGAACTTAAATAAATTGGCACGTGAAAATTTTGACTTGATTTACGGCGTCGGCTACTTAATGGAGGATTCAATCAGTGAAATTGCTGATCAGCGCAAAAATACAAACTTTGCGATTATAGATGCTGTTGTCGATAAAGACAACGTCGCAAGTATTACGTTTAAAGAACAGGAAGGCTCCTTTCTCGTCGGAGTGGCCGCAGCCCTATCAAGCAAATCAGGAAAAATCGGCTTTGTAGGCGGCATGGAATCAGAGTTAATCAAAAAATTCGAGGTCGGCTTCCGTGCCGGTGTGAAGGCAATTAACCCAAAAGCCATTGTGGAAGTGAAATATGCAGGGGGTTTCGATAAAGCCGATGTCGGCAAAGCAACCGCCGAAAGCATGTATAAATCAGGTGTAGATGTTATTTATCACTCAGCAGGAGCCACTGGCACAGGTGTCTTTACTGAAGCGAAAAACCTGAAAAAAGAAGATCCAAAACGCAATGTCTGGGTCATCGGTGTTGATAAAGACCAATACGCAGAAGGCCAGGTAGAAGGAACTGATGATAATGTCACCCTCACTTCCATGGTTAAAAAAGTAGATACAGCGGTTGAAGATTTAACGAAAAAAGCGAGCGACGGAAAGTTCCCGGGCGGCGAAACACTTACCTACGGGCTTGATCAAGACGGAGTCGGCATTTCTCCATCTAAACAAAATCTATCGGATGATGTGATCAAAGAGGTCGATAAATGGAAGAAAAAAATCATCGACGGGTTGGAAGTCCCGACAACTGAGAAAGAGCTGAAAACCTTCAAAGCTGAATAAGAATCGCAGGGATAAGGAGGTCGAGCCCTTATCCCTTGTTTTTCTTTTATTTTGAATAAAGGAGCGGTCAATCAATGGAATATGTCATTGAAATGCTCAATATCCGCAAAGAGTTTCCTGGTATCGTCGCCAATGACAATATCAATCTTCAAGTCAAAAAAGGTGAAATACACGCGCTGCTCGGTGAAAACGGAGCGGGGAAATCAACATTGATGAATGTCCTTTTCGGGCTATATCAGCCGGAGCGGGGTGACATTCGGGTGCGCGGCGAGAAGGTGCACATCAACAGTCCGAACAAAGCGAATGACCTTGGTATTGGGATGGTGCACCAGCACTTTATGCTTGTTGACACCTTTACAGTTGCTGAAAATATTATTCTCGGGAAAGAGCCAAAAAAGTTTGGCAGAATTGACCGGAAGCGTGCAGTCCAAGAGGTACAGGATATTTCCGATCGATACGGCCTGCAGATCCATCCAGAAGCAAAAGTAGCTGACATATCAGTCGGTATGCAGCAGCGCGCAGAAATATTAAAAACCCTCTACCGCGGTGCTGACATTCTCATTTTTGATGAACCGACGGCTGTTTTGACGCCTCATGAAATCAAGGAACTGATGCAAATTATGAAGAACCTGGTCAATGAAGGGAAGTCTATCATCTTAATCACCCATAAGCTGAAAGAGATTATGGAGATTTGTAACCGCGTTACGATTATCCGCAAAGGAAAAGGCATCAAAACCCTTGATGTCCGTGATACAAACCAAGACGAACTCGCCAGTCTAATGGTTGGCCGCGAGATATCGTTCAAAACCGAAAAGAAAGCTGCTCAGCCGGGGGTGGAAGTGCTTGCGATTGACGGCATCACTGTAAAGGATACCCGCGGATTTGAGACGGTCAGGAATTTGTCGCTTTCAGTCAAAGCTGGAGAAATACTCGGCATAGCCGGCGTCGACGGAAACGGGCAATCGGAGCTGATTGAAGCGATAACAGGACTCCGCAAAACAGATTCAGGAACCATCACCTTAAACGAAAAACAGATCCAAAACCTGACGCCAAGAAAAATCACTGAATCCGGAATCGGACATATTCCTCAGGATCGCCATAAGCACGGTCTCGTCCTTGATTTTCCAATCGGAGAGAATATTGTGCTGCAAAGCTATTACAAAAAGCCGTATTCAGCATTGGGCGTTTTACATAAAGGCGAAATGTACAAAAAAGCGCGCAGCCTGATCAGCGAGTACGATGTCAGAACGCCGGATGAATACACACACGCGCGGGCATTGTCAGGCGGAAACCAGCAGAAAGCGATTATCGGGCGGGAAGTAGACCGAAATCCTGATTTATTAATCGCCGCCCAGCCGACTAGAGGCCTTGATGTCGGAGCTATTGAATTTGTCCATAAAAAGCTCATTGAACAGCGTGATGCCGGGAAAGCCGTTCTTCTCCTCTCGTTTGAGCTTGAAGAAATTATGAATCTCAGTGACAGAATCGCCGTTATTTTTGAAGGACGCATTATCGCCAGTGTCAATCCGCAGGACACCACCGAACAGGAGCTAGGTCTCTTGATGGCAGGAAGCACGCAAAAGGAAGCGGGGAAAGCAAATGGTTAAACGACTCTCTCATTTACTCGTGCCGCTCATCGCAATCATTCTCGGTCTTGCAGCCGGAGCGCTGATTATGTTTGCGAGCGGCTACAGTGTGATCAGCGGATATTCAGCTTTGTGGAATGGGATATTCGGAGAAATCTATTATGTCGGTGAAACCATCCGGCAAATTACGCCTTATATCTTATCCGGATTGGCTGTGGCTTTTGCATTCAGAACCGGACTCTTTAATATCGGTGTGGAGGGCCAGCTGCTCGTCGGCTGGACAGCAGCTGTTTGGGTCGGTACGGCGTTTGACGGACCAGCATATATCCACTTGCCGCTCGCACTGCTTACAGCGGCAGCTGCAGGAGGATTATGGGGTTTTATTCCCGGCGTTTTGAAAGCGCGCTTCTATGTTCATGAAGTCATTGTCACCATTATGATGAATTATATCGCACTGCATATGACCAATTACATCATTTCAAACGTCTTGACAGATCATCAAGATAAGACGGGAAAAATTCAAGAATCCGCCTCCCTCCGCTCTCCGATTCTTGAACAGATCACCGATTACTCACGGCTGCATTTTGGAATCATCGTTGCCCTTCTCGCAGCAGTTATCATGTGGTTTATCATCAACAAAACAACAAAGGGATTTGAGCTCCGGGCCGTCGGGTTTAACCAGCATGCTTCCCAGTATGCCGGCATGAGCGTGCGAAAGAATATCATGACCTCCATGCTTATCTCCGGTGCTTTTGCAGGACTTGCCGGAGCCATGGAAGGCCTGGGAACATTCGAATACGCAGCAGTGAAAGGCGCATTTACCGGCGTAGGCTTTGACGGTATCGCGGTCGCTCTTCTCGGGGGAAACACAGCCATCGGCGTTGTACTGGCGGCATGCCTGCTTGGCGGGCTGAAAATCGGCGCGTTAAATATGCCGATTGAATCAGGCGTCCCATCAGAGGTTGTCGACATTGTGATTGCCATTATTATTCTGTTTGTGGCTTCAAGCTATGCGATTCGTTTTGTCATGGGCAAATTGAAGAAAAAGGGGGCGAATTAAGTGGACTTTGTGCAGATTTTATCTATCATTGTCCCAGCCACACTCGTTTATGCGGCCCCGCTTATTTTAACTGCTCTCGGCGGCGTGTTTTCCGAGAGATCAGGTGTTGTGAATATCGGTCTAGAAGGCCTCATGATTATCGGGGCGTTCACCAGCGTGTTATTTAATTTATTTTTAGGTCAGGAATTAGGTGCCTCCGCACCATGGCTTTCACTCCTCGCCGCCATGGCAGCAGGCGTACTGTTCTCACTGATTCACGCGGCAGCGGCGATTTCATTTCGCGCCGACCAGACAGTCAGCGGTGTCGCCATTAACATGCTGGCGCTTGGGGCAACTTTATTTATCGTCAAGCTGATCTACGGCAAAGCGCAGACAGACAAAATTCCAGAGCCTTTTTATAAGACAAAAATTCCTGGCTTGGGCGATATCCCTGTTTTGGGAAAGATCTTCTTTTCGGATGTTTATTATACGTCTATTCTTGCAATAGCACTTGCCTTTCTTTCTTGGTTTATCTTGTTTAAAACGCCGTTCGGCCTCCGTATCCGTTCTGTCGGAGAGCATCCGATGGCAGCCGATACGATGGGAATCAACGTATATAAAATGCGCTATATCGGCGTGATGATCAGCGGATTATTTGGCGGTCTCGGCGGCGGCGTATATGCTTCCACGATTGCGCTTGATTTTACGCACTCTACCATCTCCGGACAAGGCTTTATCGCACTGGCAGCGCTTGTATTTGGAAAATGGCATCCGATTGGGGCGCTGGGAGCCGCCCTGTTTTTCGGATTCGCCCAAAGCTTAAGCATCATCGGATCGCTGCTCCCTCTCTTTAAAGACATACCAAATGTGTATATGCTGATGGCTCCTTATGTCTTAACGATTCTCGCTTTAACCGGCTTTATCGGGCGGGCAGATGCGCCAAAAGCCAATGGTGTGCCTTATATTAAAGGAAAAAGATAAAACATTCTCCCCTGGGAAGATGCTTCTCAGGGTTTTTTCTAATTCAAAAGACCCCCTTAATTTAATTGTTTATTGGTTTTTTAACTTAAAAAAATATGAAGTGTTAACGCTTTCTTGTAGACTGTAACAAACAATACATGGGGGTGTATGACATGGGAGCAATTCCAAAAACGGGGACAATTTCACCTGAGCAAAAAGACCCACAGGGGAAAAACCTGTTTCAAAAAATCTGGGCTTGGGAAATCGGTGTGATTCCTCTGCCATTATACACAGTATTAGCTGTTATTATTATTCTTGCAGCCTATTACAATGAGCTGCCGGCAAATATGCTTGGCGGGTTTGCCATCATCATGATTCTTGGTGTATTTCTTGGAGACATAGGCCAACGTATACCGATATTGAAGGATATTGGCGGCCCTGCTATTTTATCTTTATTTGTTCCTTCATTTTTAGTCTTTTACAATGTACTGAATTCAACATCTTTAGACGCTGTAACCAACTTGATGAAAACGTCTAATTTCCTTTATTTCTATATCGCTTGCCTTGTAGTGGGAAGTATCCTCGGTATGAACCGAATTGTTTTAATACAGGGGTTTATCAGAATGTTCGTTCCACTGGTTGCAGGAACGATCGCAGCCGTTGCAGCAGGCATTCTTGTCGGATTTATTTTTGGCTACAGTGCTTATGATTCCTTTTTCTTTGTGGTTGTCCCGATTATTGCCGGGGGAATAGGTGAAGGAATTTTGCCGCTTTCAATCGCCTATTCACAAATACTGGGCTCATCCGCTGATGTGTTTGTGTCTCAGCTGGTTCCAGCCGCTATTATAGGAAACGTTTTTGCTATCATATGTGCAGCCTTAATGAAAAAGCTTGGCGATAAGCGTCCAGATCTTAATGGGAACGGACGCCTCGTAAAATCTAAAAAAGCAAATGAGATTTTTAATCAAAAAGAAGCCGAAGCAAAAATTGATTTCAAACTCATGGGAGCTGGAGTTCTGCTCGCGTGTACATTCTTTATTTTCGGCGGGTTATTGGAGAAGTTCATCTTCATTCCAGGCGCGATTTTAATGATTATTTCAGCTGCGGCTGTCAAGTATGCGAATATTCTTCCGAAAAAAATGGAAGAAGGCGCTTACCAGCTTTATAAGTTTATTTCTTCAAGCTTTACATGGCCGCTCATGGTCGGTCTCGGCATCCTCTTTATTCCGTTGGATGACGTGGCGTCTGTGATTTCTATTCCGTTTGTCATCATTTGTATATCAGTTGTAATCGCGATGATTAGTTCTGGATATTTTGTGGGCAAGCTGATGAACATGTACCCGGTTGAATCCGCAATCGTTACCTGCTGCCACAGCGGTCTCGGCGGAACGGGTGATGTTGCCATTTTATCAGCGTCAGGAAGAATGGGCCTTATGCCGTTTGCCCAAATTTCAACACGTCTCGGCGGTGCAGGCACAGTGATTTGCGCGACAGTTCTGCTTCGTTTTTTCACTTCATAAACAGAAAGAGTTCCGTTTTATGCGGAACTCTTTTTTATCTATTTACAATCCGAATATACTCTCGCGGACCAAACGGCAGATCCTTTGATTCCGTCTCACTCATTCTGGCTGACAGGTGATGCTCCAGTAAATACAGCTCCCACTCATCACGAGCAGCCACACTGCTGCGCCCGTCATATTGATTCAACATGAATGCCCCTGTAAATACTGAGCAGAATAAACCTGAGCACATCACTATTTTTCTTTTCACATGACCAGCTCCTTACATTCAGCTTGATCAGGAATGATTTTAAATATACAAATAACCTCTTTTTTGTTAGACTTATTTTGAGGTCAAAAGAACTCATAAAAATCAATTTCAGCAGTTCGAAGCGTGGCAGCTTGCAGAAAAGTGCGATATAATTTGGACTAGGTCGTTTGACCGTATATTTCATACATAGCGCATTTTTCAATTGAGAACGAGAAAAAGGAGGTCTTACTTTGCAGCTCTTACATTTTGCTATTTTATCGCCTTTTTTATTTGCTTTTATCATTCCATTCTTGGCAAAATACGCAAAAAGAGTGCATACGGGCTGGTTTGTGTTAGTCCTGCCCGTCTTGCTGTTTATATACTTTCTCCCCATGATCAGGATGACACAATCTGGAGAAACACTTCGGTCGGTATTAGAGTGGATTCCTTCACTCGGCATTAATTTTACCGCTTATATAGACGGCCTCGGGCTATTATTCGCCTTGCTGATCACAGGCATCGGCTCTTTGGTCACTCTTTACAGTATTTTTTATTTATCGAAAGAAAAAGAACAGCTTGGGCCCTTTTATGTCTACTTATTGATGTTTATGGGCGCCATGCTCGGCGTTGTTCTTGTAGACAATGTCATGGTTCTCTACATGTTCTGGGAGCTTACAAGCCTTTCATCCTTTTTGCTGATCGGCTATTGGTATAAGCGAGAAAAGTCGCGCTACGGCGCCGCCAAATCACTTTTGATTACGGTCAGCGGCGGGCTGTGCATGCTTGGCGGATTTATTCTCCTTTATTTGATAACGGATTCCTTCAGTATTAGAGAGATGATTCATCAGGTTCAATTAATTGCCGGCCATGATTTGTTTATCCCGGCTATGATTCTCATTTTATTAGGTGCATTTACGAAATCCGCGCAATTCCCTTTTTACATCTGGCTCCCTGATGCGATGGAAGCTCCGACGCCTGTCAGCGCTTATCTCCATTCAGCCACTATGGTAAAAGCCGGCATTTATGTAATTGCGAGATTCAGTCCAATTTTCGCTATTTCAGCCCAATGGTTTTGGATCGTATCCCTCGTCGGGCTCTTTACGATGGTTTGGGGCTCATTCCATGCCGTGAAACAAACTGATTTAAAATCGATTTTGGCGTTTTCAACCGTCAGCCAGCTCGGAATGATCATCTCTATGCTCGGAGCCAGCGCTGCAGCTCTTCATTACGGCCATACAGAATATTATACAGTTGCCGCCATGGCTGCCATTTTCCATTTAATCAACCATGCTACCTTTAAAGGAAGCTTGTTTATGGCAGTCGGGATTATCGATCACGAAACAGGCACACGGGATATCCGAAAGCTAGGCGGCCTGATGGCGATTATGCCGATTACGTTTACCATTTCTTTAATCGGAACATTTTCAATGGCCGGACTTCCGCCGTTTAACGGATTCTTGAGTAAAGAAATGTTTTTCACAAGCATGCTTCGCGTAGCACATTTTGATCTGTTCAACGTGCAGACATGGGGCATTCTGTTCCCTGTTCTCGCCTGGATCGGAAGTGTATTTACGTTTATCTACAGCATGAAATTGCTGTTTAAAACATTCAGAGGAAATTACCAGCCTGAGCAGCTTGAAAAACCGGCTCACGAAGCGCCTGTCGGCATGCTCGTATCGCCGATCATTCTTGTCGCTTTGGCTGTCAGTCTCTTCTTTTTCCCAAATATCTTGTCGTACAGCCTGATAGAGCCTGCGATGAACTCAATCTATCCGACACTGCTGGACGGACATGAGAAATTCCACGTTCACATTTCACAGTGGCATGGGGTTACAACGGAATTGCTCATGACTGCGGGTATTGTTGTGATCGGAACAATCGGTTATTTGTCGCTGAATAAGTGGAAGGGAATCTATAAACTGTTTCCTTCAAAACTTACACTCAACCGGTTATACGATAAGCTTTTGACTCTGATGGAGAAAGGCTCTTACCGGGTCACAAAACAATATATGACCGGGTTTTTAAGGGATTACTTGCTGTATATTTTCGCTGGTTTCATCATTCTGATGGGCGGAGCTTTTGTCATCAAAGGCGGATTTTCCTTTTCAACAGAAGGCATGGCTAAAATCGGCGTATACGAAATCATTTTGACGCTTGTCATGATCAGCGCCACAGTGGCGACTGTTTTTGCTAGGTCAAGACTGACGGCGATCATTTCACTTGGTGTTGTCGGTTATGCGCTTGCATTGTTTTTTGTCATTTTCAGAGCGCCGGACTTGGCATTGACTCAGCTTGTCATTGAAACGATTTCTGTGGCACTGTTTCTGCTTTGCTTCTATCATTTGCCGAAACTGAGATTGAAAACAAAAACGAGAACGTTCCGGATGACGAATTTTATCATTTCTTTAGGAGTCGGGACGATCGTTACTCTGCTCGGCATCGCATCCTCAAGCCAGCGGACAAAAGACAGCATTGCATCCTTCTTTGTAAAACACAGCCACGATCTCGGCGGAGGGGACAATGTCGTCAATGTCATCCTCGTTGATTTCAGGGGATTTGATACAATGTTTGAAATTACGGTATTAACAATAGCCGCTCTCGGCATTTACAGCATGATTAAAACAAAAGTAAAAGAGGAGGGGAAAAGCGGTGAATGAACAAAAAACAAATGACTTAATTCTTCAGACTGCGACAAAACTTGTATCCTTTATCATTTTGCTTTTCTCTTTCTATTTATTTTTATCAGGGCATAACGCGCCCGGAGGAGGCTTTGTCGGCGGACTGATCACGTCCTCTTCCATCGTTCTGTTGCTTCTGGCATATGATTTAAAAACCGTGCGTTCCCTTTTGCCGGTTAATTTCATTTATGTCGCGGGAGCCGGCCTTCTGCTCGCTGTATTAACAGGCGTTGGCTCCTTTGTCTTCGGGGCTCCTTTTTTAACCCACACATTCGGATACTTTCAGCTGCCGATCTTTGGGAAAACGGAGCTCGCCACGGCGACGATATTTGATTTAGGCGTTTATCTTGTTGTCGTAGGCATTACGATGACCATTATTCAAACGATTGGAGAGGAAGAATAATGGAAATCTTAATGGCTGTATTAGCCGGTATTATTTTTATGGCTGCTACGTATTTGCTGCTGTCTAAAAGCCTGCTTCGCGTCATTATCGGAACAGCACTGTTAAGCCATGGCGTTCATTTAATGCTTTTGACTATGGGAGGATTAAAGAAAGGCGCCGCTCCGATATTGAGCGAGCATGCCAAATCATTTGTCGATCCGCTTCCGCAAGCCCTGATTTTGACGGCAATTGTCATTTCATTTGGCGTTACATCATTCATCCTGGTCATGGCCTTTCGCGCTTATCAGGAATTGAAATCGGACGATATGGATCAAATGAGGGGAAATGATCAACATGAATAATTTTGTTATTTTGCCAATCCTGATCCCGCTTCTGTCGGCCATTCTGCTGATTTTCATGACGAAAAATCTTATGCTCATGCGGATCTTCAGCACTGCGGCATCGGCTATCGGGATTGTGATCAGCGGCATACTTGTACAGACTGTCTTCACAAAAGGTATCCAAACACTTAGCTTAGGCGGCTGGAAAGCACCGTACGGCATTGTGCTCGTCGCAGACCAATTCGCCAGCCTGCTCGTTCTCACAACAGCGGTCATCGGTTTATTGGTTGGGCTTTATTCCTTCCGTTCCGTCGGTGAAAAACGTGAGCGTTCCTTTTATTACTCCGGCGTGCAGTTCTTGCTTGCCGGCGTCAGCGGGGCGTTTTTAACAGGCGATTTATTTAATATGTACGTATTTTTTGAGCTTCTGCTCATTGCTTCCTATATGCTGATTGTATTAGGCGGCACAAAAATTCAGCTGCGGGAATCCCTTAAATATATTGTGTTTAATATCGTATCGTCTGCCCTGTTCGTCATAGGTGTCGGGTTTTTATACGCGGTAACAGGCACGTTAAACATGGCGGATCTTAGCGTAAAAATCACTGAATCTGGACAAACCGGGCTGATCACTGTGATTGGTGTCCTGCTGCTTTTGGTATTTGGCATGAAGGGCGGAATCTTCCCCCTCTACTTTTGGCTTCCAGGCTCTTATTACGCGCCTCCGGCGGCAATCTCCGCATTGTTCGGCGCTTTACTGACAAAAGTCGGATTATATGCGATTACGAGGGTTTTCACATTGATTTTTATTCACGATACAGCCTTTACCCATCAGCTGATGATTTGGCTGGCGGCGCTGACTGTGATTTTCGGTGTAATCGGTTCACTCGCTTATTCAGATGTCATGAAAATTGTGATCTATAACATTATTACCGCTGTCGGCGTGATTTTGTTTGGTGTGGCAGTACACACCCCCGCATCCATTCAAGGCGCCATTTACTATCTGATTCACGATATGCTGATTAAGGGCGCTTTATTTATGCTGGCGGGCACGCTGATCGCATTGACTGGAACTGCGAGCCTGCATAAAATGGGCGGACTGATCAAACGCTATCCTGTTCTTGGATGGATGTTTTTCATTTCCGCTATTTCTCTTGCTGGCATTCCGCCACTGAGCGGATTTGTCGGCAAATTTAAAATTGCGGAGGGCGGCTTCGCAGAAGGTGAATTTACGATATCCATGCTGATTCTGCTTTCGAGTCTGCTTGTCCTGTACTCTGTGCTGCGAATCTTTATACATGCGTTTTGGGGCGAAGAAAAAGAAACGCCAAAACCAAATCATCGAACAGCTAAAGGGCTTCTTTATCCGGCAGCTATTTTTCTCTTGCTGTCTCTTCTCTTCGGATTGGGTACAGAATGGGTGTCGCCTTACGTTGATCAAGCGGCCGAGACGCTGCTGAATCCGGAAAAATATATTGAAGCTGTTCTGAAGGAGTAGATCGCATGGCATTTCAAATTTTATTAAATGTGTTTCTCGCTTTTTGCTGGATGTTCTTAAGCAACAGTCCAAGCGCCGCAGGATTCATTACAGGCTATATTCTGGGAATGCTCTCTCTCTTTTTCTTCCGGCGCTTTTTCACTCGCCAGTTTTATCTATGGAAAATGTTTTCTATCATCAAGCTCTGTTTCATTTTTATAAAGGAACTGTACCTTGCCAATGTCAGCGTGATGAAATCCGTTTTATCACCAAAAATGAATATCAGACCGGGCATTTTTGCTTTTAAAACTGAACTGACGAAAGATTGGGAAATCACCCTGCTTTCCCTGCTCATTACATTAACGCCGGGAACCTTGGTGATGGATATTTCTGATGACAGAACAATACTTTATATTCATGCAATGGATATCGAGGATGCGGAAAAAGCGATTTTTGATATTCGGGAGTCTTTTGAAAAAGCCATACAGGAGGTGAGCCGCTGATGTTTACGCTGATCCTGCAAATCGCGCTCGGCATTATGGCAGTGTCTACCTTTTTGTATGTCATTCGTGTCATTAAAGGGCCGACTGTGCCCGACCGGGTCGTGGCTCTGGATGCTATCGGCATCAATCTGATCGCGATCACGGCGCTTGTCTCCATTTTGCTGAAAACAAGTGCGTTTTTGGACATTATTTTGCTGCTGGGGATTTTATCATTTATCGGAACAATCGCATTTTCTAAGTTCCTGGAGAAAGGAGAGATTATCGAAAATGATCGAAACCGCTAAGGTGGTTGTGGCTGTATTCATATTGCTTGGCGCTCTTGTATGCCTCATTGCATCATTCGGAGTGCTTCGCCTTCCAGATGTGTTTACACGCTCTCATGCTGCTTCTAAAGGCTCAACATTGGGGGTCAATATGATTCTGCTCGGTGTCTTCTTCTATTTGTGGTTTGTGTCAGGGGAACTCTCCGCAAAAATCCTGCTTGGAATTCTCTTTATCTTTATTACGTCGCCTATCGGCGGACACTTGATCTGCCGTGCTGCGTATAACTCCGGCGTCAAGCTTGATGAGAGAAGTGTGCAGGATGACTATAACGGAATCAGAAACTTTGTGATAAAACGAAAAAAGGATTCTTATTTATAAAAATAAGCAGCCGGACAGGCAGAGTTCCGGCTGTTTTTTTATTTCTTGATGACAGCCAGCGTGCATCTGGATATACAGATTAACCTCTCTTGCTCGTCATATATGTGAATATGATAGACAATCGTCGTTCTGCCTACATGAACGGGCTCGGCTACCGCCTTTACCGTTCCTTCCTTAACAGATTTTAAATGGTTGGCGTTAATCTCCAAACCAACACAAGCTTGCGTTGTATGATCAATCAGGTTCTGTGCACCTGCGCTCGCCGCGGTTTCCGCCAGGGCCACTGAAGCGCCTCCATGCAAATATCCGAACGGCTGTACCGTCCGATGATCCACCGGCATGACCGCAACGCATCGTTCCGCAGTGTTTTCAACAATCTCAATACCAAGCGCTTCAAGCAATGTATGCTTCATATCCATCATCTACACCCCCAACATTTAAAGTACACCGTCTGATTTCGCAATCAAAACCGCTTCCGTCCGGGAACCGACATTCAGCTTATTGAAAATCGATGTCAGGCTGTATTCAATGGACCGCTTGCTTAAGTGAAGGGCATCTGCGATTTCTTGGTTTGTAAATCCTTTTTCAACTTCTTGCAGAATCAGGCATTCTCTAGGTGTGAGCACATCTTGTTCTTTTTGAGAGGAAGGAGCCGGCTTTGTTTTTTGCTGAGTCATCAGCTGTTTAAAGTAAGCAAAATCGACTAAAATTTCTCCGTTGAGTACGTGGTATATGTATTGGGTGATCTTTTCTTTAGATTCCGTTTTGCTGATGGCACCGTGCAGACCCGCACGAATCGCTTCCTCAAAATAATCCTCGACCTCATAACCGGTATACACGATAATTTTACAATGAGGATTCTCTTGTAAAATCTGTTTAGAAAGCTCCATCCCATTGACCTCGCCGCCTAAATTCAGATCCATTAAAATGAGATCATATGACGAGAAATCATGCTACTTGATAAACTGTTCGCTCGGTTCAGGACTGAGACAATCAACAGACAAATTCGAATCCGTTTCCAAAATTGTCTTGGTGCCTTCCATGACAGCCGGATGGTCATCAATCACTAGTATCTTTTTCATGTTTTCCTCCCTTTTACTCACTCTTTTCCATTTTATAAAAAAGACTTGGCCTGTGCCAAGTCGTTTCCGTTATAAATCCATTACAATTCGATTTCAATATCAGCCTTAAAGCCCTTTCCTTCACTCGTTTCAATCCGAAGGCGCCCATCTAAAGCCCTGACTCTCTCCTTAATGCCAGAAAGCCCCATGCTCATGGAATGTTCAGTATTTTTTTCAAGGTCAAACCCTACGCCATCGTCCTCATAATGAAGAACAATTTTGTTTTGTATACTGATGAGCATAATCAGCACATCCGTCGCCTGAGAGTGCTTGACCGCATTAGACAGAAACTCTTGAATGATCCGGTATAAATTCAGCTGCGAATCCAGATCAAGGGAAGCCGTAAATCTGCCGGTATTTAAACGGATATGAAATGGAACCCGCTCCTGCTGCTGCGCCACCAGCTTCGACAGCGCCTTCACCAATCCAAGATCATACAGAAGCTGCGGCCTCAGCTCATGACACGTCTCCCTCGTCATCGAAATCACATCTGACATCTGCTCATTCATCTGTACAAGCTTGTCCTGCACTTCTTCACGGCACGGATTGTCATCCTTTTTAAAATCACCCAAAAACAGCTCACACTGGCGTTTTAAGGAAATCAAGTCCTGAAGAACCGAATCGTGGAGATCGCGGGCGAGATCGGAGCGTTGTTTTTCCTCGATCGTGTACATGAGTTTTTTGAGCCATACGGGGTTGGATTCTTGTTGTTTTATTTCTTCTAAATGACTCATTAGTTCTTCGATTTTCATGACGTTTTCGATCGATACGTTTGTATAAAAAGCCAAAGTTTTCAGCCAAGAAAGTTCTTCGAGTGTGAGACGAGGCGTATTCATTTTAGATAAACAAAGGATCACAAATGATTTACCACCGCGTTCACCAATCTTCATGACAAAACCTTTATTAAATTCAACGATTTTCCCTATTTCGGATGTTACTTTTCTAAATTCTTTTTGATAGACTTTTTCAATTGAATTTACGTTCGCATCATCATATAGTTCAATACTTGCGTCAGCTGAAACTTCATATACATGTGCTCGGCTAACAAGAGAGACTTCAAGTATAGTATTTTTCAGTTCTTCAAATACTTGAGTCAAGGAAGTTGAGTCTCTAATCATCTGCGTGAATTTATATATACTGTCTTGATAATTGAATTTTTCCGAGACCCTTTTTAATCTAAATCTGAAATCAAGTACTTCTTTATAATAAAAAACAGCCACCATAATAATATATATCAGAATCGCCAATCTAAAATAATAGAAATCTCCAGCTGGATTTCCTATTAACTCAAATACCGTAACTAAAATAATTGTGGGCGTTAATGCTAATATTCCATAATATTTTAACCTACTTAAAATAAAATCCACATTATAAATTTTATTTGTCATAAATTGATAAACCAAAGAAAATGGTATTAGGAACATAAATGAAGCAGCTATAAAAGAAGAAATCCCATCAGTGCTTAAGAATACATAAGGTATAATATATAAAAACAAAAACGGCGAAAAAGATAAGATATTAATTATGGTAAGAACTTTTATAATATGTGCTTGTTCAGTATCCTTACTTTTAATTAAAATAGATCCAAAATATACGCTCACGATTATAAATGAAATAAAGAACGAAAGTAAATTTATTTTAGGCACATAATGTCTAAAGAAAAGCTGAGTTCGCAACAATTCAAAAACTAGATTTAGTATTGGAATTGCATATAGTATAAAAACTTTTTTGTTAAATAACACAGTGCCTAGTTCTTTAAAATACTGATACAAGAAAAGAAGATAGTTAAACATTACAGATGTTAAAGTGAATACCATTATACATCTGCTTAACCAATCCCCCTTTGCAGATCCGCCCGCACTTAAGTATGCTAAAGAAGCTGATAACAAGAAAACGATTAAAATCAAAGCAGATAGTAGTTTTTTCGATTCATTTATTTTTAGAATGAAGAAACAACAAAATAGACAGGCTATATAAAATATTAGCGGGATAACAAAAGTAGTAAAATTCCCATCATTCATTAAATCAGGCTTAATTCTAACCTTTTCTCCATCTCTCTCGACGACTATTGAACTCACATGGTTTGAATTATATTTTTGAACTTCAAGAGGACGCTTAACTTTTTGATTATTGATACTTTTGATGACGTCCCCTTTTTGTATGCCTGAGTAATAAGCCGTAGAAAATTCCTCAATATTTGTTATTACGACTTCATTGTCTTGATTTTCGGCTACTGCTGCACCTACTAAAAGTTTACTCGAACTTATATACGTTAAATAAGTTACATAGACTAAACTGACTAAAATCAAAATAATTGAAACTTTGTTGTACCATGCCTTCATTTATTAAAGCCTCACGAAGGAACCCAATTACCGTTTGTATAAATTTGCAGCCCTCTAAAGGCATCAACTATACTTTTCAATTGTTCCTTATCTATATTTAATAAAGAGGCTCTGCCTTCCATGACCTCATCTAAAACTTCTGGATTTTTTACTAAGTATCCGACTATTTCCTGCATATAAATCCTCCTTTATTTTATGATTCCTGTTATTAATTTTTTTATTTTATTCTCTTGCAATTCTAATCTAGCAATTTCTTTCTTTAGTTTTTGTAATGACAAGTGTTTCATTACAAGTAAATATTGCACTACGCCTGCCTCAGTTAATTTTTCTTTTATTTGTTTGGGATTCAATGATAAGAACAACTCAGCATTTTCATACCAACTCAAGATTTCTGCAGAAGCTGCATTAAAACGTTTACTTAAATATAAGTATGCCAATGTGTTTTTCTTCTGAATAAAATCGTTATTTAAATAATATAAACCTTGGTAATCATTCTCAATTTGTGCAATAATCCCAAGTTCATAAGAATAAGAAGCCACGATGGGATGGTATTTGCCTGTTGCCAGCATTACTCCCATTACACAAGGCAATGCCGTTAGCGCTCCTGATTTATTTTTGATCATGTCAATACAGGCTTCTTCAGTTTGCGGCGCATTCACAATATCATCATGCTGGCCTTGAATTGATTGTAACGCAAAATTCAATATCTCTTGTGAAAATTCTGGTTCATGACTAGCTTGACACATCACTTGTATACTAAGGGTGTAAAGAGCTGTAACTGCATTTAAAGCGATAGACGAGTCAATCTTCATCCAGACAGCATTTCCATTATCTTGATCCTCTAAGTCATCATAAATATCGAATGAGAGTATAAGCAATTCAATTCCGGCAGCAAGCCATTCGATTGCTTTTTGATCCTGACCGTTAAAAGCTAAATAATGATGAAGTGCCAAATCGGCAAACTCAAAAGTATCCTTAGACTCAATAAAATTCTGAAGATATCGTTCCAAGTCCTGATTCTTTATTTTTTGGCTTACAATCTCCTTCATTTTCTCCTTGATCCGGACAGAATCTAAACATATCTGCTCAATAACGACTTCCCCCCTCCCATTCCATTTTACTAAATGGAACATTTAAAGGACAGCAGGTTTTTCGTTTTTTAACAATCATATAATACTTTATCCATTAATTGTATGGATAGAACGAAAAAAAAGACTTGTTTCCAAGTCTTTTTCACGAAATTTTCATTGCATAATTGTATTTATCGAGTTGATCGATGCTTTTGTTAATGTTTCGTAATGAATCTGTCGTTTCTTTAATATCAAGTTCGAGTCGGAATAACAATTGTTTTACTTCTTCAAGTTTCTTTTCCATCGTTTCCACACTCCTTTTTTTGAAAGATCAATGAATTGTGTATGGTGAACGAGTCCTAGGTATTTGATCTGTTACTAATAGTGTATCTGCTTTCGGCTCATTTTTCACCGAAAAGTATGCAAAAAGATCCTGCGTGACACCGCAAATATCAATAGGTCCTTATACTCAAAGAGATCACAACAAGAACGGGACTATTTTTCTATGGGCAAGAGCGGATATTTCTGCTCGAATTGAGAAAGATTCTTAATTCCCTTGATTTTAACGTGTTTCACATTTTTATTAAGCAAGACTATAGTCCTTCATACCGTATTTTCAAAATTGAATATGCGATTCTTGGCGTTTCCTGACCGACAAACACCGAAAAAGACCGCAACGCTAAAGTTGTGGTCTTTTCGCTTTGTCATATTCAGCAAATGGGGATCTATACATATAGAAACACCACTTTTGTGTGAGGTGCTCCCATGAGATATCGTTATCCCTGGTTTTACGTGTATCCGTATGAGATACGCCGTCCGCCCGCTCCTGCCTCCAATATAGATACTTTTATCCGTTCAGCGAAGCAGGCCGCAGGGATTTTTGCGGATGCTCAGCTGGTGCTCAGCCGCATTGCGGGCTCGCGGGAGCTCTCGCGCCGCATTCTGACCGCAGCCGAGCAGTCCGATAAACAAACCATAAAGCGCCTGATCAAACAAATGGGCGTCCGGCATGAAGTGGATACGGTCTTTAATCCCGACGGCATCTATATCAGCCTTATCGGCACGCAAAGCCGAATGATTCTTGCTTTGCGGTGGTCAGAGGACCGCAATCATTTTGCGTCCATAAGATTATGACACCATTCCAGAGCCTCAAGATAACATTCATACGCTTCTTCTTTGTCCAGCTGATTGCCTAATTCCGAGCAAGTGTCCCAGTTGTTGCTTTCAATTAATTTCACAAGCTCAAGCATTTGGTAGTAGTCGTTTTGATGGCCTAATAACGCTTGCCCGACTTCATCTTTCAAAGGCAATTCTTGTACAATTTCCTCTATTTCTCTATGCAGGAGCGTGTCTATGAGAGAAAACATTCCGATCAGCATATAAGAAGCAGGCTGCGGCCGGGATGCCTTCCTCGCCAGCAGCTCGCAAAGCTTTGCTCTTATCAAAGAAATCTTAATGATTTCGTGCTTGCTGGAATGCCCTTTTCTGCTTAAATCCTTAAAGGAAAGAATATAGATCCACCGTTTGATTTCATTAAATCCAAGCAGCATAATGGCCTGCTGAATGCTTTCAATTTTCTGGCTCAAACGGCTGTGGGATGAGTTTAAAAATTTTAAAATTTGATAGGACAGTGATAAATCCCGCTCTATGTACTCTGTTACACGCTTTATGTTAGGCTGCTCTTTGCTCAGTTCGTTAAGCAGTTCATAGTAAGAATAAAAATGAGTCGACAGGTCATGCCCGCTGATGATGCGCGGCTCGCTGAAAAAGTAGCCTTGGAATAATTGAAAGCCATCTTGAACTGCCTGTTTATATTCTTTTCGGGTCTCTACCTTTTCTGCTAAAAAAATTAAGCCGCTGCAGCTGTAGGTTTGCAAAATTTTTCTGCGTTCCATTCGTGTTGTTTTGAGAAAATCAATTTTCAATATATCAATATAGCTCATGAGCTTTTCCAATAAGTCCTCATTTTGCGGGTTTATTGCATAAAAATCATCGAGCGCCAGCATATACCCCATTTTTTTCAATTCTTTGCATCTAGAAATGAGGGCCGGCGTGATCGGTATATCTTCAAGGATTTCAATGACAAGCTGTTTCGGATTGAAGGAGGTGGGAAGATTCGAAAACATCAGGCTTTCCGTAAAATTAACAAAACAGCGTTTTCCTTCCGTCAGCTTCTCAATTCCGATGTTTAAAAAGCTGTTGATCACCAAATCTGTTGTTGCCTGATCGCCGTCTTTAGCGCTATATACGTTCTCTTCGCTTTCTCTATACAGCAGTTCATAAGCAACAACCTGTTCTTTTCTATTAAAAATAGGCTGTCTTGCAACAAACACCCTCATTGATTAATCCCCCTTACAATACGCGCGGCTTTCACCCCTAAGTATATCAAATATTTTGACGAAAATTGTCTAAACATGAAAAATAATATATTCATAAAAAAAACTGGCCCTTCGCGAACGAAAGGCCAGTTTTTATTTATTCTTCCTCAAGCTCTTCTTCAATTCTGCTTTTCACTTCGTGGATCCGCTGCATTTTATTGCTCCAGCAGTCCTCGCTTAAATCAACCGGGTATTCCTCCGGCTTGCTGATTCTTTTATATTCCTCCCAAAGCAGGCTGAGGTTATCCTGCACATACTGCTGTATGTCTGAAATCTCAGGGTTTTGGTAGCAAAGAATTCCCTTTTCAAAAATCAGCTCATGAAGATCCTTCGCATAAAAATTTGTGACAAATTTGCTGATGAATGTATGGACCGGATGGAACATTCTGAGCCGCTTCTGATCATTCACCTGCTCATCATAAAGCGCGATATAATCGCCTTCAGAATGATGGTTGGACTGATTGATAATTCGGTAGACTTTCTTTCTGCCCGGTGTCGTCACTTTTTCAGGATTGGATGAAATTTTGATCGTGTCGACCATTTTCCCGTCTTCCTCAATGGCAACGAGTTTATAAACTGCGCCGAGAGCCGGCTGGTCATAGGCAGTGATCAGCTTCGTACCGACACCCCAGACATCAATGCGCGCTCCCTGAGCCTTTAAATTCATAATGGTGTGCTCATCCAAATCGCTTGAAGCAATCACCTTCGCATCTGTAAATCCTGCTTCATCAAGCATTTTACGGGCTTTTTTTGACAGGTACGCCAAATCGCCGCTGTCCAGGCGGATGCCAATGAAATTAATGCGGTCGCCAAATTCCTTGGCAACCCTAATCGCATTCGGCATGCCTGAACGAAGCGTGTCATACGTGTCGACTAAAAAGACGCAATCCTTATGCGTTTCCGCGTATTTTTTGAAGGCTGTATATTCATCACGGTAAGCCTGCACAAGCGCATGCGCATGTGTGCCGGAAACCGGGATATTAAAGCGCTTTCCGGCTCTTACATTGCTTGTCGCGCTAAAGCCGCCGATTAAGGCTGCTCTCGCTCCCCACATGGCCGCATCCATTTCATGTGCCCGCCTTGTTCCAAATTCAAGCGCAACTTCATCACCGATGACGCCTTTAATCCGGGCAGCCTTTGTTGCGATTAATGTTTGATAGTTCACAATGTTGAGCAGAGCCGTTTCAATCAGCTGCGCTTCAACCAGGGGCGCCTCCACCCTCATAATCGGCTCATTATTAAAAACAAGCTCTCCTTCTTTCATGGAGTAAAGTGAACCTGTAAAAGTCAAGCCGCGCAAATATTCGATAAAATCTTCTTGGTACCCCAGTTCATCTTGTAAATAACTCAAATCGCTATCCGTAAACTTGAAATTTTCCAGATACTCTATGGCTTTTTCCAAGCCCGCAAATACGGCATAGCCATTTTCAAACGGAAGCCTTCTGAAAAACAGCTCAAAAATCGCTTTCTTTTCATGAATGCCGTCTCTCCAGTACGTTTCCGCCATATTGATCTGATAAAGGTCTGTATGCAATGACAGGCTGTCATCTTTAAATCCGTACTCTAACACTGTTTTTCCCCTTCCTTACTCTGCCACTTGCGCTCCGATGCTATTTGCAAAATGGGAAAGAGCCCATGCGTGCCCCTCCTGATTAAAGCTGGCAACAGCCTGTTGATGCACAACAATCTGAAAACCTTTGTTGTATGCGTCAACGGCCGTATGTAGCACACAAATATCTGTGCAGACACCTGCAAGGTGCAGTTCGCCAATCTGCCGCTCTCTGAGTTTGAGCTCTAAATCAGTTCCCGCAAAAGCAGAATATCTCGTTTTTTCCATGTAGTAAACATTAGGTTTATGTTCATGTTTCTGATATAGAGGCAAAAGCTTTCCGTACAGATCTTTTCCTTCCGTGCCTTTTATATTATGCGGAGGAAAAAGACGGGTTTCGGGGTGATATTGATCCCCTTCATCATGAGAATCTACTGCTAATACGACGTAATCACCGTTTGTGATGAATTCTTCGGTTAAATTGACGATCGCCTCTTCAATCATTCTGCCGGGCTCCCCGCAGGTCAATTTTCCGTCACTCGCCACAAAATCATTCGTATAATCAATACAAATAAGTGCTTTTTTCATAGCCGGCCTCCCCGCCATCAGTATGAGAACATTATATCTTATCTCCAGTTGTAAGTGAATTGCCATGAATAAAAAGACAAACGGCCCGTTTGTCTCTTAAGATTTCAGCACTGACCGATTATAAATGTCGTCCTGAATATATATCAATTCACGATTCACAGCGATGTCAACCGCAATGACGAGGCCTAAAGGCGTATGAAACTGAAGATCAGATACAATCTTGAAGGGCACTCCGTATCGATTCGCCATTTGGATATAAGGAGAATAAGACTGGTACTGAAGCTCTCCATTAATCAAAAGGGTAACGTTATGGCTGTTTTTCAACTCGTGTTCCGCTTCTTTATACGGTTTGCTTCTAAGCACTTGTCCTTTCGTCAATGCCAAAACGACTCTTTCTCTTAAAGAGCCTAAAAACAAATGGCGCTCGTCAGGCTTTGTCTCCAAAGGTCCATACATTCCTTGCTGCAAATAGAGATCCATTTTATCTTCACTCAAAAGCCTGTCCTCCCGTCTTGTTTGTTTTCATTATCACCTGATCAGGCAGGAGCTAAACTTTCAAACGCGGTTTACATTTCTGTTACCCAATGAATGATTTTTTTGGCCAGCTCAGCAGCAGGGGCTTCCTCTGTATGCCGGCGCAACGAAGCTTCCAGCCGTTCAGGCAGAGTTGCTTTATCTTCTTCATAGGAAATGATCGTGCTCCACTCCAGTTGCGGGACCGCTACAAGCGTGCGCAGTTCTTTTCTGTTTTCATGCAGATACACGTCCGTGATCATTCCGGTTTGCGTATTGATATTTGCTTTTCTGATTTTCATAACATGACCTCTCTATTCAAAGACTACCCATATTATACAATAAAAAAGCAACAGCCTCTTGTGAAAAGGCTGTTACCCGTTAAACGAAACTGTTTCATCAATGATATCGGCATCTTTGAAGAGAGTTTTACTCGTTTGGTTGTTAATCTTCACAAAGTCACCAAGCTGAAATGTGCCTGACCCCGCCCCTGAATGAGCGATGCTTTTGGGCGAAATCGCAAATACGTCTCCAAAGCTTGCCGCGGCATTACCCGTAACTGACATGATATAAATCGGCCCCACAATTGCAGGCATTTCCCCACCTCCGCATTGATTTACAGCATCATATGCAAAGAGCCGCAAATGGTGCCCGCCTATTCAGCGGGCTTTGCGTTTTCTTCGAGGCGTGACCGCTGGCGCAGTTTGATCAAGCGGACAATATTCAGGAAGAACGCCTTCACTACCGCATAAACCGGCACCGCTAAAATCATGCCGAGAATTCCGCCGAAGCTTCCCGCACCGATTAACAGCAAAATAATCGTAAGCGGATGCGTATTCAGCCGTTTTCCGATTACAAGAGGAGACAGCAGGTTTCCGTCCAGCTGCTGAACGATGACAACCACAATAATCGCAAACAGCGCTTTAGCCGGCGAGTCCATAAAACCGACAATAACAGCCGGCGCGGCACCGAGAAAAGGCCCGACATAAGGAATGATATTGGTAATCGCCATGACAATCCCAAGAATCAGGGCATACGGCAGTCCGGCAATTAAATAGCCGATAAAGCACGCTGTCCCGACAAATAGACAGATTAACAGCTGTCCCTGGAAATAAGCCGCAAGCGTATCTGATAAATCTTTAAAAATCTTTAAGCCTTCTGTCCGATAAGAAGCCGGAAGAATTTTTACCGCCAAATGCGGAAAGCGGTATCCGTCTTTCAGCATGTAAAAAAGGATAAATGGAACAGTAATAATAACAAGCGTGATGTTTGTCACGACGCCAAACACCGCAGATAAACTGGACGTGATATTTTGCGGCAGGTTTTGGAGAAAGCTTGTCAATGACTGTTCAATTTTTGATATTGATACATAATCCTGATTCATCATCCAGGTAAACCATTGGGAATGAGACAAATCCTTTGTCAGCGCCTGAATCTGTTTTATGTAATCAGGAAGGTTGTTGAACAGCCCGGTCACCTGGGATGTGATGACAGGCCCGACTGACGCTGAAACGAAGGCAAGCAAACCGATAAACAGTAAATAGATCAATAGAATGGATAATGTCCGCGGAATTTTTTTCTCAAGCAGGCGGACGACCGGATTAAATATGAAATACAAAATTCCC
The DNA here is from genome assembly GCF_001748205.1 of Bacillus sp. F56. Taxonomy (NCBI): domain Bacteria; kingdom Bacillati; phylum Bacillota; class Bacilli; order Caryophanales; family Bacillaceae; genus Bacillus; species Bacillus sp. F56. The sequence goes on from NZ_BDFC01000011.1 coordinate 84,901, forward strand.
GCAATCAGCATCGGGAAAAACAATGTCGAGATAAAAACAATGAACGGCTGAAATACAAATGAAACTTTTGTTGCTACATAAATAATCAGCAAAACAAATAAAATCTGCAATGTCCAAAAATGGACTTTTGATTTCAACAAGCTTTGTTCCTCCTAGTTTTTCTTTGTCTGTCAGATAAAAGAACTTATACCCCATCATTGTAACAAAAATGAACTCATATCAGAACTCTTAATATAATGAGAGGAGTGTTGCTAATGAAGGCCGTGACATACGATACAGATTCAGAACTGGCTTTTATCTATGTTCATCCTCCGGAAAAGAACAGAAATATGCGGTATGAGGAGCTTAAGGTCAATGATTGTCTCCTGCTGGATATCAGCCAAGACGGCAAAATCGCCGGATTCGAATGTTTTGGTGAGGCAGCACGCCTCTGTGCCCCATTTGCCGGGAAATCCCGAATGTATGTAAAAGATTCAGACGGTTATCATTTTAGGGTCGGCCAGCATGCTTCAGTCCGTTCCTGCTATACGGTGTACGGCGTCACTTTCTGTTTTTTAGATGGTGACTATCAGGAATTTGCCGGTTTTGACCTTGATGGAACAATGTATCCCAGTGCGTTTTTACAGCGCTTAACTGAAAAATAGGACGTCCCGGTGTACGCCTATTTTTCATGCGCAAGCACTGTTAGACCCGCTCACTGTAATCTGGCGTGACGGAAATCATGTGCTGGATTCTGATCAAACAAACAGAATTTCGGGCTCCTTCAATTGTGATATGGTCAGGTTTTACATCGATCAGTCTGCCTCTGACCGTATCTCGTACTGTCTGTATAACGAACCTTGAGCCGATGAGCTTTTTAATGGTCTGATAGACATAAGGATCGACTAAAGAGACCAGTTGCGGACTACCTTGATTGACCATACTTTTATCCCCTTTGTGTGTTTTATCTCAGCTTATGCCGCGCTTATGGATAATGACACAGGCTTCCCTGATAAAACAAAGGGGTGCGGAGATTTTAGGAGAATACGTTTGGAAGCGGGTGTAAAGGAAGTGTCGATGAAGCGGAGACAGCGAAGAAAGCTGGCCGCTGTTCCGTACTTATACAGGCTTTATCACGGATGCCTGGGCTTGGTCGATTAATTGGTCCAGCTTTTCTATTTTTTTTCGTGCGGTTGAAGGATCAATTTGGCGGTAATGATGGTGGCCGCCCGGCTCTTCATCCAGTTCGTCCGCTTTTTTGACAATCTGCTGCAGCGTGTTTTTATCTAATTCGCCTTCAGGCAAATAGGAATCTGTATGAAGCAAAATGGCCAGGGCAATCTCTTTTGCCGCTTTCGGTTCCTCGCCAAGCCGAATCAGAAGCTTATGCGCCCGTTCTGCCCCTTTAATGGCATGGATGTCATTTCTTTTGTATTTCTCATAATCCCACTTTCCGTCTGTATACCATTCATAATGGCCGATATCATGAAGCAGTGCTGCTTTTGCTGCTAAATCAGGATTGATGTCAGCCTTCACAGACAGCCTGTATGCATGATAAGCGCAGGCAATCGCATGTGCCACGCCGGAACGCTGAAGATATTTTTGTGCAATTGGATGGGTGAAAACATCCATTAATGTAACCTTTCTCATGGAAACCCCTCCTTTAGATATTTTTAGAATCCTAACATAATTTGCAGAGAAACTCAATTCTTATGTCACATCATTTTGATCTTCTTATCATCATTGTTATACCCTAAAAGCAGCGTTTCAGTCAGTATATGCCGCTGTTCAATAAATGCTCTGGCTGCAGCCTTTTTTTATAAAAAAAAGAGCAGAAAATATCTGCTCTACAAAAACTCTTTCATATCATAAATTCTTCCGTTTTCCGTCCCTTTTTCTAATAAAGAAAGCAGCGTGCCGGCAATAAAGTCCGGACTGCGAAGGCTTCCTGTTTCATTTAATTTCCGGAACCGTTCAATGTGGTGGAAATCCTTTTTCGATGAAGAACGGATGACGGCCTGCATCTCAGTGTCCATCACACCTGGTGAAAACGAAATCATGTGCACTGGCAGCTCTTCATCCTCCTGTTCAAATCCGAATGTTCTCGTAAACATGTCGAGCCCGGCTTTTGAACTGCAATACGCGCTCCATCCCTTATATGGATTTTTGGCGGCTCCAGATGTAATGTTGACAACCGTCTTTTTGCCGCTGTATGAAGCAAACCGTTTTGTAAACAGCTGACTCAAAAGCACGGGTGCAGTCAGGTTCAGCTGATAATGCCGCTGAAGCTCGTCAAGAGACGCTTCGCCGGCGCGTTTGATCGGCGTTACCATTCCGGCGTTATTGATCAGGGTAATACCAGAATAACGATCTGGATCGATGGATGAGAGCAATGTTTCAAATTGCTGTTCAGCTTCTTCAAGATTGATGAGGTCTATTTGATGCTGCGTCAGTTTTTCGTGAGACACATCCGCTTTCGTTCTGGATAAGGCATGGACTTCATGACCCTTCTCTAAAGCCTGTGATGCAATGGCTTGACCCAGCCCTTTTGACGCTCCGGTGATGATATAAAGTTCCATTGGAAACCTCCTTTTCCGTTATTATTGTACGGCACCGCTTTTACACAACACAAGCACGCGGCCTATGCCTTCTTGTTTTCCTGCGCTGTGACTTTTGGGATGAGGAACACGATACCTGCAATTCCGAGCAGGATCAGTACGACATAGATCATCGGCAGCAGCAATGATGATGTTTCTTGTTCATTCTCTGTTTCCGTTGATGACGCCTTTGTCATTGGCTTTTCAGCAAATGTAATTCCAAGCTGTTTGGACTGGGCCGCAATCGTGTTGGAATCCTGGGCATTTGTTGATGTAAACAAATCTTTTATCAGCTCGGCGTCCTTGTCCTTCGGTTTATCAAAAGTGATATCCTTCTGTTCCTCAGGCAGTTCTGTTTTCTCTTCATAGTAGGTATCTTCATGTAAATAATTCGTATCAATTTCGATGTCTTTTTTCTGATACTGGTTTGGCGCGACATCTGTATTTTCTTCGGTTTGGGCAGCGGCGGCAGAGGGTATGAAAAGGGAAAAGGAGAGCATACAAATCATGATCCCCTTTTCCATGCTGCGATTACGCTTCATACGTTTCATCGCTTTCTGCTGTGTGTTCAGCCATCAGCCGGATAATCAGCGGCAGAGCCGCGGCAATCACCGTAATGATTAGCAGAACTGTTATTCCCATTGTAAACAAGTGCCCAGTACCGTACTGGATGTCGATATATACTTTCGAAACCGGATCTTCAAATGTAAAGTTCGGCATGATCAAATCAATAAGCGGCGCAACATAGAATAGAATCATTGCCGCTGAAGCAACCCATCCAGGGATCGATCCGAATCTGAACGCCGTCCGGATGAAGGCAGAGCTTGCGACCAGCAATAGAATCGTAAACACTGACCACTTAATCGTTTGATCGTCCGGCAGTGAATAAATATTCAAACCGAACAAGCTGATCATGAGTCCGACAAGGATATTCAGAATTCCGAATAGCGCTCCTTTGACGAGAAGCGGCGCGTTTTGGTAATACGAGCTAAAATAGCCGATTAACAGACTGCTGATCAACACAATGACAAGGATGACAACCGGCGGTACCGTCTGAGTTTTCTCTTCCGGAACCTCTCCGCTGATTTTAAGCGGATTCGCCAAGTAATCATACACATAGCCATTGTTTTGCCCGTCTACTAATGTATTTCCGAGTATGCCGTATACGTCATTGCGCACGAGTTTCGTGGAGGCGACATTTTTCCCCCAGTTGTTGTTTAAGGTGTCGGCTTTTGCTTGAACATCATTGACGCTTTGCTGCATATTGGTTGTGTAATCAATGATGCCTGACTGGCGATCAGACAATGAACCCATCATGTCTGACATTTGCAGCACTTCCTGACCGACCGTATCTTGGACATTCAGTGCCATTGTGCCAGACAGTCCATCGTTGCTGAACGTCGCAGATTCCTGCGTTGCGCCCGTTACCAGCTGTTCTGTCGCTTTTGCGGCACTTTCAGAGATGTTCGTCAGTTCGTCGAGAACTCCTGCTTGAGAGTCGCGGATATAGCCGCTGTAGTCGTCCGCAAATTTGGTCATTCCGTCGATGAAGCTGTTAATGTCTTCATCAGTTTGCATCGTGTTGTTTTTGAGAGCTTCCCAGCTGGCTGATTCTTCAGGTGTGAGAGCCAGTACGGATTTGACGTTGCCCTGCTTGCCTTCAATGGCATTGGTTTTCGCAGCGCTGTCTATCGTGCCGGATAAGACAGAGTCATAAACAGATAGATATTTATAATATCTCATTGCTGCATTTATATTTTCTTTATTTATATAGATTGCTTCGGTAAATGGCAGCTGAGCTTTATTTTCAAGTTCTTGAATGGCATTATACATATCTCTATAAATACCTTCAAGTTCTTGCTTGCGTTTCGCTTCAAGCTTTTTAAGTTTATCTTCGAGCGTTTTCACTTGGCCTTTGAGATCATCTATTTCATCGTTGAGACCATCCATTTGCTCTTTTAGTTCTTCTAGTTTCTTTTTCAGCTCTTCATTATGAGCCGTTTCTTTTTCTTCGAGCTCTTCTTCGATCTGTTTGATTCGCTCAGACGCTTTGCTGAGCTGTTCTTTTGCTTTTGCAATATCCGAAACCTCACCGTCATCTTCAGGCTGAGTCGTGCCGCCGTCGTCTCCTGAATCTCCGGTTCTGTCTTCATTTGCCAGCCGGATCAATTGAAGGGCTGAATCAGATGAAGCAGTCTGTTCAGCAGATGTACCCGTTTCGGTATGTCCGCTGTTCGACTCGCCATTAGAGGCATCATCGTTCTGCTTCTGACCGTCAGTTCCCTGCTGCTGGTCCTGATCCTGAGTATTGCCGTCCGTTTGTCCGTCATTACCGGTATCACTGCTGTTATTGTCTTCTCCAGAATTACCATTTTGATCATTTGGAATTGTCCCGTCTCCATCATTATTTCCGGAATTTGTATCCGGCTCTGGAGTAGAGTCCTCTTTTTCAGGCTCTTTCAGATTATCTGAAATGTCCTGGATATCAGCGGCAATGCTTTTCAGTTCTTCACGCTGTTTTTCAAGATCGATTTTCAGTTCTTCAGGATCTTCTTCTTTCGGATCTTTATCTTGATTTTGATCATCGTTGTCAGAGCCATCTTCTTCCGTTGGGTCTTCCCCTTTGTCAACTGTCAATGCCCGGCGTGCCGGGACAAGCAATTCATAAACCTGATTTAGTGCTGCCTGTCTTGATGCGGCCTGATATTGATCGATTAAATCACTTTGGATCTTCGCCATGCCAAGTTCCTGCTGAGGCACTTGGCCCTCCCTGACTCTCTGGGCGTTTGCCAGCACATTGCTGGTTTGTCCGAGCTGTGTCTTCGCTTGGCTGATCCCAGTTGCCAATCCGCTCATGCGTTCGCTGAACTGATTCGCCTTTTGCTGTGCCTGGATGGCGTCTAGGCCTGTCCGGATTTGCTGCTGTGTTGAATCCTGGGCTGCCAAAAGCAGCTTTTTCTGATTCTCTTGATATTCTTTGTATCTTTCAACTGTATCAATGAATTCTTTCAGCGTGTTTTTGGCTTCCTCCGCTGTAGAAGCTTTTTCTTTTGTCGTGCCTTGCGCTTCATTCATTGATTTCTTCAGCTCATCGATTAAGTCTTTTTGCTGTTTGATTTCACCTGCTAAATCATTAGAGCTTGGTTTGTAAAAGTTGTACATGACATTCTGGAATTCAGATTCTTTATTGACGATTTTGTCAAATTCTCCTCTGATGTTGTCCACTTTTTGCGACACAAAGTTCCAGTATAAGGCCGACATTTTTTTGTTCATTGTCTTTTGGGCATCCTCAAGCTCACGCTGAACTTTTTCTTTGTTGACCGCATTCAGATTATCTTGAATGCTGAATTCCAGCGTTGCTTTTTGTGGATGGTCTTTGTCATAGCTCAAAATGTTTTTTGAGAAGTCTGAGGGAATGTAGACGATCGCATCGTATTTCTTTGAAGCGAGACCGGTCTCAGCCGCGCTTCGGTTTACGACCGTCCACGAATAATCAGGACGTTCCCCCAGAACAGCCGCTACTTCCTTGCCGAACTGGGCGGATTTGTCCTCTTCATCAGACTTTACCTCATCACTCAATACACCAGTGTCTTCATTCACCACCGCGATTTGCCGGGTGGAATTGACTGCTTTTTTCGTCGGATCGTCTCCAATAAATCGGAAAAACAAAACCGGCAGCAGCAAAATGATGATGACGGCGGATATTAACTTGATCAAGCTTTTTCGTTGTTCTGTCATCTAGCACTCTCCCTTTCAGCAGAACATAAAGGAATTTGAACTTTTTGCTCCTTCCCGTTTTCCACAACATATCCGAAGCCCGGCTGAATCTCAGGCTCCTGTCTTTGGTACGGGAGAGGAATGACATTTTGCTCAGATTTTTTCATCAGCAGAATCGCGTGGCGGATTTGCTTCATCTCTGTCGTCAAGGAGTCATAGCCTTTTGAGAATTCGCTGTGGTTACCACCCGGGATAAAACTGAAGCCAAGATGAGCGTATGATTTCATGAAGTTAGCGAGACGGTCTTGTATTCTCGTATCAATCGTCTGCTGGAATCTCGTTATCCCGTCAATCATCAGCACCACTTGTGAGAATCGCAGATTGTGCGCGTCTCCTTGGCGGACGGCTTCTACATACATGGCTTCTCTTGTTTTGAAAATATCTTCTGCTGTTTCAATCCACTGCTCAATATCTTCTTTCGTTTCCAAATATGAAACATCTGATTCCTTCGCATAATGAGATAAGCCGCGGTCAATCGAGTCAAATAGGCCGATCATTTCGGTCTCATCATCAAGCAGATGTTCAAGCATGACTTTTAGAACGTTTGTTTTCCCGCGCTGAGTCTGGCCTAAAATCAGGCAGTGCTTATGCTTGCCCAAATCAAAATAGACTGGGCTGACTGTTTCTTCATGAAGCCCGATCGGTACAGATAAAGGCTTGCGTTCCAGCTTGAAGCGGAGAGAAAATTCTCTCGTCGACAAGCTCTCAGGCAGCATCGGAATCGGTGCCGGCTGCTCCATTGAAGCAAAGCGCTCTTGAAGTTTCTGAACGTCTGATTTCAGCCCATTGAACATGCCGATATCATCATCAGCGTCAACAGGCAGGAACATTTGCGCGAAATAAAGCTCTTCTTTTTGAATGATGACGCGCCCCGGGATCGGCTCAAGATTGAACTTCGGACGGCCATAAATGGAATATCCCTCAGATTGATCCATGAGATAATGGACAACCTTTGTTTTCAAGTTATTTAACAATGACTGGCGGACAGCATTAACACGCGTTGCCGTCAGCATGAAGTAGATTCCTAAGCTCTGCCCGTCTCTGGAAAGCTGGACAAATTCCGATTCAAGCTCATGCATCTCATCCTTGACGATGTCAAAGTTGTCAATGGTGATGAAAATGAATGGAAGCTCTTCCTCGCTAAGCGCATTGTACATTTTGATGTGGCTGATTTCTTTTTCCCTGAACAGACGTTTACGTCGGTCAATTTCTTCTTTGATTCGAATCATGAACTTTTCAATTTTTCTTGACTGGTCCATCAGGAAGTAATCCGCGGTATGCGGGAGCTTCGCTAATGGCAGAAGCGTTCCGTTTCCGAAATCAAAGATATAGACATGAAGCTCCTCAGGTGTGTACACGTCCGCAAAGCTCATCAGGAACGTCGCGGCTGCAATTGATTTTCCGTAGCCCGAAGAGCCGAATATGCCGATATTTCCGTCTTCCATCATCTTATAAGCAATCGGCGCCTGTCTTTGCAAATCAGGTTCATCGACATATGCAAAGTGGAAATGGTCTTTTTCGTCTGAAGGGAAAAGAGTGCGCGGAATACGTTCCGCAAGCGGCGGCAGCCAAGGGCTTGGCAGCTTCTCGATTCCCATTTCATCTTGGATGCGTTCAATTTCGTCAACGACAGCTTCAATTTCAGTATGAACGTCTTTTTTCGCAATATCTTCGGTATCAACCTCAGAAAGCGGAATCAGACCCGTATCTGTGACAATCGCGAGTTCATCCTCTGTTCCGTAGACTTCCTCTAAGTAAGGCGCCCCGCTCCATGCAGATTGGAACAGCTCATACACTTCATTGTTTCCGACCTGCAAATAGCCTCGGCCTGTTACGGTAATGTTTGCGGCATCGCTGTTTTTCAAAATTTCTTTACTGTCGGTGGCATCCTGGACCTTGAGCGCTACTTTAAAGCGCGAGTTACTCCAGATCTGGTCGTCGATGATGCCGCCTGGCTTCTGTGTCGCCAAAATCAAGTGAACGCCGAGGCTTCGCCCGATACGTGCGGCGCTGACAAGCTCCCTGATAAAATCTGGCTCCTCGCTTTTCAGCTCGGCAAACTCATCAGAGATTAAGAACAAGTGAGGCATCGCCACTTCTGCTTTCCCCTGCTTGTACAGCTTTGTATAGTCATTGATGTGATTGACTTGATATTGGTCAAACAGACGCTGCCTTTTTTTCAGCTCGCTTTTAATGGAAGCAAGCGCACGCATACTGAAGTTTTTGCTTCCTTCAATATTAGTGATCGTGCCTAGGAGGTGGGGAATGTTGCGGAACGGCTGCGCCATTCCTCCGCCCTTATAGTCAATTAATAAGAAAGCCGCTTCGTGCGGATGAAAATGCACTGCAAGTGACAGAATGTAGGTCTGGAGAAATTCACTTTTCCCAGATCCCGTTGTCCCGGCAAGCAAGCCGTGCGGACCGTGTGCTTTTTCGTGAAGGTTCAGATACACAATGTCATCTTTCCCTTTATAGCCGATCGGCACTGACAGCGACTTCGACGATTCGCTCGTCAGCCATCTTTGCTGAATGCCGATTTCTTTTACTTCCTTCGCATGAAAAAGCTCCAGGAACGATACCGTTTCCGGAATGGAATTCGTGATGCCGACCTGGTGGTTCAGCGTCCGCAGCGTGCGTGAGAACCGTTCGTTGTCCTCACGCTGATGATGATCGAGACGGAACGGGATTCTTACCGCTTTTTTCTTTTGAATTAAAATGTCGCCTTCATGCTCATTGATGTAGCGGACAAGGGTCGTAATGTTTTCCGACAGGCTCTCCTTTGTTTCCGCAGCGACAATTGTCGAGATGCCCAGATGCTCATGCTGTCCTTCTAAATATTCGAGAATGACATGCTCAGAGATCAACTGCTGATTCGTGATAACAAATACAAAATGCGGTTTGAACTGCAGTTTTTCTTTGTCATCTTCGAGATCGCGCTCTCTGATCAATTCGTAAAGCGAAGACAGAAGCTGATCTCGCGTTTGCTCATTATAAATAAATCCTTTTGCATAAATATGGGGCATTTGAAATTGCGGAAGCCACTTCATCCACTCCCAGTCTTTATACTCTTCTTCATGAAAAATAAAAACGAAACGCAAATCGTGATAGCTGTTAAAGAACGACAGCTGTCCGATCAGCTGGTGAATCTCATTTTTTACAATTTGGGATTTACCGACAAGCCCCATCGGACCTTCCGCCAAATCGACCGTAACCGGCGCATTGCGGATGTCCTTATAGACGCGCTGCATGTGCTGTGATTTCTCCATGAGGTCATCGATATCACGATTCGCCAAGTCTCCGCCGCTCATATTGATTTCATAGCTCGAAGGGACTGTTCCCGTCCCAAGCCGCAGCTGAAGATAATCCTTGCTTTCAAGTGATTTTTCCCAGATTCGGTCACTGATTTCACTTGTTAAGTATTTCATTTTTTCAAATGAAGGAAAGTGAAATTCAAGAACCTGCTTTTGCTTCTCAGCAAGTGCCTGAAGCTCTTTCCGTTTATTGTCTAAGTAAAGCTTATATACACGCTCCCGTTTTTCCTCGCGTTTTTTCCGCTGATTCTTATCCCGGAAATATTGCACTGTCGAGGTAATGAGAGTCATCATAAACATCGCCAAAGAAACAAGTATAAATATGCCGCGCGGCTGGATGATGGCGACTACGCCCATCACGATCAGCATCACAAGCGGAGGCAGGATGACGAGCCACAGCCCTCTGTTGGTTTGATCGCTCTCCTGAGAGGGAAAACTAAAGGAAACGCGGTCATCCGGCAGATCGTACACCATCCGCGGTGTTCTTCTGTACTGCGGATATTTTTTCTGCATCTCTGTACTCGGTTTGACTGTTTCTGTTAACGCTGTTTCAAACTGGGCAAAATGAACGATTTCTAAAAGGTCTTGTTCCATCACACTCATTTGCGTGAAGTTCCAGAAGATTTCATCCCCCGGCTTGAGCGGCGTATTGGCGTTGATCTTCTCTCCGTTCAAGAAGATCGTTCCGCTTTCAGGGCGAACCGACCAGTTGCCGCCGGCACGAAGCAAAGAAAACGTGCTTTGTTCTGCAAATGCAAAATCTTGCGGATTCAGATAAATATCTGCATTCGTTTTTTCTGAGGAACATACAATTTCATCCCGGTTTCCCGTAAAATAAACAGATTTCTCAGGTTCACTGCCCGTCAATATCAAGCGTATATCCTGCTGATCCGTTTGAAGAGTAAATGATGTATCCGTCTCAATCGTGCCGAGACAATCATTTCCCAGGAAAACTTCGTATTGGCCGCCGGATTCCTTTCTTTGAAGAGAAATGACTCCGCTATTAAATGGAATGGCGCTGATCGTAACGGAATCTTTCACATCAGGCCCAATGGTCACCGGATGAGACGACGGGAGGTTAGACAGATTTAATTTTTGAACGTTATTTTGGTAAAAAACCCATAATAGACTCAAATGGCGAACCCCCTAACGGCCGAATAGCAACATGCGATGACCTGCGCTTCATGTCTCACGTTATTTGTCATCTTTTTTCTCATCTTTCTTTTCTGTTTCTTTTTTCTCTTGTTCTTCTTTTTTCTTCTGTTCTTCTTTTTTCGCTTTTTCCTCTGCTGCGGCTTTTTCTTCCGCTTGTTGTTTTTCTTCGTCTGTTTGTGTCTGTTCTTCGCTAGTATCGACTAATGATGTATCAGAATTAGACTGTTTATTGTCTTGACGTTCTTTTTGCGCTTTTTCAAGTTCACTATTTACTGAATCAAGTTCTTTCTGTATGTCTTCATCATTTGTATCCTCAGATAAAAGCTGCTGCTTATATTTAGCAAGGGCAAAGTAAATATAATCATTGTATTCAAGCTTACGGCCGATACTGATCGCTTCTTTGTATTCTCCTCGACCATAATCAATCCAGTACAAGAAATGCTGAGGGTCCGATTGAAGGGTGACTAAATTATTTTCTATATTTTTAGTTTTTGCACTCCCCAGATTTTCGACCTCAACATAAGACGTCGCCAGCTGATACTGCACTGATTCAGGCAGGCTTTCCGCATCGTACTTGGACAATGTGCTGATGACTTCACTGTACTGCTTGTTTAAGAAAGCGCGGTTGCTGTCCACTATTGCCTGGTGCTTTGGCTGCGCGAAAAATAAGGCGTACATCGAGTAAATAAGGGCCGGTACAAGCAAAACAATGAGCCCCAGGCCGATATATCGCTGGATGTTCCACTTCTTTTTCGGGATATGTATGTATGTTTTTGCTTTGGCTTCGAGCTCATCAATATGGGTTTGAATCAGCTCAAGCAGGCCATCATAGGATTTCGCATCCAATATCGCTTTAGCCTCTGGGGAGAACGTCAGCGTTTCATTGAATTTCAGATAGTCTTCAAATGCAAAAGCGCCGTCAACCGCCAAAGCCGCTGCCGCTTTCAGCTCCCGCCACACTCTTTCCTCATCGTGCTCGTAAGGAGGAATGCTTTCCTTTACTCCATAATGGAGAAAATAAGGCGTCAGCCCTTTATCGAATACAATGTTTTCCGGAGCGACAATCACATTCAGCCTCGACAAATTGTGCTGCTGCACGGCTTGAACAAGCTGATAGGCAAACTGCCATTTGCTTTTTTTATCCTTAGCTTTCATGAAGCGGAATGCTTTATAGGAGGAGGGAGGTTGGATTGTGATGATGACCTCATCATCTGTCACGTCGATCTCTTTATGAAAAAATGGATTTATATCTTTGATCACATTAGCTTCAAGACCGTCCAGAAGCTTTATTTTTTCCCGCTGAAAGGTAAATGTATAGCCGGCATCTGTTTTCTCGGCAACGGCTTCTAATTGGTTTTCTAAATACGATTTTTGTTTACCTGACATTCAACCAGATCCTTTCATAATATTTCAAGCCGGTCTCCGTTTGTAATGCCGCAATCAGACAGCTTGCATTCTCCGGAAAACACCTTATCCTTGTTAACCACTCTGATCCAGTGCCCTTCGCGCGGAGGCATAGATACGCTTTGGGCCTGCCAAGCAATATCAATTACTTTTTTCACCGGGTGGTAATCTGACAATCTGAGATCAAAGACACTGCCGTTATAATGTTTCAAATCTATAGTAATATCAATATACATTTAGGATCACCCTTACATAGAAAGAGCGCCGTCTTCTTCTGAATCAGGCGCTCCTTCCCTTTCATACTGTTATCCGCGGATTTGATTTGCGATGTCTTGGTCAGTAGACTCAAGTGTATTTGCTGTTTGATCAAGCTGCTGATTCACATCTTGAAGCAAATCTGACATTTTGATAAATGAAGGTTTGAGCTGCTCGTATTGATCTGCGAACGCTTCGCTTGAAGCACCTTCCCACATGCTTTTCAAATCAGAGATCATTCGGTTTAAACGATCAACCTGATTTAATACTTCTTGGCTTTCAACGCCGTATTGCTTCGCCATCGCTCTTAGCTCTTCGGGTGTGACACGAATTAATCCTGCCATATTCCTCATTACCTCCTGTGCCATCAGCCTAAATATGGGCTAATTCACTTATTTTTAGAACGTCATTATTATAAAAACAGTTTTTCGGCATAGTCAAACAAATATGTTTTAATTTTACAAAATGAGTCCAATGGTTTACCTCGAACCACTTAAAAATAACATATATTGTAAAGTAAATAGGTTTATTTTCTTAATCTTCTTTTCATCCTCCGAATAATCCAAAAGACCCAAATGATTCTCCAACTCCCAAAAAAAACCTTTCAGAATATTTGATGCTACAGCACCATTTCTGAAAGGTTCAGTTTTTTCTTTCCTTAATCAGTCCCGCCTCCGATGACTCTCTTAGAAGATTAATAGGATAAGCTTTCGTATCATATAAGGCATACAACTGTACTTGAAAAAGGCGATTCACCGCCACATGTATATAGAACGTTTCTCTCATGTAAGTGTTTTTCTTTGTTGTTGATTTTCACAAACAACAACAATCATAATAAAAGGAAGGGGATGAGATGTCAAAGAGAAATCAAGCACGAAAAGTAGGGAGATTTATGACCATGCCGAATGATCCGTTTAAATATAGTTTTGACAGACTTGAAGATGTGGCTGATCATATCAGCGACGTTCTGCGGTGCCCGATCACCATAGAGGATGTTAACCACAAGCTGCTTGCCTACAGTACACACAGCGACTGCACAGACCCTGCCCGGACGTCTACCATTATTGGCAGAAGGGTACCGGAGAAGGTGATTAACAAGCTGTGGAAAGACGGGACAATTCCTGCTCTCTTAAAAACGGACCAGCCGATCAGAGTCAAGCAAATCGATGAAGTCGGGCTGAGCAATCGGGTCGCTATTTCGATTTGGAAAAACAACCAAGTGCTTGGCTTCATATGGGCGCTTGAGATCCAAAAAACATTGTCTGATGATGACCTGATGACATTGCAAATGGCGGCAAAAGCAGTGAGAAACAAACTTCTTAAACTTCAAATCAGAAAAACAAAAAATGAAGAACGCAGCCAAGAATTTTTCTGGAAAATGCTGACTGGACACATCCATCAGGAGGACGACATGGCGGATGGGTTCCATAAGCTTGGAATGGCCGCTCCTTCAGAATTTTCCGTTATGATCATCCGCATAAACGGTGAGCTGACTGAAAAAATCGAACAGCAGCTGCAATATTTACAGGAAACGACCCAGCAGGTTTACGTGTTGCTGGCGACCGTAGATTCTAATGAACTGATTATATTAACCGTACCCAAAACAGATCATCCTTTTCAAGATTTAAAACAGTTTGCTTTCAGTACGCAAAAACAGCTGAAGGAGCGGTATAAAATAGAAGACGTTTCTATCGCTTTCGGCGGAATATACAGCTCTATTTCTTTTGTCTCCCGCTCCTATCAGGAGGCATTGTCCGTCTTAAAAGCGAAGGAACGGTTCGCGGAAGAGACCAAACATCTTTTCAGCTTTTCTGAGTTAGGCATTTATCAATACTTAGATGTCTTATATGAAAAACGGAAACTGGCGGGCTATGATAATTACTCGCTTTGCAAACTGGAACAATATGACCGGGATCACCAGTCAAATCTGGTAGAGACGCTAGAGCGCTTTATTGAAGCAGACAGCAGCGTGAATACGGCTTCCAAGCTATTAAATATACACGTTAATACGTTGAATTACCGTCTCAAGCGAATCAGCCAGATCGCTGAAATTGATTTAAAAAATGTGAATCAAAAATTCACCATGTATTTAGATATTAAACTTCGGCACATGGATTTGTGAAATTTCACAAATCCATGTTTTTTTATTTTCTTAATCAAACAAAGAATTTTCCAAAATATCGAGCTACACTAAAAATATCACAGATACAGGAGGAGACAGATATGATCATAGGGGTTCCTAAAGAGATAAAAAACAATGAAAACCGTGTCGCTTTAACACCTGGAGGCGTTTCACAGCTCATTTCAAACGGCCACCGGGTACTGGTTGAAACAGGCGCGGGCCTTGGAAGCGGATTTGAAAATGAAGCCTATGAGTCAGCAGGAGCGGAAATCATTGCTGATCCGAAACAGGTCTGGGACGCCGAAATGGTCATGAAGGTAAAAGAACCGCTGCCGGAAGAATATGTTTATTTCCGCAAAGGTCTTGTGCTGTTTACGTATCTCCATTTAGCAGCTGAGCCTGAGCTTGCACAGGCCTTGAAGGATAAAGGAGTAACTGCCATCGCATATGAAACGGTTAGTGAAGGCCGGACATTGCCTCTTCTCACGCCAATGTCCGAGGTTGCGGGCAGAATGGCAGCGCAAATCGGAGCTCAATTCTTAGAAAAACCTAAAGGCGGAAAAGGTATTTTGCTTGCCGGGGTGCCGGGCGTTTCTCGCGGAAAAGTAACGATTATCGGAGGAGGCGTGGTCGGGACAAACGCGGCGAAAATGGCTGTCGGACTTGGTGCAGATGTGACGATCATTGACTTAAACGCAGACCGCCTGCGCCAGCTTGATGACATCTTCGGCCATCAAATTAAAACGTTAATTTCTAATCCGCTCAATATTGCTGATGCTGTGGCGGAAGCGGATCTTCTCATTTGCGCAGTATTAATTCCGGGTGCTAAAGCTCCGACTCTTGTGACTGAGGAAATGGTAAAACAAATGAAACCTGGTTCAGTCATTGTTGATGTAGCAATCGACCAAGGCGGCATCGTCGAAACGGTCGACCATATCACTACACATGACCAGCCGACATATGAAAAACACGGTGTTGTGCACTATGCTGTAGCGAACATGCCGGGCGCTGTTCCTCGCACATCAACAATCGCTCTGACTAATGTTACAGTTCCATACGCGCTGCAAATCGCGAACAAAGGGGCAGCAAAAGCGCTCGCAGACAATGCGGCACTGAGAGCGGGTTTAAACACCGCAAACGGACACGTAACTTATGAAGCTGTAGCGAGGGATCTAGGCTATGAATATGTTCCTGCCGAGAAAGCTTTACAGGATGAATCATCTGTGGCGGGCGCTTAATTCACATTGAGCTTGCAGAAAGATTTCTGCAGGCTTTTTTTATCTTTTAAAAGGAAAAAGAGATCATTTCACGAATTATGATTATGAAGTTGATCATAAAGGAGGATTCATATGGCTGTTCAGCAATATGGCGTGTTAAAAGGCATTGTCTTAGACATGAAGCGTGAAACCGATGATGACAGTCCTCATTTCCAAGTCAAAGTGCTCGGTGAAGAGAATACGTATTACAGGTGCGCCATCAATGTGATGTCCAGTTCTGAGGAATCTGAAGTATTGTATTTGGCTGACGATCAGTTTGATTCGAGCTCGATTACCATCCTTCCGAACATGCCGTATGGATATACACGGATCAATGAGGCAAACCGTGAAGTGGCGCTTGATTACGTGCGGGGCAATTTGTTTGACCCAGGAGAAATGAAGCCTTTGCCGCATGAAATCACGGGGCCTGATAATGATTTAAATGATTTTATTGAAACGTATATGAAGAAAGCGCAAGATGAGAAAGCGCCGGTTTATATATTCGGTTCCAAATTCGGACCTGAACAGGCTGCAGATAAAATATTCGGCTTTACCCCGACCAACGGCATGCACAATATCCATATGAATCAAGGGAATGCAATGGATACCCGCTGGAAAAAAGACAACGGCTCTTGGCATGACGGGGGCATTCTAATTCAGTTTGCCGATCAGTGGGCCGCTGTGTTTTTAGCGTTTTTATCCCAATCTTGGTGTACAGATGAAAACGGAAACCCAGTCAGAGATTGTGATCATACCCAAACGTCTGCGTAAAATAGAAAAAGAGACTGCTTGCTGCAGTCTCTTTTTATGCGATTACACATTTTCAACAGTCTTTAGGCTGTTTGGCCTCATGTCTCTCCAATGTGATTGGATATAGTCCAGACAAGCTTCACGCCCTTTTTGTTCATGAACGACTGTCCAGCCGCTCGGCACATCTATAAAACCGGGCCATAGGGAATATTGGCCTTCTTCATTGATCAGCACCAAATAGGTGCCATCCGCATTTTCAAAAGGATTTGCCATCTATTTCTCCTCCCTTATTGATGTAACTCTTTCAGTTTGACAGCGAGAACCTTGCCGATTTGAGCCAGCGGTTCCGGCTGACATAAATCTTTATGACGGCAGTTGATGTCGATTTGTTCAATCTGTCCGTTAATATAAGGCTTCCACGAATCAGGTTCAATCGGATCAAACCAGTCAGGAATGATTGTTGATCTGAAAAATAAAACATTTCCACGGAAGGTTTTCGGCTTATAGGAGCCTAAAATGCCGACAGAATTGACATACGTATTTTTCAGATTTAAAATGACCGTTTCATCCAAGCTCGCAAGCGCACTGCCGTCACTGCGAAGAATCTCAATTGCTGCTTCAAAATCTAGCGGTTTGTCCCCTAAGCTGTCTGGATCGTACCCGCCTAACGCCAGAAGGGCAATAAGCGCTTCCTCATCATCCGGCGCCTCTTTTATAGGAAGGAAGTGGTTTGGATAGGCATCCAGCATCACCAATAGGGAAACTTCTTCTCCTTGATTTTGCAGCTGGGTGGCCATCGCTTGAACGACATTCCCGCCCAGGGACCAGCCCAGCAGATGGTACGGGCCTTTCGGCTGAACCGTTCGTATTTGTTCAATGTAATCGGCCGCCATGTCATCAAGTGTTTTCGGAAGCTCCTCGCGCTGCCCGATTCCCCGTGCCTGCAAGCCATAGATCGGATAATCCGTTCCTATATTCGTCATCAAACCGGCATAGCACCAGCTGAGCCCCCCTGCCGGATGAACACAGAATAAAGGAAGCTTGTCTCCGCTTGTTCGGAGCGGCAGCAGAACATCAAGAGCGCTTTGGCTTGATCCCATTTCAAGTCTTTCAGCAAGACCGGCAACAGTCGGCGCTTCGAATAGGTTGCCGATGCTGAGTTCAACGCCGAGGGATTCGCGGATGCGGCTCATGAGCTGTACAGCAAGCAAGGAATGTCCGCCTAAATCAAAGAAACGATCATCAATGCCGACACGCGGCAAGTGAAGCACCTCCATAAACAAGTCACAGAGAATTTCTTCCTGCGGCGTTCTCGGTCCGCGCCCTGTCACTGCCCCTGCGAAATCCGGAGCGGGCAGCGCTTTACGATCTAGCTTTCCATTCGGTGTCAGCGGCAATTCTTTCATCGTCACAAAGGCAGCAGGCACCATGTAATCCGGCAATCTCTCAGCAGCATATCTGCGCAGTTCCGCCGTATCAAATGTTTCTTCCGAAGGGATGACATAAGCTGCCAACCGTTTATCTCCCGGCTGATCCTCACGAACGATCACTGCCGCATCTTCAAGCTGCGGATGCTGAATCAGCGCGGCTTCAATTTCTCCCAGTTCAATCCGGAATCCCCGAATTTTCACCTGATGATCGGCGCGGCCGACATAGTCAAGAGAACCATCAGCGCGGAGGCGGGCCACATCCCCAGTGCGGTACATCCTAGTGCCTGGAGGACCGAACGGATCAGCTATGAAGCGTTCAGATGTTAAACCAGGCCGGCCTAGATAGCCTCGTGCTAACCCCGCTCCTGATACATACAGCTCTCCGGCAACACCCGGCGGCACCGGCTGCAGGCGCTCATCCAGCACATATACACCAAGATCGGGAATGCCGCAGCCGATCAAGCTGTTTGCCCGTAAAGCTGCCATGCTTCGGTCTAATTCGATATAGCTCACATGCACGGTTGTTTCTGTAATACCATACATATTGATAAGCTGCGGGCTATTTTCAGGGTGGCGGTTATACCAATCCTCTAAACGGCTGAGTTCAAGCGCTTCTCCGCCAAAAATGACATAGCGCAGGCTGAGCGCCTGTCCGAGATCCGGCTGTTCCCGTTCCGCCTGCATAAACTGATAGAAAGCGGACGGTGTCTGATTCAGAACGGTCACACCCTCTTTGACAAGCAGGCGCAGAAATGCTTCTGGCGATCTGCTGACGTGATGAGGCACGATCACGAGACGCCCGCCATGCAGCAGAGGACCCCAAATCTCCCACACTGAAAAGTCAAAAGCGTAGGAATGGAACATGGTCCAGATATCGTCTGAGCTGAAATGGAACCAGTGCTCGGTCGCTGCAAATAAACGCGTTACGTTTTGGTGAGGAATCATCACACCTTTTGGAACACCTGTAGAGCCGGATGTATAAATGACATACGCCGTATTCAAAGGCGTAAGCGGCTGGGTCCGATCCGTATTATCCGGATTATCAGCTGGGTATGTGTTTAGTTTCTTTTCCAGTTCGAGATCATCTAGTACGATTTTCGGCACGTTGTCCGCTGGCGGAATGTGCTCTGCAGCTTTAGTATTCGTCATGATAAACGCGGGCTGTGCATCTTTTAGCATAAAAGCAATTCGATCAGCCGGATAATCCGGATCAAGAGGCAGATAAGCTGCTCCGGCTTTCAGTACTGCCAGTAGCCCGACAGCCATTTCTAATGATCGGGGCAGTGCCAATGCCACAAATTGCTCCGGCCCGACACCTTCACTAATCAGCATGCGGGCAAGCCGATTTGCTCTTTCATTCAGCTCTGCGTAGCTCAGTGCCTGATCTTCATAAACAACGGCAATGGCATCAGGACGTAATGCAGCCTGTTTCTCAAACTGCTCAGGTAAACATGCGTGCGGAATCTTTTCAGATACACCTTGCCAATCTGTCACCATGCTGCTGCGTTCCTCTGGCGCAAGAATATCCAGATTTCCGATTTGCTCGTCAGGATCAGACTCTGCAACCTCCAACAGGCGCATCAATCGGTCAGCAAGAGCCTGAGCCGTTTCCCGCTTGAAAAGATCAGTGCTGTATTCAAGCAGTCCTTCCATTCCGTTTGGTGTCCCGTCAGCAAGGCGATCTTCACTGATTTCCAGCGTCAAATCAAACTTGGCAGAACCGACACTGTGGATTCGCAGGCTGCTCTCCATGTCAGGAAGTTGCAGTTCAGCGTCCGGTGTGTTTTGGAACGCAAGCATGATTTGGAACAAAGGATGCGTCGCACGCGAACGAGCTGGATTGAGCACCTCTACAAGTCTCTCAAACGGCAGATCCTGATTGTCATAGGCTGCCAGATTCACTTCCCTCACTCTGTCAAGAAGCTCACGGAAGCTTGGGTCACCGGACGTATCGGTTCTGAGCACCAATGTATTGATAAACAGCCCTACAAGATCGCCCAGCGCATCATCATTCCGTCCCGCGATCGGACTGCCGATCGGAATGTCGGTACCCGCCCCGAGCCTTGTCAATAAAGCGGCGAGACCGGATTGAAGCACCATAAATAGGCTCACCCTATTTGCGCGAGCCAGCTCCTGCAAGCGCTTGTGAAGGCCGGGCTCAATACGAAAATGAATCGTATCCCCATCATGGCTCGGCTCAGCCGGACGTGAATAATCGGTTGGCAGTTCAAGCTGATCAGGCAGGTTCTTCAAGGTTTCTTTCCAGAAAGCAAGCTGTCCGGCAATCAAGCTATTTGGATCATTCTCGTTTCCAAGCAGTTCTTGCTGCCAAAGCGCATAGTCCGCATACTGCACAGCAAGAGGCGCCCATTCGGGAGCTTTTCCGTGGCAGCGAGCCGCATAAGCCGTCCCAAGGTCTCGGGTCAGCGGTGTTAAGGACCAGCCGTCCCCGACAATATGATGGACAAGAAGAAGGAGCACGTACTCGTCAGGACCGATCACAAAAAGCTCGGCACGAAAGGCCGGTTCAGCTGCAAGATCAAAGCTGTAGCGTACAGCTTCGGCAAGCCGATCAGAAAGCTCCTTCTCAGCAATTTCAGTAACATGTAACTCAGGACGGGCTTGGTCGGCATCTAAAATATGCTGATAGGATGTCCCCTGTGTTTCAGGGAAGATCGTCCGCAAACTTTCATGACGGCAGACGAGGTCATAAAGTGCCGCTTTCAGCACTCCTTGATCCAGCTCACCCGACAAACGGACAGCAACCGGAATATTATAAGTAGGGCTCGGCCCTTCCAGACAGTGGAGGAACCATAGCCGGCGTTGGGCAAAAGATAGCGGGATTTTTTCAGATCGCTCAGCTCTTTGCAAAACGGGACGTGCACTCTGCGCCTGATGAAGATGGGCAGCGAGACCGGCTACTGTCGGTTCGTCAAAGAGCTTGGCGATACCAAGTTCGGCTCCCATTACCTCGCGAATACGGCTCATCAGTCGGGCTGCGAGAAGAGAATGACCGCCAAGCTCGAAGAAACTGTCATCGATACCGACACGTGCCAAACCGAGAACCTCTGCAAACAAGTCACACAATATCTCTTCCTGAGGAGTCCGCGGGGCCCGACCACTGACAGATGTGCTGAAATCTGGCGCCGGCAGTGCTTTCCGGTCAAGCTTGCCATTAGGTGTTAACGGCAGCTCGTCCATCTCTACAAACGCCGCCGGCACCATATAATCAGGAAGACTGGCCCCCATATAACGGCGAAGCTCGGCAATATCGATAGCAGAATCAGCGACTACATAAGCCGCCAATCGTTTGTCTCCCGGCTGATCTTCCCGTACGACAACCGCTGCCTGTTCAATGTGCGGGTGCTTGGCAAGCACGGCATCAATTTCTCCAAGTTCAATTCGGAATCCGCGAATTTTGATTTGATGATCCGCCCGCCCGATATAATCCAAAGACCCATCAGCACGCCAGCGAGCCTGGTCTCCGGTCCGATACATCCGAGTCCCCGGCTGTCCGTATGGATCTGCAACAAAACGCTCAGCCGTTAAATCAGGGCGGTGGAAATAACCTCTGGCCAAGCCGGTTCCTGCGATATAAAGCTCGCCGACAACCCCCGGCGGCACCGGCTGCAGACCGTTATCAAGCACATACACCTGCGTATTCCAAATCGGTTTGCCAATCGGCGGAACGCCCTTCAGCCCTTCATCAAGAAAAGCTGCTGCAGACCAAATCGTTGTTTCAGTCGGACCGTATAAATTCGTAACTGAACAATGAAGGTCTTGAAGCGCCTGCAAAAGACCGCTCGGCAGCGCCTCACCTCCGACAAGCACTCTAAGCCCCCGAAGTTTCTCAGGTTCACTCGTCACCAAAGCATGCCATAGTGTCGGTGTTGCCTGCATGATATTGATATCGAAATTTTCAATCATTTGAGCTAATGCCTGTGGCTCTCGGATCGTTTCTTTCTTTGCGATCACGATTTGCGCACCGCTAATCAGCGGAAGATATAACTCCAATGCTGAAATATCAAAAGCGACAGTCGTCACAGCCAACAGCCTGTCTTCTTCTCCTAGAGAAAATGCCTCCTGCATGGACAGCAGAAAATTGCTTAAGCTTTTCTGTGTCACAACGACACCCTTCGGTCTTCCGGTTGATCCTGATGTATAGATAATATACGCAGGATGGTCAAGAGAAACCGATACATTCGGATTGTCAGGCGAATAGCGTTTTAAAACCTCCTGGGTAACAGCCTGATCAAGCACTAGCTCCGGTACAGCCAGGTCATCAGGCAGACTGGCTGCTATTTCCTCAGTCGTTATGATGCATGAAGGCTTCGCATCCTCCAGCATGTAAGAAATACGGTCGGCAGGAAACTCCGGATCAAGTGGGAGATACGCCGCACCAGTCTTGAGCACAGCAAGCATTGAAGCCACCATCTCTGGAGAACGCGGCAGCGCCAAAGCGACAAATTGCTCCGGACCAAGGCCTTTTTCAATCAACAGATGCGCAAGGCGATTTGCCTCTTCATTGAGCTTTCGATAATTGAATTGAATGTCATCACACATAAGAGCGATACGTTCTGGCGTATGAACTACCTGTTTTTCGAACATGTCTTGGAGTCTGACCAGCTTCTCGGATTTTTCCGTATGGTTCCATTTATGAATGACTTGTTCTTTCTCCTCTGGCAGCAAAAGCTCCATTTGCCCAATCAGCATGTCCTCCCCGGCTGAAGCCGCTTGCAGCAACTGCAGGATACGCTGCTGATGATGCTTGATATCAGACTCGCTGTATACCTCGGGATTCGCATCAATATCAATTCGCAGCCCGCTGCCATCTGTTCTGTCATATACATTGATTGATAGATCATCAACAGGACCGGCTGAAAGATTATGCGTTATGCCCCGGGCCCCGGCAAAGTCGAGACCATAATCAAACGGCATGAGATTGATTTGAGGGCCAAATAATCTATGATTTTCTCCTATCAATTTCAGATCACGCCGAAGCTCTTCATGGCGATACTTATGATGTCGCCGAATGTTGCGGATTTCCCGGGAAATTTGCTGAATCAGTTCAGATAAGCTCATCGAAGAGCTGACAGTCAGCCGAAGCGGGAGAAGGTTCATCACCATAGCCGGTACATTCAGTGATGCGGAACCTATCCTTCCCATCATGGGCAGGCCGAGCACAACATCCTCAGAGCCGGTCATACGGTGCACATAAACAGCTGACACCGCAATCATAACTTCATGCCAGCTTCCTGAGAAATAACGCGCCGCTTCTTTTAACGTGTTTACATCAGACGGAGGCAGATATGCCGTATGACGAAGAAAACTGTTAGATGTTCTTGGCGCCCGATCAGCCAAGCTCACAACTTCAGGTGCATCTGCAAAACGGTCCAGCCAGAATTGACGATCCTTCTCATACTGCTCTGATCCTCGATAATCTGTATCCTCCTCCAAAATGGCTTGGAGAGACCCAAAGGAACGATCCTTAGCTGTTTGTCCTTTTATAAGCTTGGTATATGTACTTGCCACACGCTGGGCTATCAGGGAAAAACCGAAGCCATCGATCGCTATATGGTGAATGCGCTGATACCAAAAGAAACGATCAGGCCCGGCAATAAACAGAGCTTCATTGAACAAAGGGTCATCTCCTAAATCAACCGGCTTTGCCAAATCCGCTTTCATCCAGTTTAATGCTGTTTTTTCCGGATCAGGCTCAGAGCTGACGTCAATGACGTGCAGCTGTACATCCGGAGACGGGTTTATCATCTGCCATGGCCCGTCCATATTTTCACCGAAGCGGACATGCAGCGATTCCGCTTCCTTGATCACGTGCCGCAAAGCTTCTTCAAAAAGAGCAATATTGATGGGTCCATTGATTTCTATATATTCTGCCGTATTGTAGATTGGATTGTCCGGATCAAGCTGCTGAGCAAACCATATGCCAGTTTGCGCCCCGGTCAAAGAATATTGAAGATCTTTTGTATCAGGCATCCGTTTGTTTACCCTCCTTTTATAAATAATCCGCGTTTGGCAGCACTTGCTGGCTGCGGGTTGTGAGCAATTTCTGCCATTCTTCGATCGTTGGGCGTTCAGCCAATTCCACGAAAGTCACCTCTGCCCCTTCACGGCGCCATTGTTCCACCAATGTCATGATCCTTACCGAATCTAGACCACGATCGAGCAAATCCTCTTGATCTGTAATGTCTTCCGGTGTTTCTTGTAAAAGCTCAGCAATTTGTTTACGGATATTCTCACATGTAAACACTTCTTTTTTGCCGGTGTTTGCTGACGTTTTTTGAACGTCTGACGGCGCATTCTGCAGCTGATCAAGAAGACTATCAGTCATCACGGTAAATGCACAGCGTCCAGCCGCATAGTCCAGTGCCATTTGATGTTTTTCTAATGAAAAATCAGCAACTGCATCTCCCACAAAAAAGGCTTTTATATCCTCCATAAATGCCTCACATGCTGTAACGAGACAGCCAATATGGGCGTAAATGCCGGTAATGATCAGCTGATCGCGTCCCTCTTTGCGCATAATGTCGAGCAGGTTCGTTCTCTTAAACGCGCTGTATCTCCATTTTGTCAGCACAAGATCATCATTCTCCGGTGCCAGCTCGGGTATAATTTTCTCCTCATAAGGACCGCTGTTTAATCCCGGGCCCCAAAAATCTGTCAGCAGCGCCCGGTCAGCCGGATTTTGGCTTCCCGGCTGCGCGGTATAGACAACAGGAATCCCAAGCTGAACACATTGATCCTTCAGCTTTCGTATATTCGCTGAAAGCTCTGTTACCGGAGACGCTCCAGCTGTGAAAGCATCAACAAAATAGTTTTGCATATCGTGTATTAGCAAGACAGCCCGATTTGGATCAGGCACCCATGATACTTTGTTTTGGGGCATATCAGACGCTGTCGGCATTTGATACGGCTGAATGGCAGGTATAGCCATTTGAACACTTCCTCTCAAATTGTTGTTTTATTTTTTTGCCCCTGCAAGAAGCTTCTCAGCAATGGCTTCACGAAGGGCCTTTTTGCTTACCTTTCCTACCCCTGTCTGCGGGAAGGATTCGACAAATTCTATACGGTCGGGAATTTTATATGCCGCCAGTCCGCGCTCTCTCAAAAAAGCTTTGAGCTCTGCGGATTTCGGGGCTTCATCCCGGGGAATAATAAACACACAAGATCTCTCGCCAAGAAATTGATCAGGCATGGAGACCATTGCCGCATCATGGACAGCCGGATGCGCCAGCAAATGATTTTCTACCTCTTCAGCCGCAACCTTTTCTCCTCCACGGTTAATTTGGTCCTTCGCACGTCCTTCAACGACAATATAGCCGTCTGATGTCAGCCTGACGATATCACCCGTACGGTAAAAACCGTCCTCAGTAAATGAAGCAGCATTATGCTCTTCCGCCTTATAGTAACCTCGAATTGTATACGGTCCCCGCGTTAGCAAGTGGCCTGCTTCACCAGGTTTTACATCGCGATCCTGATCATCCCAAACACGCACTTCATCATATGGGGACATCGGTTTTCCTTGGGTGTTGACAATGATCTCCTCAGGGTCATCCAATCTCGTATAATTGACAAGACCCTCTGCCATTCCGAACACCTGCTGCAGCGTGCAGCCGAAAACAGCTTTTACCCTTCGCGCGGCTTCAGCATTGAACTTGGCACCGCCGACCTGCAGCACTTGAAGGCTGGATAAATCGTCACGGCGTGAGGATGCCGCATCCATCCATACCATCGCAAGAGGCGGAACAAGAGCGGTTATCGTGACCTTCTCTCTTTCAATCAAAGGAAATGCGTCATCTGGACTTGGAGAAGGAGATAAAACCACTCTTCCTCCAGCGTATAATACGCCGAGAACCCCCGGTGAGCTCAGCGGATAATTGTGCGCCATCGGCAGCGCAGCCAAGTATACCGTGCTGTCGTCGAGCCAGCAGACCTCGACACTCCGCTTCAGACTGTAAATGTAGTCGTCGTGAGTCCTCGGAATCAGTTTCGATAGCCCGGTGCTCCCGCCAGAAAGCTGGAGGAACGCCACATCTGAAGATTTGACTTCAGGCAGTTTTACAGGTTCTGTATGCAAATCATTCAGCGGCAAAAATTCCTCTGCCTCACCTGCGACAATGACGTGTTTCAACGTCGGCAGCTTGCTTTGAACCTGTCTGGCAAGTGAACGGTAGTCAAAACCAGAATAAGAATCGGGAATGATATATGCAGCCGCTTCAGCAAACTCGCAAAAGTATGTAATTTCACTGCTTCGATGTGAAGGCAGTGCGAAGACTGGAAGCGCCCCCAGGCGGAAAAGCGCGAAAATGACTTCAAAAAACTCTTTGATATTTGGCAGCTGCACCACGACACGATCCATCTGTTGAATGCCAAGCTTCTGAAATCCGGCAGCCAGACGATCAACCCTTGTGTCAAGCTCTTGATAGCTCCAATGGGTGTTCCCGCATGTAATCGCAATACGATCGCCATATTTGGCTGCCCGGTCTCTTAACAAATCTCCAAACGTCTCGCCGGCCCAGCAGCCGTTTTTCCGATATATCTCAGCTACCTCTTCAGGCCAAGGAGTAAATCCATTCAGCATATTGTATCCCTCCAGCAATTCATTCTGATCATAAGTGATTCACACCCATTGCCCGCAGCATTGTCCGAAACTTTGCGGATGTCTCCTGAAGCTCGTCCTCTGGCTTTGATCCGGCAACAACACCAGCTCCCGCATACAGGCGGAGTGAGCGATCTTCTGCCTCTGCACAACGGATCGTCACGATCCATTCTCCGTCACCCGCATCGTCACACCAGCCGACCATGCCGGTAAAGAAACCGCGGTCGAACGGCTCAATGCTGAGAATCGCTTCTCTTGCAAGATCAGTCGGTGTTCCGCAGACCGCCGGCGTCGGGTGAAGTGCCGCCGCCAATTCAAGTGCGGTTACAGATGGATCGGAAAGCTCTCCCTTAATCACGCTGGACAGGTGCCACATCGTTTCTGTTTTGATCAGTGAAGGCTTCTCCGGAACCTCTAGCGTCCGGCAGAAAGGCCTTAGCGCTGCCGCAACTGCGTCAGCCACAACTGCGTGCTCATGAAGATCCTTTGCGGAAGCAAGCAATTCAGCTGCCCGGCGCTGGTCTTCAACAGGATCATCACTGCGCGGCCTTGAACCGGCTAATGGATTGGAAACGACCTGAGTTCCCATCCTTGAAACGAGAAGCTCCGGACTTGCACCGAGCAATGTTCGGCGGGGAGATGTTTCCGTCTGACTGGACACGTCTGCGGCAAATGTGTAGCCATGCGTGTTATGCTGAGCCAGATGGCGAAGCAGCTCATCCGTCTGAATCGGTTCAGGCGATGTCAGCTGCAGCGACCTGGACAGAACGATTTTGCTGAGTATTCCATCGGCAATGCGCGCCAGCCCTTGTTCCACACCATTTTTATAATCCTCCGGTGCCGGAACAGGCTCTATGTGGTATGTATGCTCACATTGCTGCTCCTTCTCCTCATGGTCAAATTGAAGCGGTCCTGACCAGCGAACTTCTTCAGGAACAACGAGCCGCGCTGCTTTTACTTGATCAAATGGAACGGCCCCGACAACAAGCGGACGGCTTTGCCCCGATCGCTTTGCCTGACGCAGCGTCTCAGCAATACGGACAGAAAGGGTTTCCATTTGATTTTGCCCGTCTGCCCCCGGTACGATTTCACATATGCCTTTCGCTAACAGTACGCGATGAGGTGAAGCTAAGAAAAAAGCACCCGGCTGATACTCACGAAGCAAATGCTCCGCTTTTGTTTCTGGTATTACGTTTTGTTCCAACATTCTCATGAACCTCCTTTAAATTCAGTTACACGCCTAACGTCGCGCCGCCATCTACGCATAAATTATGCATCGTAATATGCCCTGCCTGGCCAGAAACCAAAAAGAGCACTGCATCCGCAATATCCGAAGGCTGGGCTAATTTTTTGAGCGGGATCCCTGTTTTAAATGTCTCAAGTGATCCTTTTATGACTTGCTCCGCTCCATTCTCGTCGGCCCATAATGACCACTGCATGTCTGTTTCCGTTGACCCGGGAGAGACGATGTTGCAGCGAATATTGTATTCTGCAAGTTCAAGGCCAAGGCATTTCGTAAACATCACAGCCGCAGCCTTTGAAGAGGCATATGCTGCCATAGATGTTCTTGGCACACCCGCAGCATTTGATCCGACCGTTACGATCGAACCCGATCTCCGGTCCATCATATATTTGCTGACTGAACGCGAGGCGTTAAATACGCCAGTCGAATTCACTGAGAACGTCGCTTCCCATTCCTCATCACTAAGCGAATGGATGAGACCCGGGCGAAGGACACCCGCTACATTCACCAAAATATCAATCGGCCCCATCTCGCGTTCGATGCGCGCCGTGATCTCGTCAATCGCCGCGCTGTCTCTCACATCCGCAGGAAAAGCTTCCGCATGGTGCCCTTCCGCTTTGAGGCTGTTCACAACCTTTTCCAGCTTTTCTGGATTATAATCAACTGCCGCAATATGTGCGCCTTGACCGGCAAGCGTCCGCGCAACAGCTTCACCTATCCCTTGGGCTGCCCCTGTTATAAAAGCAATTTTGCCCTTTATATCCGTTGCATTCATATCATCAATTCCTTTCTTCACTCTAGATGCCGAACAGACATCCAGAGAAAAAGACTGTCGCACTTTGAAAAGCGCAAACAAATGATAATGATTATCATTATCAATTATAAAAATAATCATATCCAAATGTCATGTGACAGTCAAATATAATTTCAGTGACAACTATTTTTTAGAAGCAAGGCTGAGTATGTCTCAGCCCATTGAAAGATGCGGACCATCAGGATGAAGCGCAAAACGCAGCGCCCGGCTGACCAAAACAGGAAGAACCGAAATATGGCCTTCTCCTGAAAACTCGCAAAATTCTGCCCGTACACCTTGTTCAGATAAAACGGCCAGCCGCTCGTAAAGCTCCCTCGCATTGTCGTTCATCCGGCTTTTATGATGCTGCTCCAATTCCCCTGCGGCAAGCAGGATATTGATAGGCTGATTGTTTTTCTTAGTGAGGGAGGCAAAATGATCCGATTTCTCGAGAATAAACGGTTTATTCCAATGAATGGACGGACTTCCCGCAATATAAGTTTGAAACGCCTCCGGCTTTGTTAACAGCACCTGCAGCACGAAAAGCCCGCCAAGCGAGTGGCCAAAGATTGTTTGTCTGTTTTTGTCAATCTGGTAATCTCGTTCTATCTCCGGTTTCAGATCCTCCTCAATAAACCTGATAAAGCTCTCTGCTCCGCCATGCTCCGGCCATTCTTTGCCGTCGGGCCGTTCCGGCAGCTTCGATTGGGCTGTCGGCATTGTAAAATCCCGGTGACGTGCTGAGGAAAACGGCTCCGCTGTCTCATAGCCAATGCCGACGATCACTGCAGGAATTACCCCTGTTTTTTCAGGTCGTCGCCCCTGTATTCGAACGGCTTCCGTCATCGTTCCAAAGACAGAATTGGCATCCAGCAGATAAATCACAGGATAGCCAGCGGGTGGCGGCGGCGTATTCGGTTTCGAGATAAAAATATGATAGGTACGGTTTTCAATGCGAGAAGACATCATACGCACTTCCGTACCAGGAATCGTATATGCGTTTGGTGTTCCGCCTTTCGTCCGGTCTGTTGTTTGCTCTTTCATGCAGTACGACATTCCTCTCCTTAAACTAAACGCAATGTATGATAATGATTTTCACTATCAACTAGACAACTCAAATAATAGGTTTTCTTCCAAAGAAAGTCAACTTTTTCCCGAATAAAAAAGGCACCTGTATCAAATAAGGTACCTGCAGACTATCAATATGGAAATAAAAACCTGATAAAGATGCGGATGGTCCTGTTTAAAATAGAACCTTAATCCCATGTAAATCGTTGATTTTGCCAAGGATCCCCTCTCATGTGATAGCCATTCCGCTCCCAAAAGCCTGGATGGTTTTCTTTCGTAAATTGGATGCCGCGCAGCCATTTGGCGCTTTTCCAAAAATACAGATGCGGAAATACACCCCGCAGCGGGAAGCCGTGTTCAGGCGTTAATGGCTCGCCATTATGCGCATAAGCCAGAAGGGAAGTTTCCGCTAAGAAATCATCAAGCGGCAGATTGGTCGTCCAGCCTTCTTCCGCATGTAAAATAACGTAGCCAGCTTCTTCTTTCACACCCGCTTTTTCCGCTATATCACGAGCACGCACGCCTTGCCACACATTATCAAGCCTCGACCAGCCCGTGACACAATGAATGTCATTTTTCGATTCGTACTTCGGAAAGGCTTTGACATCTTCAAAGCTCAGCAGCATCGGTTGGTCAACCAAACCGTATACTTGAAGATTCCATCTCGTCATATCTTCGTAATATGGGACACTTCCCGTATGAAGCACAGGAAATGAAGTGGTGACATTTTGATTTGGGGGCACTCTTCCAGATTGATCGGACTGTTTTGTTTTTCCAAAATACATATGGAACCCTCTCTTTTGTTAACCTTGTTTTAATTTATGTTGACAATATTTCCGTTCTTTATTACTCTATGATTGTGTATGTAAACCTAAGGGGGACAACTATGAAACAACGTAAACTTCGCGCGGCCGATATGGCGCTGATCGGCATGTTCGCCGCACTTATGGCTGTCGGAGCCAACCTTACCTCAGTAGCACCCTTTTTACAAGTTGCCGGCATTCCGCTTTCGATGCAGCCGTTTTTCTGTCTCTTGGCAGCCTTGCTTCTCGGCAGCAAACGAGCAGCGATTGCCATGATTGTATATGCACTTGTCGGATTGGCCGGAGCGCCTGTGTTTGCTCAATTTTCTGCAGGCTTCGCACCGTTTGCAGGGAAAAGCGGCGGGTTTATTATCTCATACATCCCGGCAGCATTTGCAGCGGGATGGTTTTTAGAACGAAAAATTCAGCCAAGCAAAATTCGATTTCTCATTGCTTCACTTATCGGAACGGCAATCATGTATATTATCGGCACCACCTATATGTATCTTGCACTGAAGCTGTGGATTCATACGCCGGTAAGCTACGGCACAGCTTGGGGCTTTATGACTTGGTTTATGGTAAAAGACACGGCGCTGGCTGTCATACTGGCGTTTATCGCACCAGGGATCTACCGGTCTATTCATAAAGCAACCGGCTTTAACAGAAATCACATATCGTCCACGTAAAAACCGTTCTATTGGAACGGTTTTTTTATGATAACGAGAAAAGGCTCCCCAGTAAAGGGGAGCCTTTTTCCTTATAAAACAAGCGCTGCAATCCATCCAAAGATAATAAGCGGGATATTATAAAATATAAATGTCGGCACACAAGTGTCCCAAATGTGGTGATGCTGGCCGTCCGCACTTAAACCTGAAGTCGGTCCAAGCGTGCTGTCGCTGGCAGGTGAACCGGCATCGCCAAGCGCAGCAGCTGCCCCGATTATCGCAACCGTTGCCATCGGGCTGAATCCAAGCTGCAGGCAAAGAGGCACAAAGATCGTTGTGATAACAGGAATCGTCGCAAAAGAAGATCCGATTCCCATTGTAATGAACAAGCCGACAATGAGCATCAGCAATGCACCCACTAACTGACTGTGCCCCATGATGCCAGCTGCTGTTTTAACCAGTGACTCGACATCTCCGGTTTTCGTTAATACGTTTGAAAACCCGGCTGCAACAAGCATGACAAAGCCGATAAAGGCCATTAAGACCATTCCGTCAGTAATCAGCGAGTCCGCTTCATCACGCTTCATCACACCGCTGACAAACAGAATAACCAGGCCTGCCAGCGCCCCCATAATCATCCCTTCTACTCCCAAAGTCTGAGATAAGTAAAGCTGGACGCCGAGTGACACAACGATGGCAAGCACCGCGATAGCCAGGCTTTTTTTCGTATATGGAGAAGAGCTCGCACCAGAAATTTCTTTTGTTTCATATGTTTTCGGTTTACGGAATACGATGATTGATAAAATCAGACCTACAACCATACCTGCTACAGGAATCATTAACGCATAAGGAATATCACCGAGAGATACGTTTAATCCGGCATCTGCCATATTATCCTTGAGCATTCCCTGGAAGATTTGCCCGAAACCAACCGGCAGCACAATATAAGGCGCCGTTAAACCAAAAGTGATCACACACGCAATCAGACGGCGGTCCATTTCAAGTTCATTAAAGATTTTCAAAAGCGGCGGAATCAGCACCGGGATAAACGCGATGTGAACTGGAACGACGTTTTGAGAAAAACAAGATACAATTAAAATAATCAGCACAATCAGCACCTTAGACAGCGCTTTTTTGCGAGAATCTTCTTTATTTCCGATTAATTTAACGGAGGCTTCCACCATTGCGTCCGGAAGACCCGTTTTCGTCAAAGCGGCGGCAAACGCGCCAAGCATGGCGTAGCTGACTGCAACGGTGGCATTTCCGCCGAGACCGTCTGTGAAAGCTTTAACCGTTTCGCCAAGACCGAGCCCGCCTGTTAACCCGCCGGCTAAGGCGCCTATAATTAATGCGATAACAATATTGACACGCAGCAGGCTTAATACAAGCATAAGCAGGACTGCGATGACGACTGCATTCATGATACCCCTCCAAAAATCCTTTAGTTTGCTAATGTAGTAGATAAATAAAGTACGAACGTATCGTATCATAACCGATCCACTTTAGTCAACTAAAGATTTTGGAAGAAAAAATCCCTGCCGCATGTTGCCGCAGGGATTCATCATTATTCGCTTTTCTCTTCTTCCAATGCAAATCGCTCCGCAAGTGTAGCCAATGTTCTTGCCATAACACCGGTTGCACCGGATGGTCCAAAGCAGGTCGCTTTATTGGCAGTCGCTGTGCCCGCAATATCAAGATGAACCCAAGGTGTTGACTCAGCAAATTCTCCAAGAAACGTTCCTGCCATAATCGCATGTCCTTCACGCCCCGGCGAATTGCTGAGATCCGCCATTTGGCTGCTTTTTACGCGCTTTTTATCCTTCTCTGTTATCGGCAGCTGCCAGATCGCCTCGCCGCACTCTTGTGCGGCATCAGCTACCTGCTGGTAAAAGCTTTGATCATTTGTCATTGCGCCGGTTGTTTCTGTTCCTAATGCCACAACGACGCCGCCGGTAAGCGTAGCCACATCAACAAGAACTGATGCACCATGCTGTTTCGCATATGTAATGCCATCTGCAAGCACGAGCCTTCCTTCAGCATCTGTATTGAGGATTTCAATTGTTTTTCCGCTTAAAGATACGATCACGTCATCAGGCTTCATCGCCCCGCCAGAGATCATATTATCGGTTGACGGAATAACGGCCAGCACGTTTTGCTCGGGACGAAGCTCTCCGATCGTTTCCATAGCGCCGAGAACCGCAGCAGCTCCCCCCATATCTGATTTCATGCCGACAATTCCAGATTTCGTTTTAATGGAGTAGCCGCCTGTGTCAAATGTAATCCCTTTCCCGACAAGTCCGACGACATCTTCCCATTCCTTTTTGCCCTGATATTTCAGCACAATCATTTTCGGCGGTTCGGCAGAGCCTTGGTTTACCGCAAGTATTCCGCCCATACCGAGCTCTTCCATCTCTGATTTCTCCAATATCTCACACTCAAAATCATATTTTGCCGCAAGCACTTCTGCATATGAAGCGAGGTCAGTCGCGGTCAGCATGTTTCCTGGCATATTCACAAGCGTTCTAGCCGAATTTGTCCCTTGTCCGTATGCCTGGCCGACGCGAAGCCCCGCCTGCACTTCCTGTGTATCTTCATCTGTGACAGCATATACGGTTTCAATTTGTTTGTCAGGCTCATTTGATTTGTGCTTATAATCCTGCACCTCATAGGAAGCAAGCAGGCAGCTCTCAGCTAATGCATGAGCGGCATCGGCTGGAGACACATCTTCCGAAATAAACGTATCAAGCAGGACAGCTGCTTCTTGTTTTCGGTCTTTATGAATAGCCTGAAAAACATGAGCAAAACGCTCCTTCGCCTGTTCAAACGTAAAATTTGCTTTTCTTCCCAGACCAACGAAATAAATTCGTTTCATACCCGCAGAAGCTGGGGGGAATACTTTTGATACTTGATTCGGTTTCGCAGAGACATCACCATCTTTTAAAAGCTGTGTCAGATGGCCTTCGAGCATTTCATCAATTT
The DNA here is from genome assembly GCF_001748205.1 of Bacillus sp. F56. NCBI lineage: Bacteria > Bacillati > Bacillota > Bacilli > Caryophanales > Bacillaceae > Bacillus > Bacillus sp. F56. The sequence goes on from NZ_BDFC01000011.1 coordinate 119,105, forward strand.
CCAACGCTTTTCCTGTCAGCTGGCTTTTTTGAAAAAGCCCGACCACAAGGGTTTCTGTATGCTCTAATTGCTGAACCGCATAAAACATGAGGCTTACACTCCTAACGTAATGGGTATTTGTAATGAACAATGGTATAATAGGAAAAACATTCTTTCCACTACACTTATTTTATCAAACAACAGTCTAAGACTTGCTTTTTTCTTTTGAAACACGAAGGATTTTTCAAATAGAAAGGATGTCGCCGATGGAACTTTTAACGAATTTTCCTTTATTATCAAGCCTGGCCGCAATTATTTTTGCTCAGGTCATCAAAGTGCCCATACAGTATATCGTGTCCAGAAAACTGGACTGGTCGCTGGTCACAAGCACAGGCGGCATGCCGAGCTCTCACTCCGCAGCGGTCACTGCGCTTTCTACAGGCGTAGCCTTGGAGCATGGATTAGGCTCCTCACTCTTTGCGGTTTCTGCCATTTTCGCCGTCATAACCATGTTTGACGCAACTGGCGTCAGACGTCACGCCGGTGAGCAGGCAACAGTCATTAATAAGCTTGTCATTGATTTTAACCGTTTTGTTAATGAAGCAAAGGACTTCCCTAAAGCTGAAGAAAAAGAAAAACAAAAAAAGCTGAAAGAGCTTCTCGGACATCAGCCGATCGAAGTCTTTTTCGGTGGCCTAACAGGTATTTTACTGACATTGGCACTCGCTTACTTTTTCATGTAAAAAACGCTCCTGCTTTCGCTGGAGCGTTTTTATTCTTTCACCGTTTTATATTGATTTCTGAACACTTGCAAAGATTTTGTTTCATTGAGCTTCTCAAGCTCATCCTCGGTAATCTTTCCCGTTCCCTTTTTAATCACATATACATCAAGGGTTTTTTTGCCCCATTCATTGTATACATCTTTGACGGTTTCAAAGTACAAATCAAGGCGGTTTCCCTTAATAGCCGATCCGGTGTCCGCTACAACTCCGAGACCGTAATTCGGAATGAATAAAATCGTGCCGATCGGGAAAACCGACGGGTCGGCAGCAACCGTGGAATACAGATCCCGTTTCACTTTCACGCCTGAATATGTAAGCCCGTATAATGGATCACCGGGATTTTTTCCCGTCGACTCAACTCCTGCAGTATAGCCAGTTGCTGTTACTCTTTGAACCGGATACTCATCCCAGTCAAATGCTTCTTCTAAGGGTTTTGTTTTATCCTTAGCCGCGGACGTCGTTTGTGTTTGTTTCTGCTGCAATGCTTTTAATGTCAGTCCTGCATGCTTCAAGTGCTTTTCTTGATGTTCCTGCACCCATTTTGACAAGTCCTTCGCTTCAATTCCTGACACTGATAAAAATGTCGTGCCAAATGCAAGCAGAAATAAACAGGTCATCAGCAAACGTCTGATCATATTCAACATCATTCACCTCTCCTCCGAATCATTGTTCCCAAGCGGAGAGAGCATTATTCAAAATGATGAATGAGCTGAACATACAAAAAAAGCTTTCTATAGAAGAAAGCGGCAGTTAAAACATTTGATATCCTCTTTTTCTGAGCATATTGATCGCTATCCCTGACACAATGGCGCCGGCCAAACCGCTGGCTAAAATCAGCACATCGGCAGCCGCTAATGATAAGACACGATGAAACAGGCTGGCAAAGGATTCTCCCGGCGACTGGACATAGCTGACCAGCTTTTCTTTGCTGATAATGAAAAGGCATACAACCGGATAAATCACAGCCATAATCCAAGACATTCTCAGCAGCATGTTTAATAAGAAACCGATTCCAAAAAACAAAACAAAAAACAAAACAATTGAGATGATTACGACTGGCAGACTAATCAACCTATTCCACCCCCCTGCGTTGCTTTTAGTGTAACGCGGGGGTGGAAATAAAGTCAACGTCTGGAAAATGAATGACTGTCTTTTCCTGTCCCTTGGCAAGACGGGCAAGTCTCTGAACCGCCGAGAATCAATTGAAAATATCCTTTTCCTGAGCAAAATGGGCATGCATGTGAAGCGGTTGTCGTTGCAGTTTTCATCTGATCATCACCCTTTTTTCTTAATTTTCTGATAATATAACATATCAGGCTGTCAACAATAAAGTCAGATCATGTGACAAATCTTTTCATGTAAGCGGAAACATACTTGTTTTCCTCTCTTTCTCTTTTTATTTTGGCGTTTTTTAATAAAGAAAACCCGCTTCCGCGGGTTTTTAGAAAAACTTGAACTTGCCTTTTTTCAGTGTCAGTCCGAGTCCGCCAATCATAAACAACGATCGGTTATCAATGACTTTTTTCATAAACGAAGCCGGCGTGCCTTTCAGCTTTCTGCCATAAACAACCCCAACCGCGTTATGCTCGCCAAGAGAAGCCACTGTTCCCTTAATGTCCGGCTTGAATTCCTCAAGCTCTCCGCCTTTAATAAGCCTGCCAAGGTTTTTAGCGACTGTTACGCCCTGCTGCATTGCAATTTGCGCAGTTGGCGGATATGGGCGCTCTGTATCTTCGTTCATAAACAGCGAGCTGTCACCGAGAATAAAGACATTGTCATGTCCCGGGGCGCGAAGATCAGGATTGACTTTCACCCGTCCGCGCATATTTTCAAAACCGGCTTCCTCTACAATCGGATGGCCGCGGACACCTGCCGCCCATACAACGGTTTGCGATTTGATCTGCTCTGGTTCCTCATCTTTTTTGCCGACTCTGACTCCTTCTGGTGTACATTCTTGTACAGCCGTGCCGATCTTGAACTCAATTCCGTTTTCCTCAAGATAATGTACGGCATAGTCAACAAGTTCCGGATCAAAGCCCGGCAAAACGGTCGGCGCTGCTTCCACACAAACGATGCGGACAAGGCTTCTGTCAACGTCATACTCCTTACAGAGCTCCGGCACGCGGGCCGCCAGCTCGCCAAGGAATTCAATGCCCGTAAATCCGGCGCCGCCAACAACGATCGTTAACCTGTCCGGTCTTTTTTCCGCTTCCGTATTGTAAGTCGCAAACTGCAGCTCAATATGTTCCCGCAGCAGGCGCGACGTGTTGATGTTGGCGATCGGAAACGCATATTCTTTCAAACCTTTAATGCCGAATGTTTCAGGCACGGCGCCGAGCCCGATGACTAAATAATCGTACTGCAGTTCTCCATTCGCAAGCACAACTTTTTTCTCATCAATTTTGATTGCCTTTACGGTATCCTGTACAAAATTAACCCGTGACTGGTTGATTACATCTTTTATCTGATAACGGCAGCGGTCATGATGGAGCGTACCCGCGCTCGCTTCATGCATCCATGTCGTTTCATAATGATAATTGTGTTTATTTACAAGCGTAATGTCAGCATCATTCGGCCCGACATACTTCGTCAGCCTTGTCACCGTCATCAATCCGCCATATCCTGCACCTAAAATCACGATTTTGGGCTTATTCAATGCCATCACATCCACCTTCTCTTTTTTTGCTTTTGTTAGACCCATAATAAAATCATCATTTGTGTTAGCTTCAGCTTATTGGCGGGATTTTATGAAATATATTGAAAAGTTTTTTGTGAAGTCCTCACCCATAGCACTACTACCATGTTTATCCGGCTGGCTCAAGAAACATTCAGAAAAAGATCATTTCATTTGGTTATTATCGTAGCGGTCGGCGGAAATATTTTCAAGAATGGATGGGCGCGTTGTATCCTTACGATTTTTTCTCTGACTCGTCAATTCGAACGGCAATATGGTATAATTAATAACAATTTTCATTTAGGAGGCAATTTTCGTATGCGAGAGGATACAAAGGTTTATGATATTACAATTATAGGCGGGGGACCGGTCGGCTTATTCACTGCTTTTTACGGCGGGATGAGACAGGCAAGCGTCAAAATTATCGAAAGCCTGCCTCAGCTCGGCGGACAGCTTAGCGCCCTATACCCTGAAAAGTATATATATGATGTAGCGGGATTCCCGAAAATCCGCGCGCAAGAGCTTATCAATAACCTAAAAGAGCAAATGGCAAAATTCGACCAAACCATTTGTCTGGAGCAAGCGGTTGAATCAGTTGAGAAACAAGCGGATGGCGTGTTTAAGCTTGTAACAAATGAAGAAACCCACTACTCTAAAACAGTCATCATTACTGCAGGAAATGGCGCATTCAAACCGAGAAAGCTGGAACTTGAAAATGCCGAGCAGTATGAAGGCAAGAACCTCCATTACTTCGTTGACGATCTGCAAAAATTCGCCGGCAGACGCGTTGCGATCCTTGGCGGTGGAGATTCCGCGGTTGACTGGGCGCTTATGCTTGAGCCGATCGCAAAAGAAGTATCGATCATTCACCGCCGCGACAAGTTCCGTGCGCACGAGCACAGTGTGGAAAACCTTCATGCGTCGAAGGTTAATGTCCTGACACCATTCGTCCCTGCGGAGCTGATCGGTGAAGACAAAATTGAACAGCTTGTGCTTGAAGAAGTGAAAGGCGACCGCAAAGAGATTTTAGAAATTGATGACTTAATCGTCAACTACGGTTTCGTTTCTTCTCTTGGACCGATCAAAAACTGGGGCCTGGACATCGAGAAAAATTCCATTGTCGTAAAATCAACAATGGAAACAAATATCGAAGGTTTCTTTGCAGCAGGTGACATTTGTACATACGAAGGAAAAGTCAACCTGATTGCCAGCGGCTTCGGTGAGGCACCGACAGCAGTGAACAACGCCAAGGCTTACATGGACCCGAAAGCCCGCGTACAGCCTCTTCACTCAACAAGTCTTTTTGAAAATAAATAATAAAAAAAGGAGTTTGTGTCAGGTGACACAGCTCCTTTTTTATTTGAAGATATTTATATAATTCAGTGCAGTTCCAACAACCAGCGCAATCACAAGTGCTGCGACTACCCAGATCATTGCCATAATAATGCGGTCTTGAATCTTTTGGGACTTCGGTGTTTTTTCTTCGTTTTGGGCCATCTTTTTTGCTCCTTTCACATGTTCATGCCATAAAGAAAGCCTGGTGCTGAACAACCAAGCTTTGCTGAACATATATCATTCGCGTTTGGATCCGCTCTCTAAGACCATTCGTTAAAACTATGATACCTAAACTCACTCTGTATGACAAGCTTCGGCACTTGCACCACACCTGCCAGAAAATCATAATGTTTGACATCCTAAATAAAACAGAGTACATTATAGAAGGCGAACATTTCATATAATATACTTTTAAATATTCGTTTTTAGGAGTGAAAACCATGGAAAACGTATTTGATTACGAAGATATTCAGCTAATTCCTGCAAAATGCATTGTAAATAGCCGTTCAGAATGTGATACATCCGTACGTTTAGGCGGACGTACCTTTAAATTACCCGTCGTCCCTGCCAATATGCAGACGATTATAGATGAAAAGTTGGCGATTCAATTAGCCGAAAATGGCTACTTTTATGTCATGCACCGATTTGAGCCTGAAACACGAATTGATTTTATTAAAGATATGAACGCACGCGGATTATTCTCTTCTATCAGCGTGGGCGTTAAAGAGGAGGAGTATGAATTTGTCCGCCAGCTGGCAGAAGAAAATTTGGCTCCGGAATATGTGACAATTGACATTGCTCACGGTCACTCAAATGCTGTCATTGAAATGATTCAGCACCTCAAAAAACATTTGCCGGACAGCTTTGTGATTGCTGGCAATGTCGGAACGCCCGAAGCGGTCAGAGAGCTTGAAAATGCGGGAGCGGATGCCACTAAAGTCGGCATCGGACCGGGAAAAGTATGTATTACGAAAATCAAAACCGGCTTTGGCACAGGCGGCTGGCAATTAGCGGCGCTGCGCTGGTGCGCCAAAGCTGCGAGCAAACCGATTATCGCCGATGGCGGCATCCGCACCCATGGCGACATCGCAAAATCAATCCGATTCGGCGCAACGATGGTCATGATCGGTTCACTATTTGCCGGACACGAAGAATCGCCAGGCCAAACGATCGAAAAAGACGGAAAGCTTTACAAAGAGTACTTCGGCTCAGCCTCAGAATTCCAAAAAGGCGAAAAGAAAAATGTCGAAGGCAAAAAAATGCACGTGGCCCATAAAGGCTCAATCAAGGATACACTGATTGAAATGGAGCAGGATCTTCAATCTTCTATTTCTTATGCAGGCGGAACAAAGCTTGACGCCATCCGCAATGTGGATTATGTAATTGTAAAGAATTCGATTTTTAACGGGGATAAATATTAATCATAAAAAACGCCAAGTCAGCGGCGACGCTTGACTTGGCGTTTTCTGTTACTTCTTCAGCAAAGTATGCTTATATTCGCTTTTTGAATGTATCTTTCATCAATTCTGCCATTTGTTTTGCATTTGGATTTTCTTCATGTTGCAACTGATCAATGATGTTCATATAATCTGTTTCACTTCGGTTCTGGCTTAATTTATATGCCGCCTGAATGTCTTCCACCTTAATCTTAAATCCAACAATACCTTTCAATTCACGTTCTAAGAGTTTTGGAGAAAGCTTATCCCATAAAACAGGATGATCACGATGTTTTTCGTATTTCTCCAGCATGATTGTTAATTCTTCTGCTAGTTCATCTTTCTCTAACATACTTGCTTTTCCATACATGTGGACAGCCTGATAATTCCACGTCGGAACATTTTCGCGTGAATACCAGGAAGAAGAAATATAAGCGTGCGGTCCCTGAAACATCACAAGCACATCTTCACAGGCTTCAAACGTTCTCCACTGAGGATTTCCATAAGCGAAATGCCCCGTAATATAGTAATGATCGCCTTTTTTATGAAATCCTAACGGCAAATGAGTGGCAATTGGTTTTCCTTGTTCTGTTGTGACAATCGTACCAAAGGCGTTTTCTTGTACAAAATTCCAAATGTCTTCAGCATTTGTGACCTTAAAATATTTTGGAATATACATCAATATCCACCCTTTGAAAAATATGATGTGAGCGTTTTGGTCATGATTAAGTCTGTTTGTTCTTCATCCCCCATATAAAATGAGTGGGCGCCAGTCTGAACAAACCCCATTTTCTTATAAAAGGCAATGGCATTTTCGTTTTTTTCCCATACACCTAGCCAAATGTTCTTTTTATTACGTTCCAGCGCAATTTCTATCGCTTTATTCAGCAGATGTTTGCCAAGCCCATGCTTTTGAAAGCTGTTCTTTATATAAATTCTCTCGATTTCAAGTGATTCAGCGCCCATTTCTTCAGACTGCGCATCATCGATGTTGACCTTTACATATCCAGCGACTTCATGATCAAAGTAAACAAAAAAGAATTCCGAAGACATATTGGATAATTCCTTTTCCAACTGCTTCGTGTTAAATGCCCTTTCTAAATAGGCTTTCATATTTTCAGGTGAATTCTGATCTTTAAAAGTGTCGTTGAATGTTTCGATACTCAATTGTTGGAGTATTTGTAAATCTTCCCGGCTGCATTTTTTAATGTTTACGCTCATGTTCGGACTTAGCTCCTTTATATAAAATCACGGAACAGATACTGACCTTGTTACCATTCCACCAAGAATCTTCTCCATCACCAACTCCTTAATGTTATTTTTGTTGCAATTGCAATAAAATACTATGTATTAAATATAGCGTAACTTCGCTGTATTTACAACAAAATACAATAACGACAATACAGAATTTCTTTGTCCGAAACACTTGGACCTCTGCTTCATTTTTAAAATGCAGAGCATAATAAAAACGCCTCCCTTAACGATGATTTATCGCTAAGAAAAGCGTCAGTAATAGTTGCTATCCGTTTTTAGTAGTGCTTAGCACTCTTCAGGCTTGCCTGCATTCGTTGCTGTTCTGAACGAAGAACCGCAGCCGCATGAAGCGATGGCGTTTGGATTGTCGATGGTGAAGCCGCCGCCGAGCATGGATTGCTTATAATCAATCACGGTGCTGTTCATGATGTCGAGGCTTTCTTTGTCAACTAGAACAGTAATGCCGTGCTGGTCAAATACACTGTCTGATTCACTCTTTTCATGCTCAAAGCCCATGCCGTAAGAAAGCCCGCTGCATCCGCCGCCTTTGACGCCTACGCGCAGAAACGCGTTTTCTTCCTCATGCTCTTTCATCATATCTTTTATATGCAAAGCTGCTGCTTCTGTAATTGTTACCGGGTTGCTCATCATTGTGAACCTCCTTTTAAAAACCGGTTGCTGTCTTTTATTATAAACATGATCGTCCCAATTCTCAAACAAGGTGTTTTACAAGAAATAGACACCCTCACAAACGGTTTCGGCAGGCCCTGTCATCATCACATGGCCGTTATCTTTCCAGTTTATCACCAAATCACCGCCTGCTAAATGCACCGTGATGTCTTGATTTCGTTTTGATACGCCGTTCAACACAGATGCGACAGCCGCTGCACATGCCCCTGTCCCGCATGCCTGTGTAATGCCTGATCCCCGTTCCCAGACGCGGAAATGCAGTTCTTGTTCATTCACGGTTTCGACGAATTCCACATTGACGCCTTCCGGAAATCTCGGGTCTTTCTCAATCACCGGTCCCAGTGTCGTTAAAGGTGCCTGTTCGATATCAGCGATTGGAAAAACGATATGCGGATTTCCCATTGAAACGGCAGTGCCTGTTAGCTCAACTTCACCAAATGCCATGGTTTCATTGATTGTGTGCTCTTCCCCGCCGTCAAGCATCGGGAGTTCGGATTTTGATAAGCGCGGTTCGCCCATATCGACAGTGACCACATTCACTTTTCCATTTTCAACTTGAACCTCCGCTTTCACAAGCCCGGAGAGGGTTTCAATCAGAAAAGATGTTTCCTCAACCAGCTTATGCTCATATGCGTATTTTGCGACGCAGCGCAGGCCATTGCCGCAGTTTTTCCCTTCAGACCCGTCATTATTAAAAATCCGCATTTTAACAGGCGCTTGATCTGATGGGCATATCAGGATCATTCCGTCAGAACCGATCCCTGTATAAACAGAAGAAACCTGAATTGCAATCTCTGACAGTTTTTCTTCAGGAAGCTGTTCTTCAAATTGATTCACATAAATATAATTGTTTCCCAGGCCGTGCATTTTGGTAAATCGAAATGAGTTCATAGGTGCCTCCAACTTTTTTCTTTTTCTTAGTATAAAAGCTATTATAAACGGACACAATACAATTATCCCCCGTTTTTCATACATAAAAGCTCCTTGCACTGACGCAAGGAGCTTTTATTGTTTATATAAACATGCCGGCAATAGCTGCGCTGAGCAGATTGGCTAATGTTCCCGCAAGAACAGCCTTCAAGCCGAGACGTGCGATATCCGAACGGCGGCTGGGCGCTAATCCGCCAAGCGTACCAAGCATAATCGCAATTGAGGAAAAATTGGCGAATCCGCATAACGCAAAACTAATAATGGTAGCCGTTTTCTTAGAAAACTCGCCGATGTGCGGACCGAAGTTAGAATAAGCGACAAACTCATTCAGCACCAATTTCTGGCCGATATAGCTTCCAGCCTGCAATGCTTCATGCCAAGGCACGCCAATCAAAAAGGCGATAGGAGAAAACACATAGCCGAGAATGGATTCTAATGTGACGCCTTTTAAGCCGAACAAACCGAAAGCCCCGCCGAGAATACCGTTTACTACAGCGATTAACGCAACGAACGCTAGCAGCATCGCCCCAACGTTTAACGCAATTTGCAGTCCTGTTGACGCTCCCTTTGCAGCTGCGTCAATGACATTGGCTGCGCCTTCGCCTTCATCCATTTTAAAATTGCTATTTACGGTTTGCGTTTTTTCCGTTTCGGGTATAATCAATTTACCAAACACAAGTCCAGCTGGAGCAGCCATAAAGCTGGCCGCCAGCAAGTATTCAATCGGAATACCAAGAAGCGCGTACCCAAACAAGGTAGATCCCGCAACAGCCGATAGTCCGCTCGTCATAATCGTAAACAACTCAGAGCGCGTCAGCCCGGCAATCAGGGGTTTTATCACTAATGGAGATTCTGATTGTCCTACAAAAATATTGGCAGCAGCAGCCAGAGATTCTGTTTTGCTTGTTCCAAGGAGCTTCGACAATCCGCCGCCAATGACACGGAAAACGAGCTGCATGATTTTCAAATGATATAAAACTGCAATCAGTGCTGAGAAGAAAATGATAACGGGCAGTACACTTAATGCAAATGCCGGACTGTCGCCGACCTTTAAAAGCGGTCCAAAAATAAAACTGATGCCTTCATTCGCATAGTCAATCAGAAGCTGTACACGGCTTGAAAACCATAAAAAAACAGCGCGTCCCGCTTCCCATTTCAACACGATGTATCCAAACGCCACCTGTGTGCATAAACCAACGATGACGGTTCTTATCTTAATATTGCTTTTCTTTTCTGAAAATAAAAACGCGATAGCAATGATCGCAACTGCGCCCAGCAGTCCCCACAGAACATTCATGAATACTCGTACACCTCTTAAATTTTATTTAAAAAAATATCTTTTATACGATAACAATAATATTTTTTGATGTCTACACATTTTTTTAGTTCTTTTGTACGACAAAATAAAAAAGGGCCTGTCCAGGCCCTTTTCTTTAAAACATTGGATTTTCTTCAATAAAGGTATATATATTCTCAACAAGCTCAGCAGGCGTTTCACCCATGACGACTTCTCCGTTTACCAGAGCGAAAAGCGATTCCATACATGTCCCGCAGTAGCTTAAGCAGCCGTATTCAAGGACATCCAGGTTGGGATCCTTCTCTAAAATCGCCCTAGCTTCCTGAGAGCCGTGAGCCAGATTGCTGACACAAAATTCAATCATTGGATTCATGCGGTTTCACCTCACATACATCCATTATCGCGAATTTTTTACGATTCGTCAAAGACAACGGACTGTTCAAAATTTATTATCGTAACATATCATTCCTTGTATAACGTTTTACTAATTTGCGCTTTCAGGCTAAATTGTAGGTTATTTTGAAACTATTATTGTGATTTTAGATCAAATTCGATATAATTCTAGATGTTATTTTACATAGTTCGTATTTTCTTCAATGTGTCTATCATACTCTTCGGATTAAAGGGGAATTCAAATGAAAAAATTGGTCTTGATCGGCGGAGGTTACGGGAACATGCGTGTTCTTCATCGCTTATTGCCAAACCAGCTGCCTGATGATGTTTCAATCACGTTAATTGACAGAAATCCTTATCACTGCTTGAAAACAGAATATTATGCCCTTGCCGCAGGCACAATTTCTGACCACCATATTAGAGTGTCATTCCCAGAGCACCCTCGCCTGGATGTCCAATACGGTGATATCACATCAATTGATATTGCACAAAAACAAGTGCTGTTCCAAGATCGTGAACCGATTTCTTACGATGACGCCGTCATCGGGCTCGGCTGTGAGGATAAATATCACAACGTGCCGGGAGCGCCTGAATTCACCTACAGCATTCAAACCATCGATCAGTCCCGTGAAACCTACCAAAAGCTGAATAACCTGAGCGCTAATGCCACCGTCGCCATTGTCGGAGCGGGCTTAAGCGGCGTTGAGCTTGCAAGTGAATTGAGAGAAAGCCGTGATGACCTGAACATTATTTTGTTCGACCGCGGTAATCTCATTTTATCAAGCTTTCCCGAGCGTTTGAGCAAATATGTGCAAAAATGGTTCGAAGAGCACGGTGTCCGCATTATTAACAGGGCAAATATCACAAAAGTAGAAGAAGGCGTTGTGTATAACCACGATGATCCAATTTCTGCAGACGCCATCGTGTGGACTGCCGGCATACAGCCAAACAAAGTCGTCAGAGACTTAGATGTGGAGAAGGACGCACAAGGGCGTATTGTATTAACGCCTCATCACAATCTTCCAGGTGATGAACATCTGTATGTTGTCGGCGATTGCGCCAGCCTTCCTCATGCACCGAGCGCCCAGCTGGCAGAGGCTCAAGCAGAACAGATTGTCCAAATCTTGCAAAAACGCTGGAATGGAGAAGCCCTGCCTGAATCAATGCCGCAGTTTAAGCTGAAAGGCGTCCTCGGTTCACTTGGAAAAAAAGCCGGCTTCGGGCTTGTTGCTGACCGGCCGCTGATCGGCCGTGTTCCGCGTATGCTAAAATCCGGCTTGCTGTGGATGTACAAACACCATAACGGTTAATGATAGAGAAGAACCGCTGATCAAGTCAGCGGTTTAAATGATTACAAACGGCTAAAACGGTTTTAGTTTTAGCCGTTTTCATCTTTTCAGCGTGTTTGAAAACCCTTGAAGTTTAGGATAGGCGAGCATTGGAGCGGAGCGAATGTTTTCATTCGTGAGCACCAACGCACAGGCTTGACAACGAATGCGAGGGTTTGTCCACACGCTGGAACCGCTGATCAAGTCAGCGGTTTTCTATATACCCATGCTTCTCCATTTCCTCATAAACGTCTTTTAATTTTGGATTGCCTTCACCGACAATTTTGTCTTCTACGAGCACAAGCGGATAAAAATACTCGTCATTTCTGATTTTTTCCGCAAGCTCTTTCACCTGTTCATTGTCAGGCGGCTCATGAATATCAATGTATTGCATCTCAAAAGGCTGATTCGGATATTTTCTTTTCAGCGCAGCCTCAAGCCACTCGTATGTATCCTTGGCTGTCGGCATATTGACACAGCTCGCACAAACGGTTTCTGCCCCGTACACGCTGAGCATGATTGGTTTCATCACTGCAAATGCCCCCTTCTCCTAGGTAAGTCCTTTCTTTAAGTATACAGAGCCAAAGGGCGTTTTTATAGAAAAAAACCGTTTTTGTGTTGAAGTCTGAATGTGCTATAATAGGGAAAGCAACTTTGCAAACCAAACAATAGATTTTTATTGTTACACTGAATATAATGGTTTTATGACGACGAAAGGAGCGAATGTCATGACTGAAGTTGAAATGAAAGAACAGGTGCAGGAAGTACTGGACAAACTTCGTCCGTTTTTACTTCGTGACGGCGGTGACTGTGAGCTTGTAGACGTAGATGAAGGTATTGTTAAGCTTCGTCTTCTAGGCGCATGCGGCAGCTGCCCAAGTTCAACAATTACGCTGAAAGCCGGAATTGAGCGCGCTCTTCTAGAAGAAGTGCCGGGTGTCGTTGAAGTAGAACAAGTCTTTTAATCAAGCAGCCAGGCTGACATTTAATCAGCCTGGCTTTTTTTATTAGAGATATTGGTCAAACCATGAGCTGATATAATTCAGGCGCTTGATCCGCTGTCTTGGGTGTCCGGTGCGTGACAAATTGTGCGACGCTTTCGGAAAACGGACAAGCATCGTTTCCTTGCCCATTTTTTTCAGAGCGATAAACAGCTGCTCCGCCTGCTCGATCGGGCATCGGTCATCCCGCTCGCTATGCAGAATCAAAAGCGGTGTCTTAACGTTTGCTGCGTATTTTAAAGGAGACCGGTCCCAGAGCTTTTCTGTGTCCTCAAACATGTCATGCTCAAGCTGCCAGTCTGTAAAGAAATAACCGATATCACTGACGCCGTGAAAGCTGATCCAATTTGAAATCGAGCGCTGGGTGACGGCAGCTTTAAAGCGGTTCGTCTGCCCGACGATCCAGTTGGTCATGAAACCCCCGTAGCTTCCGCCCGTGACGCCGAGCCGCTTAGGATCAATATGCGGATCTCGTTTGATAGCCTCATCCACAGCCTGCATCACATCGTCATAATCCTTTCCCCCATAATCTCCTCTGACTGCATTCACAAATTCCTGACCGTAGCCGTGGCTTCCCCTCGGATTGATATAGACGACCGCATATCCTTTCGCCGCCAGCACTTGAAACTCATGAAAATATGTATGCCCGTACATCATATGAGGACCGCCGTGTATGTTGAGAATAAGTGGATATGCTGTTTCACCTTCCATTTGTGCGGGCTTCATCAGCCAGCCGTTCACCGTCACGCCGTCTTCTGTGACATATTGAATCTCTTCAGGCATTGAAATCGCATGCTCACTGACAAACTTGTCATTCACGCCAGTCAGCTGTTTTTCTTCCTGTCCAAGCGGGATACTGTAAAGCTCACTCGGTCTGTCCGGCTTTGTCACACTGGCCATAAAGTGCTGTTCATCAGGTGAAAGAGAGAAGCTATTGATGTACTCCTTTTCCAGACGAATCGGATACACAAGGCCTTCAATCGATATATAATAGATTCCCGTGCTTCCTTGATCTGTACCGATAACATAAAACCCTTGGCAGTCTTTCGTCCAAATCGGGCGCTGTTCGGCACCTCCAATCAATGAATCTCCAATCAGCGCATCCGCTAAATGAACGTCCAGCATCTCAGTCAGACATGTGAGGCGGCCTTGTTCGATATCATAGAGCCACGCCTTTGAGAGCGTTGCATTCTTATATTCCTTTTCATTTCCAAGCAAAGCAAGATACCTTCCGTCTGGTGAAAATGAACTCGATCCGAATGAGCCGCGATGAGGTGTAACCTGCTTAAGATCACCAGACGCCAGTGACATCATGTAAACATCATGTGGCTTGCTGGCATCATCCGTTTCAGTTAAATTAGCTGAGAAAACAAGCCATTTGCCGTCAGGAGAAAAAGCAGGATCGCCATGGTCGGCTTTGTGATTTGTCAGCTCCTTCATCTCGCCAGACTTGACGCTGACAAGCACTAGCTGGGCATACGCACCTCTCGTCAGCCCTTTGCCGTCCCGTTTATAGGAGAGACCATGAACTTCAACAGGTTCATAGCTGTCCTGCTCCAATTTTTCTTGATCATTAACACTTTCCCCCTCTCCCAAATTGACAGTGACAAGAATCGATTCACCGTCTGGAGACCATAGCGGCTTTGACACGCCATATGGGATATCAGTCAGTTTTCTTGCTTCTCCGCCTTCAGTGCTCATGATATACAGCTGTGCTGCATCCCCTTCACGATCAGAAATAAAAGCAAGCGTGCGCCCGTCCGGAGACCATCTTGGATCGGTGCTTCGCTTTTCTCCATGTGTCCAAGGAACAGACCCGCCTGTTTTTGTTTCATAGACCCATATATTTGATGTATACGAATCTTTCTCTTGGTTTACTTGTGACTTCACAAATGCGGCACGGGTGCCGTCTGGGGCATATTGAGGATCGGTCACAGAGACAATCTCTGTGATGTCTTCTGCGGTTATCAGCTTTTTCATATTCATATCTCCTCCTTTTTACATGTATTTCGTTTTCCTAAATAAAAACTCCTTTATCTCCAGCAAAAAAAGCGCCCTCAGCTGAGGCTGAGGGACGCTTGGCATGATTTATACACTTTTTACTTGATATAAAGGGTTTCGCTCTATTATACTTCCCTCTTTCGGAACGGTCAAAGCGTCAACTTCACAATGAGGGAAATGAAGCGCGAGCTGTTCCTTCAGCTCTTCTCCCTTTCCTTTTTCGGTCATGACGAGAATCGTCGGGCCTGCTCCGCTGAGCGCCGTTCCATATGCGCCCTTCATCTCGGCAACATGTTCTACTTTAGACAGCTCAGGCACTAGCATCGCCCGGTACGGCTGGTGAAATATATCCTTTTTCATCATTTTCCCGACGAGCGGCCAATCCTTGGACATGATCGCAGCAATGAGCATATTGCTGACAGCACTTGCTTTTACGGCGTCGGCATATGGAAACTCCTTCGGAAGCACGTCTCTTGCGTCTCTTGTCAGCACTTCGTAAAAAGGAATGACAACGACAACGTCAATGTCGGCATCCGGGACGCGGATCATTTGGGTCTCGTCATCCTCATGCAGGCCGATCACAAGTCCGCCAACGAGAGACGCGCCAGCATTGTCCGGGTGTCCTTCTTCTAAACTGGCTACATGCAGCTTGTCCGCTTCAGACAGCTTTAGGCCGCATAATTCATCAGCCAGTTCAATGGCCGCTACAATCGCCGCGGCGCTGCTGCCAAGGCCGCGTGCAAGAGGGATGTCGCTCCACACCTTCACATGGACAGGGGGCATTTCTTTTCCGTATAAATCTGCGGTCCGTTTAGCCACTTGATAGATTAGGTTATCTGTACCCGCCGGAATTCCGGCGACTGTTTCTGTTTCAGCTTCAAATGACCATTTGTCGCTTTCAAAGACGGTCAGCTTCAAATATCTGCTAAGCGCCATTCCGACTGAATCAAAGCCGGGGCCCAGGTTAGCCGTGCTTCCGGGAACAGTGACAGAGAACAGCATGTCGGCTTCGTTCATACACGGGCCGCTCCTTTTATATATTCGAGGATGCTTTCTTCATCAGTCGGCAATGTGACGGGCTTGATTTCGGAAATGTCGACCGCTGTGTTCGGATCTTTCAGTCCGTTTCCTGTTAACACAGCCACGACCTTGCTGCCTTTCGGAATTTCTCCGGATTTCACCTGTTTCAGCACTCCTGCGATAGACGCGCAAGAACCTGGTTCTGCAAACACGCCTTCTTCACGGGCAATCAGCTGATAGGCGTGAAGGATTTCATCATCAGTAACTTCGTCAATTTTCCCATCGGATTCCTCGGCTGCCTTTACCGCTTTGTCCCAGCTTGCCGGGTTTCCAATCCGAATGGCCGTCGCTATTGTTTCCGGATTTTCAATCACTTCATTGCGCACAATTGCCGCAGCGCCCTCCGCTTCAAAGCCGCGCATTCTTGGAAGGCCTGTGCCGTTTTTCTCATGATATTCCTTGAAGCCTTTCCAGTACGCAGTGATATTTCCCGCGTTTCCAACTGGGATCGCTAACACATCCGGCGCTTCCCCCAGCTGTTCGCACACTTCGAAGGCAGCAGTTTTTTGGCCTTCAATGCGGTAAGGGTTGACTGAGTTGACAAGGGCAATCGGTGATTTCTCACAGATGGAACGGACAATTTTAAGCGCGTCGTCAAAGTTTCCGTCAATTGCGATAATCTCGGCTCCGTACATGACTGCTTGAGCGAGTTTTCCAAACGCAATTTTTCCGTTCGGGATAATGACGATGCATTTCATGTTAGCGCGGGCTGCATATGCTGCCGCAGCAGCGGAAGTGTTACCTGTTGACGCGCACATAATCGTGTCATTGCCTTCTTCTTTTGCCTTCGCCACAGCCATAACCATTCCGCGATCTTTAAATGATCCAGTAGGATTGACGCCCTCCGTTTTGACATGAAGCTCAATTCCGAGCTGCTCAGACAGCTTCGGCAGGTGAATAAGAGGCGTGTTTCCTTCATGTAAAGTAAGCGCCGGTGTTTGATCTGTTACAGGTAAAAATTCTTTATATTGATGGATAAGTCCTTTCCACATTAGCTCCAACCGTTCCCTTCTACACGATATGTGCTTTTGACTTCTTGAACGACTTCCAAATCATTTAGGTTTTGCAGGATATCACTGAAATCAGCTTCTGATGTATGGTGTGTGACAATTACGATTTCTGCTAACTCATCATGGCCTTTAATTGGCAGTTGAAGAATTTTTTCAAAGCTCACGCCCCGTTCTGAGAACACAGACGTAATTTTCGAGAATGAACCAACCTCATCTTTTACATGAATTCTTAAAAACTGCTGTGCGTAAATGTCAGACGGCGATTTCATGTTTTTCTCATATTGCGGCCCGACAAAGCTGTTGCCGGTTACGCCGAGGCGCATATTTTTCATGACAGCGACAAGGTCAGAAACAACGGATGTCGCTGTCGGCATGCTTCCGGCTCCTGGTCCGTAGAACATCGTCTCACCGACAGCCTCGCCGTATACATAAACGGCGTTAAACTCATTATGAACAGCAGAAAGCGGATGGTGGTCAGGAAGCAGTGTCGGCTGTACGCTGACTTCGATTTTGCTGCCGTCACGCTGGGCAATCCCGATCAGCTTCATTGTATAGCCGAGACGTTTGCTGAAGCTGATGTCCTCGTCTGTAATTTGGGAGATCCCCTTTACCTTAACGTCTTCCAGATCGACGTTCATCGAAAAGCCGAGGCGCGCCAATATCGCCATTTTCCGTGCGGCGTCAAGCCCTTCCACGTCTGAAGTCGGATCAGCTTCGGCAAAACCGAGATCCTGCGCTTCCTTGAGCACTTCCTCGTAAGGGCTTTTTTCTTTGATCATTTTTGTTAAGATAAAGTTCGTTGTGCCGTTCACAATTCCCATCATTTTTGTAATCCGGTCTGATGAGAGGCCTTCCTCTAACGTGCGCAGAATCGGAATCCCGCCGGCAACACTGGCTTCAAAGTAGATATCGCATCCATTTTCCTTCGCTTCAGCAAGCAGCTCGGAGCCGTACACAGCCATTAAGTCCTTGTTTGCTGTGACAACATGCTTTTTCGATCTCAGCGCGTCGACCAAATATTGTTTTGTCTGCTCAACTCCGCCGATCACCTCGATGATGACATCAACATCCGGATCATCAATGACATCATATACTTCTTTCGTGAGCACTTCTTTCGGCAAATCTACTTCTCTCTTTTTCTCAATATCTTTTACAAGCACTTTTTTTATCGTAACCGGACAGCCGACCTGATGCATAAGCTTATCCTGATGATCTTGAATAATTTTAACGACACCGCTTCCCACGGTACCTAAACCTAAAAGCCCTACACGAATCGCTTTCAAAAAAACTCCACCTTTCTTTTGATTGTCCTCTTGAAAAAGACAATTGTTAACTCAACACAGACATATAAGTTACAAACATTATATAAGCCCGCTCCTGTTTTGACAAGACAGCGATAGGCTGAATTTTTCGAATGTAAACGCTTAACACATTGATATGACAAGATTCTTTATTTTCTAATTATTTTTGTCAGATTTTCTCCTCACCCTGAGCTGCCTTTGCCGAGCCAGCTGACGCGGGGAACAAACAGCTTCTGCGCCCGCATATTCATGAATTCCTGCGCTGTATTGAGAAATTGTTCATAACGCTCACAGTCATTAAGAATAAAGTCAAGCTGTTCTTCAAAATAATGCTTTTCTGATTCTGAAGACATGTAATAGCTTTCCACAATTTCAAAATAATGAAGCGGAAAAAGCAGACGGCTGTATAAAAGGCGTTTCGAAAACGAAGACAGCGGTGTGACTTGCTCGTATTCCTGCAAAAAGAGAAAGCCCTGCTGATTAAAATCTTGTCTGTGATGCAAAAACGTATGCCTCATATATTCAGCCAAATCACGGGAAGCGTGGTCAAACACCCAATCGGCCGGAATCCTGATCAATGATTCCGGTGACCATGTATGCCTTTCCATCCGCTGATGGCATATCGTTCCTGAATCAGCGGCTTGGGGCTTGTCATCCAGCTCCGTGTCCACTAAATATTGGATCGCGTTTTCTGACAGTCCTAAATAATATGGAAATGACTCGATCATTTTTTTATCGAATGGCTCGTGAGGAGGGCTATGAACCTTTCGCTGCCAAAACACCTCCAGCTGATCAATGCGTTTTCCCCACAGATCCTTCCACTGGCCGATTCTTCCAGCTGCCTTCACCTCATACGGATACCCTCGGCCTTTTCGGTGAAATTCCGCCAGCTCCGCTCCAATGGAGAACGCCCTGTTTGAATAAGGGGGGGCCGCCTTCAGCAGAGCGTACGTTTTTTCTTCATGTTCAAATGTCAGCTCGCCTTCTTTTGTAAAGATAAAAACCGAAACGTATGGGTCACTTTGTTCTTGTAAATACTGACTCATGTAATAAAGCTCCGCCAGCTCTGTATCTGAGAATTGGGAAACGGGGACTATCAGAAAGAATGAATTAGGCGTCTGAAAGCATTGATATGTGTGCTGGTACACGGAGAGCTGCCTGATGTGAATGCCGTATTTTTCTTTTATTGTACCTTTCACCATGATCACCTGCCTGTTGAATTAGGGCTCATCACATCGTAGTCATACAGAGCCGGAATTATGAATACATATTTTAATCCGAACAAGGCGCAAGAAAAAGTCGTAAACTTCTCAAACATTTTGTATAAACTAGTAAAAAAGATTGGGTGAAGCTGATGTCAGAAAACGAACAATTCAGTCAGATGGAAGCTAAAGCAAGAGCACGGATGAAGGAGCGCGGCGTAGAGGTATCAGATATTGCCGAGCTTGTCTTTTTTCTGCAGAAAAAATATCATCCGGATTTAACCATTGATGAATGCACGCTGAACGTCAATCGCGTTCTCGCAAAACGCGAGGTGCAAAACGCGATTTTAACGGGCATTGAATTGGATGTTCTTGCTGAGCAGAAAAAACTGTCTGAACCGCTGCAAACGATGCTGGAAATAGATGAAAGCCTATATGGAGTAGATGAAGTTCTGGCATTTTCCATTGTAAACATTTACGGATCGATCGGGTTTACAAACTACGGTTACATCGACAAAGAAAAACCCGGAATCCTTAAACGATTAAATGATAAATCAACCGGCGAATGCCACACCTTTCTGGATGACATCGTCGGGGCGATTTCCGCCGCGGCCTCAAGCAGGCTCGCACACCGCGCGCGGCACACAGAATAAGGGCACCCTTTTGGGGCGCCCTTTTTTTTAAATGTATGGAATCCATTCGGTCAGAGAGTCAATGGCGTGAGTCGGTTTTTCCATATCGTCTGTCATATGCTCTCTTTTCGTTACACCCGTGTGAACGAGCAGCGTATCCATACCTGCGTTAATGCCGGCCATAATATCAGTCGCGTAGTTGTCGCCGACCATGAGTGTTTCAGACACATCTGTGCCGAGAACGCGCATCGCCTGCTCCATAATGATTGATTCCGGCTTGCCGATAAATACAGGCTGTACACCTGTAGATACGGTTAACACAGATGTCAGTGAACCGTTTCCAGGCAGAAGCCCTCTTTCAGTCGGAATCGCAATATCTCCGTTAGTGGAAATAAAGCGGGCGCCATTTCTGATTGCCAGGCAGCCGACAGCAAATTTTTCGTATGTAATGGAACGGTCGATACCAACAACGACAAAGTCCGCGTTTTCTCCGCCAAATGTCAGGCCGTTTTCTTCAATCGCCTGGCGGATTCCTTCCTCCCCAATCACATATACAGACGCGTCTTTTTTCTGCTGGGCAATATGCTGGGCAGTAGCCATGCTTGTCGTGAAGACCTGCTCTTCTGTTGCCGGAATATCAAAAGACATCAGCTTGTCCGCCACCTGCTTCGGTGTGCGCGAAGAGTTGTTTGTCACGAAAAGATAAGGAACGCCGCGATCTTTTAGCGTTCTGACAAATTCACACGCTTCCTCGATTTTTTCCGTGCCATTGTACATCGTTCCGTCTAAATCAATTAAATACCCTTTATATGTTTTCATTTCCAACACTCCTGTGGCTTTCCAGTTGTTATTTAAACGCGGAAACAGGTCCTAGCTCTGTTTCCAAATAGCTTCTGATCCGTTTGGGGAAGTCTTGAAGGGCTGCTTGATGCGCCTTGATCAGCCTGTAAAGCTCGCCGCTGTCAGCGAGCAGGTACTGTTGAACCAATGTTTTGCGGTAGGCGATCAATTTCTTGAGCTCAGTTCCCTCTTTTTCCGTGACAACTTTTTCATCAACAAGTATGTCCATAATGTCATCATAGCTGCCCGGGTCCCGCATAATAAAACCGTCAATCATGTCATTGCCTGTATCAAGAATGCATTCGATTAACAGATGGCCTATACGCTGAAGCGCCAGTCCCCCGAATTCAGTCTGCCAGTCTGTTTGTAAGTTAAATAGCGCCAGCTGGTGCTCGAAGAACCCCAGTGTTTTCTCTATTTTGTTTCTGTCAACAAAATACATGACAGCATCCCCTTTGTGTATATTTATTTTCTGATCCGTTTCAAGACAAAATACGCACAGCCGAAATTGCAGTATTCGTAAATATATTCATCTAATGTGCTGATTTTCGTTTCGAAGGTTGCCTTTTGATTCTGGTCGTCAAAGAAGCCCTTGAGCCTAAGCTGACCGTATCCCCAGTCTCCCACAATATAATCGTATTTATTTAATATATCGGAGTAGCGGGCTTTAAAAGCCTCTTCGTTGAAGCCGTCTTTGAAATTGTGCACCAATTCAAATTCGGCATTTTGAATAAGAATCATGATTTCACCTCTTTTTCACTCATTCCTATCATAATTCATTGCCCCGTCCCCATCAATTGCTAAAGAATAAATCATGCGATTTGGCTACCCTACACATGAGGAGGGATTGATAAATGAAACGAACTGCCATCAGCCTCTGCCTGCTGACCGGACTTTTATCCGGATGCGGAGGCGCAGGATTGGATAATGCCGAGAATGTCCGCAATCAGACACAGAATCAAACCAAACCCATTCATGTGTCGGATCGCAACGAGGCTTTTAACAGGCATGATGAGAACGAACAATTTGGCTATGTCCGCTATCAAAAAGAACAATTTGACGGCGAACAGCAGAAAACGCCGGTGATGAACCGGGAAGAAACCGCTCACATAATATCAAGTTTAACGGTTCAGCTCCCCCATATTCAAGATGCTGCGACATTGGTGACTGACCGAGAAGCGCTTGTCGTATACAAAACCGATTCTAAAAACCGGGAGCTGACCGCCGATCAGGTCAAAAAAACAGCGGCTTCTGTCATACCGCGATACTATCATGTGTATATTTCCGATAATCCAAACCATATGCAGTCCATCGAAAATTACAGCAATCTCGGCTCTAGTTCCAGAGATATCAGAGAGATCATGTCGGGGACGATTCAAGAAATGAAAACCTCCCCGCAAGGAAGCCCCGTCTCAGAGAATGAAAATGCCAACGGAGAAACACACCAGGACATGAAAATCGATAGGAATGACAAAAACGCCAGATGATCTGGCGTTTTGGCATTACGCTTGTGCTTGACGCTTTTTAGATGCTTCGTTTACCTGTTCATCCGCATGGTAAGAGGAGCGGACAAGCGGACCGGCTTCGCAATGGCTGAAGCCTTTTTGCATCGCGATTTCCTTTAATTCTGCAAATTCATCAGGGTGATAGTATTTTTGGACTTTCAAGTGTTTTTTCGTCGGCTGCAGATATTGGCCGATTGCCATAATATCCACGTTGTTCGCCAAGAGGTCGTCCATTACTTCAATAATCTCTTCTTTGGTTTCGCCGAGTCCGATCATAATACTTGATTTCGTCGGAATGTCAGGCTGCATTTCCTTCGCACGGCGCAGAAATTCCAATGAACGATCGTACGTCGCACGCGCGCGGACTCTTGGCGTCAGGCGGCGAACCGTTTCGATATTGTGATTCAGGATGTCTGGGCGTGTATCCATCAAGGTTTTTAGGTTATCGTAGTTTCCGCCCATATCAGACGGCAGCACCTCAATTGTTGTGAACGGGCTTTTTCTGCGGATTGCACGGACGGTTTCCGCGAAAATGCCTGCCCCGCCGTCTTTCTGATCGTCACGCGCCACAGCCGTAATGACCGCGTGCTTCAGATTCATAAGCGCGACTGAATCCGCTACGCGTTCCGGCTCTTGCAGGTCAAGCTCAGTTGGAAGTCCTGTTTTGACAGCGCAGAAACGGCATGCTCTTGTGCAAACAGAACCTAAAATCATAAATGTCGCTGTACGTCTGACCGCCCAGCATTCATGAATATTCGGGCATTTTGCTTCTTCGCATACGGTATGCAGGTTGTTTTCCCGCATGAGTTTTTTGAGCCCTGTATAGTTTTCATTTGTATTTAATTTGATTTTGAGCCATTCGGGCTTTCTGAGGTGTTCGTCTTTCTTTGCCAATTCCCATCATCTCCAATATCCAATATACTCAATTTCTGACACGAAACATTCTGAAAACGAGAAAGGTGCAGGTTTTATTTCTGCAACAAAAATAATGTTTTTCTAACTAAAGAAAGTCTTTTCTTTAGACACTTTAACATAGGAAAAATTTCTCGACAAGGGAAGATGATTACTGACATTTTTAAGCCGGGTTGCTGCAAACTATGTGTATTCAATATGAAAGGAGATTATTTTGTGAAAGTTTTGTTATCCGCTCTTCTTCTCCTTTTGTTTGCCTTTGAGCCTTCTGCGTCTGGAAAAAAGCTTTCAGATCCAGTGCTGTCGAAACGGATGGAATTATATCATAAAAGCGAGGCTGTGACGCAGATCCCTTGGTATGCGCTCGCCGCTGTTGATCAATACGAGGAAAATGTGCGGAGCAACCGGAAAGATCTGCCCGACAAGGCGGGAATCATCAGCATCCATATACCCGATGACATCTGGAGCGGGCCTGAAAACCCAAATCCGAAAGACGATGCGCCGTTAAGCATTAAAGTGTTTGACGGAATCGGAATGGATGGCGATGGAGACGGGAAAGCAGAGGTCAGCAACGATGAAGATATTTTGTATACGTTCAGCCAATACTTGCTGTCGTACGGCACAGATGAGGACAACATCCGCATTGGGCTTTGGCATTATTACCGGCGCGATCAGACAGTGGGGATCATATCTGAATTCATGAAGCTTTTTAAAGCCTACGGCCATATTGACCTGGGCGAGCATGCATTCCCGCTTCCGATCAGAACCGATTACAGCTATCGAAGCACGTGGGGAGATGCCCGCGGCTTCGGAGGAAGACGGATTCATGAAGGTACGGATATCTTTGCCCATTACGGCCTTCCTGTCAAATCCACATGTTACGGCGTTGTCGAAATGAAGGGCTGGAACCGCTTCGGAGGATGGAGAATCGGCATCAGGGACATTAACAATACGTATCATTATTTTGCCCACCTCAATGGGTTTGCCAAAGGGATTAAAACTGGACAAATCGTTGAGCCCGGCCAAGTGATCGGATCAGTCGGAAGCTCCGGATACGGCCCTCCGGGAACCGCCGGGAAGTTCCCGCCGCATCTGCACTATGGCATGTACAAAGACAATGGAAGAACCGAATGGTCATTTGATCCATACCCGCATTTGAGGGCGTGGGAACGATATGAATACAAAAAAAAGAAGTAACAAAAAGCCGCCTCTTCGACAGGCGGCTTATTTGCTGCTTTTTTCTTTTTTTGAATCGGCACCGTCATCTTCTTTGCTGCCCGGAAGCTGGACAGAAGGCGTGACACCCGAGCCGCCGCTTCCATTATAAAATTGCGGCACTTCGCCCTGCACTGCTTTAATCGATACAGGAACATTATTTGTGACGACAGCGGTTTTGCTGGCAAACGGAATGATGACCTTCACTTTAATTTCGACAAAGATGCTGATATCAATAAGTGCGTTATTTATGCCATACGGCTTGATTTTGGTTTTGACATCTGTAAAAGCGTCACCGATTAAATTGAACCGGACCGGGATTTTCGGCCCGAGGTTTCCAAGAAGGCTGTTGCCGGTTACCTGTCCCAGCGGAATGTTGATCATAATGTTTTCACTGGCGCCGCTATGTCCGGTATGGGTTTCCATCTCTTTCAGATGAGCCTGAAGCTGCTTTGTCACTTTTGTTTTTACACTGTTTACAACCTGTGTATTAAAATCGATTGTCGTTAAATTTCCGTTTTCATCAGAATTCATTTGAAACATATCTTTCATATTTTCACTGTCAGACATATAGTCCTCAATCGAATCCTGGATCACCTCTGTCGCGATACGCTTCGTTTCCATCTCGCCGATGTCCATTAAAACAGGTTTGATCGAGCCATTGATCATCCAAAGGCTGACCGTTGTTGACAGGATAAAAAAGACAACTGACAGGAGCATCACGTAACGGAAAGGCAAAGGTCCTCTCTTGCGAAAAGGGCCGCGATATCTTGGCAAGAAAATCCCCCCTTACATATCACAATGTATGCTTGTAAGAGGGGACATAGTAATAGCCGGGGCCAATTTATTTTATTTCACCATTTTTAAAAGCGCTTCTCTGCCGCTCATGCCGACTTGAATGCCAAGATCTTCCGCGGCGTACGTGACGGATTCTAAAGGTGCGTCTAACAGCTGGTCAATGGTGCGGACACCAACTGCGCGCCCCGCCACGATGCCGCGCTCCTTTAATTTCTCATTCAGCAGCGCCACATCAAGCGCGCCGCACATAATGTATCCGTGATCATTGGTGACGGCCATAAAATTCGTTTTGGGAAGCTTTACTGTCACAGCTGTAAAAGGCTGTCCTTCTATCATGATCGGTGTCAAATTTACCACGTCAACCACTCCCTTCATTCATCACTTTATGATGAAGGGCACAGCTTGTTGTGGGCTGACAGCCTTATTGCGCGAGCTTCCAAGCGAGCAGATCCCGCAAAAATTCCGGCATAAAATATTCTTTTTCTGCCGCGTCGCGAATCAACGGAAACAGTTTGCCGAGCGTAAACATATCAAGCACCGCAACGGAGTATTGTTTATGTTTTTCAATATCTTCCCCGTTCAGCGTGATGCGGGTGACATGCGTGATCCCGTCATCGAGCCGTTTCGTTTCTACCTCAACGCCGGCATACACCATTTTCCCCATCACTTCTCCGCGGAAGCCGAGCCCTTTGATCCGGAGCTGTTCCATTTGTTCGGAAGCGGCATGAACAATGGTTTCCTTCAGTTCTTCACCCGTCAGGCGGACAGCCACCGGGTTGATCGGATGCGGACAGATGCGGTGCAGGTCCAGTTTCGTCACAGGGCCTGCTTTCAGCGGACCGAGAATGACACCTGAATTCACCATACTGATTTCCGTCTCGCACCATTCTTTTAACGCGTACGCCAAAAGCAAAGGCAGCTCTGATTCTTCAAACCACTTCACCTCAGCATCTTGGGCAAGCTCTGCAACGGCATCGGAGAGCTTCTCCTCGGCTTCACGTTCTTTTTCATTAAGAAACGCTTTTGTTTCTGCGGATTCTCCTGTCCATTCCGCCATGTTCTGCACAGACGCTGTTTTGCTGATGATGCTTCGCTGTACACTGTCCACCGTGATTTCTACACAGCCGACATAATGCCCGTATTTCTCAGCACTGGCAAGCAATACCCCGTTCACCACTTGTCCGTCTTCAAGCAAATGATGGGTGTGCGATTCGAGAATGACATCAATCTCAGGTACCGCTTCAGCCACTGCTTGATCATCAAGAATGCCTAAATGCGACAGCAGGACGATGATATCCGCCTGCCCTTTCACTTCCTGAATGGTTTCCTTTACGCTATCAAGGGCATCTGTTACTGTCCATCCCAGCTTGTCGTAAACGGGATAATACGGCACAGTTACGCCTAAGAAAGCAATGGACATACCGTTTTTCAATGATTTGATATGGTAAGGCACCGCCCAGGACGGACGGTTTCCGTTTTTATCAAACAGGTTGGAGACGATAACAGGAAATTCAGCATGATCATATAAAGCAGCAAGCTCTTCATGCGGAAGCGTAATCCCTTCGTTATTGCCGATCGCCGCTCCATCAATGTGAAGGCGGTTTAAGAGATCGACATTGGCTTTTCCGAATGTCGCCTCTGTCACGAATTGAAAACGATCAAGATGATCGCCAATATCAAATACGAGCGTCTCTTCGCTGTCTGATTGATGCTCTTTTCTTTTCTGCTCGATATAATCTACAATTTTCGGCCAGTTTTCAAAATGGCTGTGCAAATCATTTGTATGATATAAGCGGAGCTTCTCCTTCATAATATCTCTCCCTAATCGTTCAGCTGAAAATGCCTTCATAAATGAGCTGGCAGCCGATTAAAATCAATACGATCCGCATGATCATAACGATCGTTTTCGTCTGCATTTTTCTGTTGATGGCGGCGCCAAGCTTTCCGCCGAACCAAGCGCCGGGCACAAGCGCGAGGGCGTACAGCCAATTGACGTGCCCGGAAATAATATGTGAAACAGACCCTGTCATAGAAGACAGGAAAATAATAAACATGGATGTTGCGACCGCAACCTTCGGCGGAAACAAAAATAACAGCATCATCGCCGGAACCATCAGTGATCCGCCGCCTATTCCGAAAAGCCCGCCTAAAAAACCGACAACAAAGGCAATGGCAATACCGACAGGGGCCTGATATGAGTACGTATAAGGCTCACCGGCATCATCCTGAAATGTCCGGATAATCCCTTTGTGCGCTTTGTTAATGGGCCGGGCTTTCGCTTTCAGCATTAAGGATAATGAAATCAGAATCATAAAAATGCCAAACCAAACGGAAAATGAGTTTGAATTGAACAGCTTTGACACATAAGCCCCGATTATGCTGCCGGGACCTGAACCGATAAAGAAAATGAGCCCGCTCTTATAATCAACGATTTTATATTTAATATAAGCCAAAGTTGAAGAAAGACCCGTAAAAATAATGACCAAAAGCGAAGTTCCAATCGCAACCTGCGGCGTCACATCCTGAAACAGCGGCGTCACTGTGCTTAAAAACATCAAAGACGGCACAATGACAATTCCGCCGCCAAGCCCGATCAGACTTCCTACCGTACCTGCGATTAATCCCAGGACGACCAAAATCACAAACGACATCAGTAAAAACCTCTTTTCTAAAATAAATCGAGCTGTCTCGGAGCAAGTCCGCTGTACTCGATATCAAGCAGTTCAAGCATCTGCTTGCCGTTATCCGCGGCGTCACCGCCGGAATTATTGTTGAACAGGACAAAAACATCCTTACATTGCTGCTGCAATTCATTCAGGTGCTTTTTCCAATCCTCCAGCTCCTGTTGGTTGTAGCGGTATAAGTACCTGACCTCGCGCCAGTTTTTCCCTCCGTCAGGCTTCATCCAGCCCTGCTTGTTGCGTCCGTGAAACCTGACGAGCGTTTTGTTTTCATCGGTTGCGCGCAGCACAGTCGGAACGCTGCCTTCTCCGATTTGCGGTTCATCACAGACACTGTGAATCCAGCCTTCCGCTTTCATAAATGAAAGCGTCTGCTCATAAAACGGCGGCGAGAACCATGAACGGTTTCTGAATTCAAGCGCACAAGGAATATCCCCCATTTGGTGCTTGCACCATCTCAAATAGGCGACATTCTCCTTCTTGCAGTCAAACCACGGCGGAAATTGAAACAGCACCATGGCGAGCTTGTTGCTATGTAAATATGGCGTTAAAGACAGCTTAAACGCATCAAACATCTCCTCTTTTGAGTCAAAGGGAATTTCACCGCGCTGATGCCCTGTCATGCCCTGATATGCTTTCAC
This sequence comes from Bacillus sp. F56, assembly GCF_001748205.1. Taxonomy (NCBI): domain Bacteria; kingdom Bacillati; phylum Bacillota; class Bacilli; order Caryophanales; family Bacillaceae; genus Bacillus; species Bacillus sp. F56. Next base: position 148,022 of record NZ_BDFC01000011.1, read on the forward strand.
GATAAATTGGAAGGTTTCGGGCGTTTCCTTGACCCACTTTTCATTATTGCGAGCCGGCTGAATCGCATAAAAGCTCGCGTCTAATTCCACGATCGGAAAATGGGAGGAATAGGCCTGCAATTTTTTCTGGCTGGCCGTCTTCGGCGGATAGATGCTGTCATGATCCCCCCATCCCGTCAGTCCAATATAAATCACACTCATTCACCTCTCTTTCAGTTTATCACACGTGTTTTCAGGTTTCCTCGGAAATGCTGTTCATATGGCGGGAAAAAGCAGAACTCAAATGCTGATATTGTTCCTCATTCGTATCTAAAAACGCCTCTTCTCTTGTGGAAGGAATATGCTGATATTCAATAGGCGTCTGAAACTGCTCACTCGTAAAATCGTACACCACACCATTGAAGCTGTTATAAAAATGCCAGCTCTCACCGACTCTTGTTTTCAGAATGGCGCCGCCGAATTGATCCTGAATCACCAGTGCCGTCACACCGCATTGGCCGCATGACGGGCATTCTTCCGTCCATTTAGAGCTCGTATGGCGAGACCAAGATTGCTTAAGTATGTATTTGACATGCTCCACTGCCTCCGCCTCCTTTTAAAAAAGATACCACGTTGATGAAATTTTAAAAACAAGAACGGCAGAAATCAAAAAACCCGGCGGTAAAATCCGCCGGGCTTACGAAGGAACGACCAGCGCTCCGTCAATTCCGCTGACTTTTTCCCCATCATTGTACACGCACCGGCCTTTGCTGTAAGTGGCCGAAATACGGCAGGGAAATGTATGTCCTTCGTAAATGCTTATTTTATGCTTTGCAAACATCGATTCTCTAGTGACAGTGTACGGCTCCATGCTGACGAGCACAAAATCCGCATCACACCCCGCCTCGAGCCGCCCTTTTTTCTGAAGGCCAAATCGTTTTGCAGGGGCCGCCGCTGTCCATTCTGCGATGGTTTCAAACGGAATCTGATGTTCAAGCGCCAGTTCCACCATGCCTAATAAAGTGAACTGCCCGCCGCTGATTCCGCCCCATGATAAAAACAGATTGTCCTCCCGCTTTAAGGATGGACGGCAAGGGGAATGGTCTGAGGAAACCATGTCAATATCCCCGGCAATGAGCGCCTCGACCAGCGCTTCCTTCGATTGCGGTGACCGGAGCGGCGGCGCGCATTTCGCGACAGAGCCCTTTTCCCGTAAATCGTCATGGCTGAATAAGACATAATGCGGGCATGTTTCGACCGAAACATCGAGCCCTTCCTGTTTCGCCTCTCTGATCAGCTGAACCGCTTTCGCCGTACTGATATGAACAAAATGAACCGGACAGCCTGTCACCCTCGCATACTGAATCGTGCGATACACCGCTTCAGCTTCTGCTTCCTCCGGGCGGGAGGCAGCGTACGCATCCGCATCCACCTTTCCTTTATTGGCCAAAACCATTTGCAAGTAGCTTGTGATCGCGTCACTTTCCGCGTGGAGAGCGAGGATTTTTCCTGCAGCCGCGATTTCTGCCATACCTTTGAGCAATGTCCGTTCGTCAACAGAGCGGAACTCATCAGTGCCTGACTTTGATAAAAACGCTTTAAACCCGATCGCTCCCGCTTCAGCCATCGGACGGATGTCCTCGATATGGCCTGGCACAAGCCCACCCCATAGCGCAAAATCCACGGCAGATTTTTGCCTGCCCAGCTCAGCTTTTGCGAGAAGATGCTCTGCCGTCACGGTTGATGGAATGCAGTTGAGCGGCATATCAAAAAAGGTGGTGCAGCCGCCTGCGGCCATCATTTGAGAACCTGTTTCAAATCCCTCCCAATCTTCCCTGCCCGGTTCATTAAAATGAACATGGCAGTCTATCGCACCAGGAAACACGTATGTCCCGTCTGCCTGGATGATTTCCGCCCCGCTTGCTTCGATGTCAGAACCTATCTCGGCAATGACACCGTTTTGAACTGCAATATCAGTTTCTGTAACGCCATCTGGCGTAACTGCCTTTGCACCTTTTATGACCATATCGTAAGCCATATTGATCCCCCCATGTAAGGATGACGATTTTTCATGTCAGTTTATGTCACACAACCAGTTCTATTTTCAACAGTTTACTGCTACTATGATCGTATTACATCAGCAAAACCGCTAGAATTCCTATTGAAAATTATTCATCTTAACCAATGTTTTTATAGAAAAGGAGAATGCGCTATGAATATTTTTGATGTGATGAAAATACCGGCTTTTGAAAACGCCAATTTAATCGCTGGAAAAGCAGGAGGAGAAAGAGAGGTTCAGCATGTCAACATGATGGACGCTCCGGATATCGCAGACTTTTTGCATAAGAATGAATTGCTCGTCACCACCGCCTATCACCTGAAGGATCACCCGCATCAATTATCTGAACTGATTCGGCAAATGGCAAAACGCGGCTGCGCGGGCCTCGGCATTAAAACAAAGCGCTACTTGGAGGATATCCCGAAAGAAATCATTGAACTGGCCGATTCATACGCTTTTCCGATCATTGAGCTTCCAGAACACATCCGCCTTGGGGATATTGTGAATGCCACACTCAGCCATATTCTCGATATGCGTTCTAACGAGCTGCAGCAAGCCATTTACGCGCATAAAAAATTCACAAACCACATTATGAGCGGAAAGGGGCTGCAATCTCTGCTCAAAAAGGTGTCAGACCTCCTTCAGCTTCCCGTGCTGCTTCTAGACCAGCATGCTAAAATGCTGTCAGCGTCTCATCAAACTTCAGTTGAAACCGAAAAGCTGAAAGGCACCCTGAATACCGTATCCGGGCCATTTTTCACTTGTTTCTCTACAATCTCAGATCAGAAAACATGCTCTGTCCTTCCCATTTATAATCACGAAAAAAACTGCGGCTACCTGCTGATACCGGACATGGTGCAGGCCGGCGACAAAGGATTGATCCTCACGATTGAACAAGCGGCCAACGTCATTTCCTTTGAACTGCTGAAGGAAAATGCGCTGAAGCAGTTCAGCCGGCGGGCGCGCAATGAGTTTTTTAACAATTTTATTGAGCGGTCCTTTTCTTCAGACGACGAAATCAAAAACCGGGCAAAAGAATTCAAGCTGCGCTGGGATCAAAAATACATGTGCATTGCCGGCAAACTCGATCGCAATGACGAATCAATCAGCTTTACAGAAAATCAGCTCGCTTCCGACAGCGTATTCGAATTTCTTGAAGGTGAGTTATCGGCCTTCCCGTTTCCGCCTCACTTCTTTATGAAAGGAAACGTCGGCATTATTCTCATCGAGGCGACAGACAGCTGGAGTGAAATGCACGCCTCGGTGATCAGCTTTTTAGAACAGTTCCAAACACAGGTCAGCACTCAATTTAAACGAACCGTGTCCTTTGGCATCAGCAACATATGCCAAAAGTTCATTGATGTTCCCGACACGTTCACAGAAGCTTCTGATGCTCTGCAATCGGGGCATTTGTCTAGAAGCACCGCATTTATCCATGTGTATCACGCCAAAGATGTGCCTGAGCTTCTGCGCTTGCTCCCGGTTGAGGATTTGAAGAAATTTTACAACTCCACGCTTCAGAGCCTTGCTGAAAAACAGCAGGAGGATCAAAGCCTTCTTCATACGCTTTCCGTCTATTTAGAGACACACTGCCAAATTTCAGAGACAGCCAAGCGTCTGTACGTTCATCGCAATACGGTCATTTACCGCCTTGAAAAATGCGAAGAGCTGCTGGGGAAAAGCTTAAAAGATCCAGAAACAACGATGCGTTTGCGGCTTGCCTTACGTATGCAGCGGCTGATCAGCTAACGTTTGTCACATTCTCTTACAAAATCAATCATTTTTCGTCACTTTCAGCAATTACACCTGTCTTTTTCGGCTACTGTATCCAATGACACTCCTCAATCGGCACGATATCATGTTACTAAAGTTCACATACGAGGAGGGACTATGATGAAAAAAGGATCGTTTGCGGTGTTTACGCTTGGCCTGCAGCATGTGCTGGCCATGTATGCAGGTGCGATTTTGGTGCCCCTGCTTGTCGGCAGGGCGCTGAATGTAACAACTGAACAGCTGTCCTACCTATTGGCGATTGACCTGTTAACGTGCGGCGTCGCGACGCTTTTGCAAACCTTACGCGGAGCATACATCGGCATCGGGCTCCCCGTCATGCTTGGCAGCTCATTTGTGGCCGTCACCCCGATGATTGCAATCGGCGCCAATTACGGCATTCACGCGATTTACGGTTCTATCATCGCGGCCGGTGTGTTTATCTTTTTGTTTGCGCGTTTTTTCGGCAAACTGACTGTGTTATTTCCTCCTGTCGTAACAGGTACGGTTGTGACATTGATCGGCCTTTCACTAGTTCCGACAGGTGTGAAAAATATGGCTGGCGGCGAAAAAATAAACGGCAGCGCCAACCCCGAATACGGTTCGCTCGAAAACCTTCTTCTCTCTGTCGGTGTCCTTGTTCTGATCTTAGTCCTCAACCGCTTTCTCAAAGGATTTGCCCGAACACTGTCCGTTCTGATCGGCATCGCCGCCGGTACAGCGGCAGCAGCGATCATGGGCAAAGTCAGCTTTTCTTCTGTTACAGAAGCACCGTTCTTCCAAATCCCGAAGCCTTTTTATTTCGGAGCTCCTGCGTTTGAAATTGGCCCGATCTTAACGATGCTGATCGTCGGAATCGTCATTATTGTGGAATCAACCGGCGTTTACTACGCAATCGGAAAGATATGCGGCAGACCTTTAACTGAAAATGACCTCGTCAAAGGGTATCGCGCGGAGGGAATCGCCATTCTCATCGGCGGGCTGTTCAATGCCTTTCCTTATAATACCTTTGCGCAAAACGCCGGCTTATTGCAGCTGACGAAGGTAAAAACGAGAAACGTCGTGATTACCGCAGGCTTTATCCTTGTCTGTCTCGGACTGATTCCGAAGATTGCTGCCCTTGCTTCTGCCGTTCCTGCTGCTGTGCTTGGCGGCGCAACCGTCGTCATGTTCGGCATGGTGATTGCCTCCGGCGTCAAAATGCTCAGCACAGCGGATCTCACAAATCAATACCACCTCCTGACCATCGCATGCTCAATCGCACTCGGCATCGGCGCCAGCACCGTCCCCGGGATTTTTGCTGAATTCCCCGCTCCGATCAGAATTCTGGTCAGTGACGGCACCATCACTGGCAGCCTGACCGCTATCTTTTTGAATCTATTTTTCAGCTTACGCGGCAAAAAAGACAAAACAGCTCAGAAAACTGAACTTCCGGTATTAGAACATACACTTGCATTAGAAAAAGAGGTGTAAAAAAGATGAAGGAACAGCACAATGCCTTTCAGCTGATGATGCTGGGGCTTCAGCACATGCTCGCCATGTATGCGGGAGCCATTCTCGTTCCGCTGATCGTCGGAGCGGCGATCGGACTGGATGCAGGGCAGCTGACGTATTTAATTGCAATCGATTTGTTCATGTGCGGGGCGGCGACTCTTTTGCAGCTCTGGAGAAACCGGTATTTCGGCATCGGCCTCCCCGTTGTGCTCGGATGCACGTTTACCGCAGTCGGCCCGATGATTTCCATCGGCAGCACTTACGGTGTCCCAGCGATATATGGTGCCATTTTCGCCGCAGGGCTGATTGTCGTCTTAGCCGCAGGCTTCTTCGGAAAGCTTGTCCGTTTTTTTCCGCCTGCCGTAACCGGATCAGTCGTCATGATCATCGGCATCAGCCTGATCCCTACGGCAATGAATAACCTGGCCGGAGGTGAAGGAAGCAAAGAATTCGGCTCACTGGATAACGTGCTCCTCGGGTTTGGCGTCACAGCTTTTATCTTATTGCTGTTTTATTTCTTCAAAGGTTTTATCCGTTCCATAGCGATTTTGCTCGGTATGATCGCAGGAACAGCGGCTGCATACTTCATGGGAAAGGTCAATTTCTCTGAGGTCTTGGAGGCATCTTGGCTTCATGTTCCATCTCTGTTTTATTTCGGACCGCCTACCTTTGAATGGCCGGCTGTTGTCACGATGCTTCTCGTTGCGCTTGTCAGTCTCGTCGAATCGACGGGTGTTTACTTTGCGCTTGCCGATATCACAAACAGCAGACTGTCGGAGAAGGATCTGGAAAAGGGCTACCGGGCGGAAGGCCTTGCGATTATGCTGGGCGGCTTATTTAACGCGTTTCCCTATACAGCCTTCTCGCAAAATGTCGGCATCGTACAGCTTTCAAAGATAAAAAGTGTCAACGTCGTCGCCATCACAGGAATCATGCTGATGGCGATCGGGCTTGTTCCAAAAGCCGCGGCACTGACTACAGTGATCCCCGCCCCAGTTCTCGGCGGCGCAATGATCGTCATGTTCGGCATGGTCATTTCGTACGGGATCAAAATGCTCTCCAGCGTCGACTTCGATTCACAAGGCAACCTGCTGATTATCGCCTCCTCCGTCAGCTTGGGGCTTGGCGCTACAACAGTTCCCGCGCTGTTTTCATCACTTCCGGGTGCCGCCTCAGTCTTGGCGGGAAGCGGAATCGTGATCGGCAGCTTAACAGCCATAGCACTGCACGCTTTTTTTCAAGCCAAACAGCCGAATGGCTCAGACATAAAAACGTAAAGGAAGATGCCAATGTTCACAATGGATGACCTGAACCAAATGGACACACAAACACTGACAGACACACTTGGCTCTATTTTTGAACACTCTTCATGGATTGCGGAGAGATCCGCGGCATTACGGCCGTTTTCGTCCCTTTCTGATCTTCACCGCAAAATGACGGGTATTGTAAAAGCTGCGGATCGCAAGACACAGCTTGAGGTAATCAATAAGCACCCCCGGCTCGGAACAAAGAAAACAATGAGCAGTGAGTCGATAAAAGAGCAGCAGAACGCAGGGCTCAGCAAACTGGAACAGCAGGAATACGAGGAGTTTCTCAAGCTGAACGAACACTATTATGATCGCTTCGGCTTTCCTTTTATTTTAGCGGTAAAGGGAAAGGCGAAACAGGACATTCACCAAGCCCTGCTGGAAAGGCTTGAGAACGAACGGGAATCGGAGTTCCAGCAGGCCCTTATAGAAATTTACCGAATCGCCCGCTTTCGCCTGGCTGACATCATCACTGAAAAAGGAGAGACGCAAATGAAAAGAACCATGTCTTATGGCAAAGGAAATGTATTTGCATACCGAACGTTTTTAAAACCGCTCACTGGAGTGAAGCAAATCCCAGAATCATCTTTTACCGGGAGAGACAATACAGTTGTCGGCGTTGATGTGACATGCGAAATTGGCGGAGACGCCTTCCTGCCATCATTTACAGACGGAGACAACACTCTCGTCGTGGCAACGGATTCAATGAAAAACTTTATCCAGCGCCATCTCGCATCCTATGAAGGAACGACAACCGAGGGGTTCCTACACTATGTAGCTCACCGATTTTTAGATACCTATTCTCATATGGACACGATCACTCTGACTGGCGAAGACATTCCGTTTGAAACAATGCCTGCATACGAGGAGAAAGAGCTCACCGCAAGCCGCCTTGTCTTCAGAAGATCACGCAATGAACGAAGCCGCTCTGTGCTGAAAGCCGAACGCAGCGGGAATACCATCACGATTACAGAACAATACAGCGAAATCATGGATCTTCAGCTCGTTAAGGTGAGCGGCAACTCCTTCGCCGGCTTCATCCGGGACGAATATACGACTCTTCCCGAAGACGGCAACCGCCCGCTGTTTGTCTATTTAAACATCAGCTGGCAGTATGAAAACACCAATGACGCATATGCTTCTGACCCAGCCCGCTACGTCGCGGCTGAACAAGTCCGCGACTTGGCGAGCACCGTTTTTCACGAGCTCGAAACCCCTTCAATCCAACACTTAATCTATCACATCGGCTGCAGAATATTAGCGAGGTTCCCGCAGCTCACTGATGTCAGCTTCCAATCTCAAAATCACACATGGGATACAGTTGTCGAAGAAATCCCGGGTTCAAAAGGAAAAGTCTACACCGAACCGCGCCCGCCATTCGGCTTCCAGCGCTTTACCGTGACAAGAGAAGACGCCGAGAAAGAAAAACAGAAAGCTGCTGAAACCGCAGGGAGCCTGAAAGCCTGATGGGAAAGCTGACTACCCATATTTTGGATTTAACCTGCGGCAAACCGGCGGCGAACGTCAAAATTGAATTGAAGCGGCTGGGCGAAAGTATAATGAAAGAGATATACACTAACAAGGACGGAAAAGTCGATATCCCTCTGCTGGCTGATGAAGAGTTGATGTTCGGAGAATATGTGATGGAATTTCATGCAGGAGACTATTTTGCGAGTAAAAACACGAACGCAGCCGATCAGCCGTTTTTAACCATCGTCACCGTCCGTTTTCACATTGCAGATCCAGATGCGCATTACCATATCCCGCTTTTGCTGTCGCCGTTTGGTTATCAGGTGTATAGGGGGAGTTAACATGTCAAGCCCGGTCTTCACGACCGGGCACTTTCATTTTTTTCCTGTTATAATCATGAAGACAGTATTCTTCTCACATCTATCGCCATCACTTATCTTCTTTATTTTTTCATTTTTTGAACTCTTTTCAGCCAGCAGCCGTATATAGTAACGAAACCAAGTTTCGAGGTGGGGTATGGACATTCTTTCTGACGAAGAATTGATGGAAAAAGTAAAACAAAAGGATATGGAGGCCTACAACAGTTTATATGCCCGTCACGCTCCAAAAACATATCAATTTATATTTCTGTACATCCGTCAAAAACAGGCAGCTGAAGATCTTCTGCAGGAAACTTTTATCCGGGTATATGTAAAATGCCGCAGCTACAAAAACGAAAAAGCGAGCTTTCGTACCTGGCTCCATCAAATCGCTCACAGACTATGTATTGATTATTACCGAAAGCATTCTAAATTCAAATGGCAGCAGATGGAATTGGACGATTATTCGGAAAAGCACCAGAGCACCATTGAGCAAAATATACAAAATAAAATATTGATTCAACAGTATTTGGGACAGCTGCCTGACAAAGAGCGATCAATTCTGATTCTCGCCTACTATCAAGGGTTTACAGGCAAAGAAATTTCTCACATTCTCAACATACCGGAAGGAACAGTCAAATCCAAGCTTCATTATTCTCTAAAGAAGCTGAACAAATCCATTGAAAAGGAGCTGAAGGACTCATGAATGAGCACGATGAAGTGAAAAGCATGATTGAAGGATTACAAGAACACATGCCCAAGCTGAACGAATCCCTGGATATGAACCGCCTGTCTCTTCCAGAACATATGTTAAAACCACCTTCTCCACCGATTACTTGGTTTGACCGTTTGAGCCATTGGCTAGCTTATCCTAGCTGGCAGCTTCCAGACCTTTTCTCATTCCGTTCTGTTGCTCAAGTGGTGACGATTTTGCCGATTTTATCCGGGAGCATAGCAGCACAAATACTTTTTTTCTTATTCTTAGGAAGGTGATCATATGACAAGCGGTACGGTGATAGGACTAATAAGCGGCGCGGCAGCTCTTACTGTCGGTACACTAGGTGGAGTCATGGGGTCTGCATTTAATCGGCAGATTTTAAACTCAATTGGCGTACATTCACTTCCACAGAACCCTAAACGGAAATATTCGCTGATTGCAAAACATTGCAGATTTTTAGGCGAATGGAATCGTTTTGACAGCTATAATGTGTTTGTCTTTTTTTTAGGGATTCTATTTCTAATTGGTGCAGGCGTATTATTGATTGTGAGATTCGAAACGGGCGGCACCCCTTTCCAAGACACACTTCAGCTCGCTTTTTTGGTTAACTCTCTCACCTGGATCTCCGTGTCCTCGATTTTATTGTTAGGACGGCTTGTACAATTGATCCACATCTATAAATACGGTATTCAACATATCAGTAAGGAGGAAACAGCCATTACCAAGACCCAAGAACAGCAAAATAAAAACAAATTCTCTTTATATTGGATCATTATTTTAGCAGCAACGATCCTGTTTATTGGTGGAGGTCTTCTGCTGCTTCAATACCCTGTTGGTTTTTTAAGTCTGGCAGGCGCCTACTTTTTGTTCATGTTTACTTTTAACTCGGTTTATCATAAAAACAAGCGGAAATAAAGAACTTCAGCCCAACAGCTGAAGTTCTTTTTTATTATTTTATATCAGTTGTGTTTTTAGATATTTGCGCGAGCAAAGCTCCGAGATAAGCCTCTTCTATCGGCCACACCCCTAAACGGTTATTCATCATATGAATATAGTGAAAGGCTAGATGGGAAGCAGACGTTCTAATCTTATCGGACTCTTGTATCTGTGAAAAAGCACTCTCCAGCAGTTTTTGGTACCCATTCGTTGACTTGGTGACAAAAGGGTTAGAGTGCATTTTTTCTATGACAACATTTATTACATCAATCCGTTTTTCCGCAGCCTCCTTCAGCTTCGTTTTATAGGTTATTCCATCAGTATAATCAGCTCCGCTCCAATAATGCAGCATGCTCTCCCAAAGATCCTGTGTTTGGTCTAATGATAAAGAAGCTTGTTCCGCTGTTTTTTTCATAAGAAAGAGAGCGAAATCAAAACGGTCATGATCTTTAAATCCAGGATCATTCAATAATGAAAGAACCAATTCACTCGAAGACTGAAAGATGTCTTCAGCTATATTAACGCCTTGGATGCCGCCGTATTTTTCATACTCCGGCTCATATTCCTCTTGTTGGAATCCGGATTCAAAATTTCTAGTATCGGTTTTGACAGGCAGCAGCCGGCTCATTTCTGAAAGAGGTTCAGCCAGGACTTTAGATAGACTGCTGTTCAGTTGCTCTTCCGTAATCTCTTCAACGATATCAATGTCGTCTTCATTTACTAAAAAACGCAAACGGATATGAGGCCCTTGCATATCAATGTATCTGATAAAAAACCACTTATGTACTTGAACACTGTCTTTTACCTGCTTAACAATCGGCGTTACAATGTTAATGATAATATTTTCTAAATACTCAGCCCTCGGCACATAAATGCTGTAAAACACCCATTCCTTCATATAAAAACCCCTTTCTCATTAGCTGTAGCCGATTCTTGCTTTTTCTCAACTGGCCATTGGAATAAAGACATATACTCAGAAGCAATTACGCGCCCTTCAGCATTTTCCAGCCAATGCTGATGGCGATTAGGAAGTCCTTCAGTGAATGTTATAGACAAAAGGTCATCTTCAACAATCGTGTTTACAGCAGCTGCGATAGAATGGTAGCTATTGAAATTCAGATACATTGGTTTTCTTTGTTTTGGATTCAGCATCACACTTGTTCTCTCTCCAGAAAGAAAACCCTCATCCGGAAGGCTGTACTTCTTTTGAAATGCTTTCATTCGTATAAAGTATGCATAGTCACTCTCTCGATTCTCTTTTAAAGGGAATAAGAATACCGGGAACCGCCAGCGGGCACGCCTTTGTACAATCCTCCCCTCCTGCATACGCGGATGAAATTCTACTTTTTCCGGCGGAGGTGATTTAGGAAATAGTGGTGATGTCACCCAATTGGTTTGGTAAGCATTAATCCATGGGTTCATAATGGTAAATAAATATGAGACAAGCCCATGCATCATGTGCTGTGGCACAGCACCAAAATACATAGGAGCAACAGGGCGCCCCTCTTTGTTTACAAATGCCAGCGTACCGCGCGGATCATGCACCAATAACAGATCATTTAACAAAAGATCATTTTGATCCGCTGTTGGATTTTCACCAAGCCACCTTAAGGACTGTGCTGTAATACCTGGATCAGTTTGCAAATTGCTGAAATCTGAGATCATCGGAAAATGAACGATATCTGAGTGAGGGTTCATCACATGAATCCATCGCTTTGTAAGACTGCTTAAATTTCTCTGATCCTCATTAAACATTGATTGAAAGCGGAGTACCAGCCCCAGACCGGAACTGATCTGGTTGATAACAAGCTGGTAGTCACCATTGGAAATGTCTTTACTGCCATTATTTGCTGCTAATTGATAAAACACAACCGCACTTGGGGGAACTGAGCTGCCGCTGCACGGGGCAAACACTCTGGACTCCTCCAGATTTACAGCTGTCTTTTTATCTTTCCGCAAGGCATTTTTAATCAGCCGGGGCCTATCTTTCCTCATTTCAAACTGATACAAAAACTCCTGAATGTCATGGCATACGCCTCCTTCCCCATACATCTCTATGAAGTGCTCACACAACAAATCATAGAGATGGGTCCGGAATTGATGCTTTCTCAACTGTCCAGAAAGCTGTTCTAAATCACGTTTGACCTGCTGGCCTAACGGCGGGTGATCTTCTATCCATTTCACATTTTCGTAAACAAGCTTTTCAGTTATTACACTTTTCGGTATTTTATCCGTAAGCTCACTGAATGCACGTTTTGACAGTCTGTAAATGAACTGATGATAGCGCAGTCTTTGCTTGGGCCCGCTTTTCGCAAGCTCCTCTACACAATGGTTCATCCATTTCACAATTCTTGCTATCCTTCTTGCTTTTTGGGTTTGTATCGGCTGTAAGAAATGATATAAACTGAGCAAAGGCTTTTCTGTTTTTCTTGAAAAAGGAAGTACCGGCTTGATCCATTGTTCAGCTGACAAGTCAGGTATTGTAAAAGAAGTATTTTTCAGCAATTCCTGTATCTCCGCATAACTCCCTGAACGGAGAGATTTGATCACCTTCAATTGTTCTTCTGACGAAATTTCTTCTGACACCATCTTATCTTCACGCCATGCAAACCCGTTTAAAATGGTGTAAGAGCTTTTCAGCAGCCGCATATTGTTCTTTTTATCAGTGTGGAGGGTTTGATTTTTTTCGTAGTACAAGTACTGGGATAATTCGTTATGCTGCGCCATCTCAAAAATAAGTTCACTGCATATTGACTTAGAAATGCTGCAAAAGTTCGTTTTTTGATTATTTGTATCAGGAGGCGTGTTATCAGCTGAAAAAGAGGTCAAGCCAATCTTGGTAAACGTACTGAATGGGCTTGTTTTCATCGTTATTCTTCCTAAATAAGACATACTGGTGCGTGCGTATTGTTTGTGGGGCCTCCATAGTTTAGCCTTTTTCTTGTTATAAGCGGATAGATATTTCGGATTTGCCAGCGCCAATCCTTTTTGCCATTCTTCATTTTCCATTTCATTCGCTAAATGTTGGCCAGCCTCTTCAATCTCTTTCTCAAAAATTAGTTTGGTATCTTCCATATACCTTTGTCTGTCGTGAACGGCCATATACCAGCGGTTAAATAATTTATAATCAGAAACAGTCAATCGTTTCTGCAGTTCACTTCTATTTTTATCATCAATTTGAAAAGGACGGCTGTTAAAGATATCTCGTTTTACTTTTAAAAGAAAACGAAGAAAGTTCGTTTCATCATCGTTGAGACAGGAAATCAGATGAAAGAAAATGTCGCTTAGAGGCTCCTTCATTACTTCAATTTCTGTTTCCAAATTCAAAATCTTTTCTATATTTTCAGATGTCTGTTTTACATCAACACATGCCAAGCTATCGATACTGCCCCCGGCAGCCCTCAGCATAACAAAAGGCGCTACATATCCCTTCATGATACATCACCCCATATATCCAAATGCATTTCGTAAAAGAAAGAAAAACGCCGATAGCAAACAAAAAAGATAAGTAAGTGAGACTAAACTGTAGGTAACGTAAATGATTTTTCTATTTTTCGCCACATGCTGTAAGTAAGCAGGAGGCTTTCTAAACGTGCTTACATGCAGCAAATATGTTAAGGCTCTTTTTCTCAGTGATAACTCCCCTGCAGCAGCCTCTACCGCGTGATATCCATCAGTAGGAAGCAGTAAATTCAAATTACTAAGAACAAAAAGGATTTGCAAAAATGAAATAAGGTGCGCTGTCTCGCTTATAGTGCCTTGAGGAACCAACATTGAGACGGCTGCCCACAAACCGCAAGCTAACAAATCTGAATACGGCCCGGCTAGCGCGATATGAATTCTGCTTTTCTTGCTTTTGAGCCGGTAGGTGTCTGTCCGGTCAACGTACGCAACTGGAATAAAATAATAGAGTAGCGCGACACCCGCTTCCCGTATGGTGATACCGTAAGCTTTCGTTACTAAGGCGTGAGCCATTTCATGAATAATCAAATGAAAAGCAATGACACAAACCAAAAAAATCCAATTAATGGAAGACCATTCGATCTGCCATCCTCCTGTCACATTGAGCATAATAAAGGAAGAAATGGCACAAAAAAATAGAATATAAAAGGTTATTTTTTGAAGCATATTGGGAATAGAATGGTAAAGATGAAGCAGTGTTTCTGTTGATTTATTGAGAGACTTCGCCAATGGTAATCGAAGCATCGGTTTATCAGCTGCGCGGCGAATTGCCTGCTTCACCTGATGTTCAGGCAGCGGTTTTATATTTAAGACATTGGCTTTTCTTAAAGATGAAAAAAACATATAGACAATTTCAGGAAAGTTACCGTAATTTGCATAATTTTTTTCAAGTTGATTCACTATATCCTGGCCCGTGTTTGAACCATCCATTCAGTGAAAAATCTCCAAGCCAACTTTTGAAAGCCTGATATATTTCCCATTCTGTTTGTCAAACAACATGGGTTCTTCATTGGCGCCTATTAACAACTCGACTCCTTCACCTAAATAGAGGGGATTGACCAATAGTTCTTCATCGTACTGGTATTGAACTTGACCGTTGTTCATGGCATCATTAAACTCCTTTTATTAACATACAAATACGGTATAATAGATAAAGGAAAGTAAGACATGCGCCTGCTCGCAACAGGCACTTGCCTTACTTGTCTAAATAAGGGCTGATCACCCGTAGCTGCTTGCTGTGCCAGCAGTTGACGCTGTAGTTGCCGGACATGAAGCTGTTGTAAAAGAGGAAGCAGTGCTAGCTGTTCCTGCAACAGTCGCCAAATCCACTTGGGCCGGCAGCTCTTCAGCGTATAATTCCAATGTTTTAATAGTAGTATCCTTTTCAGACATAATGTCACCGCCTCATGTTTTTTAGGTTGATAACATCCTAATTTACCGTTGAAATGGTAGCTATTGTGGAGACAAACGTCGTCCACGATGCATAGGAAGCTCCTGTCGACATCGTCGAGACAATAGACGACATGTCCACTTGGGCCGGCAGCTCCTCTGCAAAGAGTTCCAGTTTTTCTGTTTGCTCGCAGTTAACCTTCAACATACACATCTCCTATTTGAATCAACCGTAGCAGCTGATCGTGCCGGCTGAAGCTGCTGTTGTTCCCGGACATGAAGCCGTACTGACTGATGACGTAGAACTGAAAGATGCCGCAATCGTTGCTAAATCAACTTGCTCCGGCAGTTCTTCTGCAAAAAGCTCCAATTCAAGAGTTTTATCCTTTTCCATTTTTCATTCCCCCTTATTATCCGCCGTATGATGAGATCGTGCCGGCCGTAGAAGCCGATGAACCCGCACATCCAACTGTACCGAATGTTGCAGATGTAGTGAAACCAGATAATGATTGAATTTCTGTCATTTCTTCAGCATAAAGTTCCAGTTCACACTCTTTTTTCTCTTTCATTAGTAAACCTCCTTTTATTGGATTTAAATAATGAATGTATTATTATCCAGAAAGTGATGATGCCGTTGATGCCGTCCCCGCTGTGCTTCCAGGGCACGAAGCTGAGCCAACAGTTGTGGCTGAAGCCCAAGTCGACAATGGCCCCATTGTAAAATCCATTTGCGTTTCAAGCTCTTCTGCAAATAATTCCAATTCAACTTTTTTCTCTTCCATCTTTATCACCTCCTTTCAAGTTATGTGCTTTGAAGAAGGTTTATTTTTCAGAAAAAGATAGCGGTTTTCCAAATGAGAACGCGCACAGTTGAGTCCGATATCGGCCGTCAATAGGCGTGTATTCCCTTAGCGGTCTAGGAAGGGCGCCAGCAAAAATCGTTCCCTGAAGTCCAAGTGTTAACGCAGAAAGCCAAGCATTTTGAGCCGCTGCGCCGCCGCGCACCATCAAATGCCTGTAGCCGTGTCCGCCGTACTGCTTTACCGCCTGATTCATTGTCCCATTAATGATGATAATGGCAGGAGCATACACAAATTCTTTTTGGAGAAACCAGTCATCCGCTTTTTCTTGTTCCGGTATCTCGCCCATAGGCTTTAAAGAATGCGTTTCGGCGCAATAATCATAGAAGAATGGACACCGCAGATTTTGGACACGCCACGTGATAACAGATACCGTAATATCAATTCCCTGGCCGATCTGGCGCGTCCAATTTCTGTTATCTTCTTCTTTGACCGTCGCTAAAATCGTCCCCAAATCACTCAAATCAATTGCATGCTGATCATAAAATCGAGTGGCGGTACGCTCTTTCAATATGTGAAAAAGTTCTTTGCCTTCAAATTGTTTTTCCGGCAGCAGACATGATTCCCTTGTATTCAAGTTCTCTTGTTGCTGTCCCTCTACGGCACGATCGATTTCGCAGTCAAAATGAAAGGTTTTCGTTTCTTCGATTAATTTGTCTATCAGCTGAAAGGGTTCAAAAGAAGCCATTGTCATCACCATCCGTCATCTAATCCGGCTAAAGCTATTACCGGTTCTTTTTTAGGATCGATTCCAAAACAGGATAAAAGCGCTTGCTCATTCCACTGATCAATTGTATTTACTTTTATCCCGAGACCTGCAGATACAGCTTGCATTTGTGATAGAGCGACCCCTCCATCTAAATGAATGACTTTATAAGCAAAACCATTGTATTTGCTGGCAACTCTTTCATAAGCCCCTGTCAAGAGAACAAGCGCCTTTGGAAGATTGTCTTCTTTTAGGCCTGTTATATCAGTTATTTTCTTCTTGATTTCTTCTATTGTTAATGATGGACCGACTTTTGCCAACGAGTGATCCAAGTACTGGTAAAAGTAGCAGTTAGGAGCTAGCCCGTTTACTGACAGGGCAAGAATATAAATTTGGCAAGATCCCAAGTTGCCCCCGGTTGGCGCCCACCTCTGCACTTTTCCAGTTGCCTGGCCGCTGTCTGCGTCTCTTAACCCACCGCTAGTCAAACATAAGCGAGTTAACGCTTCCAGATTCAATTCCTCTCTTCCAGACATAGGCTGTATTCTGTTTTTCAGGAAACCGCCTTTTGGCTGCGGCAAAAGCTCTTCGGTCGGCAGCTCATATAAGGCAGCACTCGGATAGCTTTTTGCTTCATTTGTTAGTAACAAGTTTTTTGGGTTGTAATGGACTTGATGACTTTTAGGGTTAATCAAATGTTTTGATGGAAAGGCAATTGCATTTTCAAACTGCAATACAGGATGAAGCTCATTCTCGGAGTCGCCGGTGCAGCAACTGCCGTCCGGTCTTGGATGGACCTTTTTGCTGGTGCACGTCCAATCATCGAATCGGAATGTGAGATACTCTGTTCCGGTTGCAGAAGGAGCAAGCCTCGTAATGAAATAAACAATTTCAACCGCAGAATAATATTCCCACATTTCAATATGTTCAAGGCTTGGTTTGCCTTGGCCATCTTCTGATTCAACTGTTATTTGATAGTCTCGATAAGTGGCTGTTTCATTTTTTTCAAAATATGGCCCCAGAACACCGACATTTTCTGCTGCTCGTGTGAGTATCCATGGAATATTCTTTTCATGGCAGATATGATCCAATGACCTTAATTGTTTGTGGTTCAAAGGATTGGTGCAGAAGACAATCACAAGGGCGGCATGATCGATGTTCACTTCATCTGAGAGCCGTGCTGTTACAACATTTTCTCCTCCCATATATACAAGTTCCTCATGAAGGATCTTGCCATACTCTGAATCAGTCAATAGCAGAATCTCAGCAGTTTTCAATTTATGTAATCCTTCTGCCGCACTTCTGTTTACTCTTGTCGAATCAGTACTTCGCTGAAAAAATTGGTAAACATCAGGCTCAAAACAGCTTGTATCTATCCCTTCATCACCTTCCGCATCATCAAGCAAACCGCGCATGAACAATAAAGAAAGAATGTTGCTGATGTCTCTTGGAGAATATTGGTCAAACTCCGCCATAATATCTTTAATGGTATACGAACCATTGAGAAATGGTATTAGATTTGGCAAAAAGCGCGTAACAGCATTTCCTTTCAGCACCTGCAAATGTTCTGTTCCATGAAATAACATAGAATCTTGATCCGGAATCATTTGAAGACTTGCGATTAAGCGCGGCTTTTTAGGCAATCGAAAATTCGGGTCAAAGTAAGCCGCATGGCCAACTTGCTCAGCTGACATGACTGATGCAGGTTTCATTTCGTAAGCACTTCCCCTCTTCTATGACTTAACAATGATTGAAGGTCTTCAGATAACTGTGCCACGCTGCGGTTTTCTTCAGAGCGTTTTAATCCACATCTCGGGCAGCCATGCACTGATATGGTTTGTGAACTGAAGGATTCTCTTGTCAGCATGTTTAATTGCCAAACTCGCCCAGATTGTGATTGCTCATTCTCGTCAATTGATTTTATAATTGTCGAAGCGAAAACGGCTGACCAGCCGGCAAAGCTGCGTAAAAATCCCTTTGGTCCCGCGTCTGGATGGCTATGATAATATGCATCTATTTTTTTGACATACTGAGGAACCGGTGAATGCTGTAAATAACGAGATTCAAAACAATGGTAGCATGTCCCTTCACCAGGTATAACAAGCGGGCCTATTCTGATATACGGATGATCCATAGTAATGGGAATCCACGGTTCATTCCATTTAAAACAAAGCTGGTCGAGCTGTTTTGAAATAAAAGAAGATGATTTCCAAGAGGCAAAGATATGCAATCGAGCAGATGGAAAACGGTCTGACGGCAATAAGTAGAGCGGCTCGTTTAATGGCGTAATCACAATATGATCGATTTTTTTAGAAAGCTGCTGTGCGACTTCCCTGCCAAAGTCTCCTGTTGTCATGATATGAATGGGTTTCATTTATAAAATCTCCTTCCTTATTAAGCAAACGGCTGAGGCCAAGCATTAATTTCGCTCTCCGTTTTCACCGGATAACCCATCGCTTTTGTTGCTTCATAAAGACGCTGGTGCCCTAAAAAACGGCAGCGGTAACTGAAGGACAAAGGCTGAAGGCCGGGTATAATGACACGAACCACGCGCATATCAGCATGAATGGCTTCATCGGTTGTCAGATCAACTGCAAATGCCTCAAGTCCCTTTTCCTCAAGACGATTTAAAAGAAATTTTAAATTTTCTCCCGCATTTTCTTGCTCAAGGTTTGGTAATTCTGAAAGATTGGATTGATTCGGCGAATGTACTAGAAAATCA
The DNA here is from genome assembly GCF_001748205.1 of Bacillus sp. F56. Taxonomy (NCBI): domain Bacteria; kingdom Bacillati; phylum Bacillota; class Bacilli; order Caryophanales; family Bacillaceae; genus Bacillus; species Bacillus sp. F56. The sequence continues at coordinate 167,253 of NZ_BDFC01000011.1, forward strand.
TAGGCATGCAGCCTTTCAGCTTTCCCCATATAGGTCGCGCCGTGGAACACATTGTAGAAATCATCTATATCTTGCGGCGCAGGGCGCTCTGCCATCATGGCGATGCGTGAAGAAGCGGCTTCCCTCATAACTTTGTTTATTGCTTTATGAGGATTTAAATCAGTCGCACACATAATCAAGGCAGCCAGTTTTTTATTATCGGGTGTCAGCTGCAAGGAATAAATGGTTGGAATGCCTAAGTCCGTTGTACCATCGAACAGATATTGCTTGATATTTCCATTCTCGAATGTTTTATTTAAAAATTCAGTCATTTCTTGATCTGGCTTTTTATCAAAGATGATGTGAGGAAGAGGAAGTTCTTGATACCAAGTTAAAGAGATCGCGTCCCTTTCAATGACTTCACATATCGCATTTACAAGAGCTTGTTCATAAGAGGTATGTGCAGCACAGCCGGTCGAAATCGGAAGCCAAAAGCGCTCACCTTGGCTCATAGCCGGCAAATGCAAATAGGTCATGATGGCTGGAATCCATGTCTCTTCTTGTGTGTGAAGAGACATGCCCTTTACCCACCTCAACGGAGAATCTAATAATGGTTTATTTACCGGGCAGCGGGGATGAGATCGTTCAGTTTCTGAGCAGATGGGAATTTTTTTAAATCTAAAGCTTTCGACCCTAATTCCTCAGCTGTTGCCCAAATAAACTGTTCCTCACTATACACACAGCTGGAATATCGTTCTAATGCTTCAGCAATCGCTTTAATTCGACTATCTTTTTCGTGAAGTGATCCTCCTGCACCATCCATATCTCCCGTCAACGACTTCCCCGGATTTAAGCTTGATATATGGGACAGAGACTGAGAAATATCTCCCGTAGATGCAACTTGAATTGGGAAATCAGGTTCACCAGGATAGGTCGGGAGGGAAGATACTCTGTTTATAAATCCTCCTAAAGGCTGTACTAGTTTTTCCAACGAATGAGCCATTCACGCACCTCCATTTTTTCAAAAAAACGTAAATTCTATGCTATGAATTTATTATATTAGATATATCAATCTGGATCTATGTCGAAAACCTTAATATACGTTAAGATTAATAATACTTTTTTCCTAATTTTATAAGTTTTGTCATTTTCATCTGAACTGAATTGTCTTTGCTCCCGTATATGCTAATGAAATCATACGTCTCAGTTGTCTTATCTAAAGGAGGAGATTCAGATTAATTACACAAAAAGAGAAATGCTTCTAATTGGCGATTGGTTATTAGACTCTGAACGTGAAATGCTGGTGAATGAAAATTCCACTATTCCCCTTTCCAGAATTCAATTTCGTTTGCTTCATTGTTTAGCTGTCAATAACGGCAGACCAGTATCCAAAGCCAAACTCATAAAATATGCGTGGGGAGAGGAAGGGTTCGCTACAAAGAATGCATTGTATGTATATATTAATCGGCTGAGACGACTAATCGAGAAAGATGTAAAACGTCCCAGGCATATCTTATGCCTGAGAAAAGAAGGCTACATTCTCTATCCAAAACATTAAAGGAGTGTGACAGTTACATGAAGTCCAGCTTACCTATCACCGTGCAAAATCTAAATAAGTCTTACGAGGATCATCAAGTCATAAAGGGAATTTCTTTTGATTTGAGAAAAGGGGAAGTTTTTGGGCTTTTAGGTCCGAACGGAGCGGGGAAAACAACAATCTTAGAATCTATCATCGGATTGCGCAAACCAAGCGGCGGCGAAGTTTCAGTGATGGGTTACAACCCATTGAAACAGCCTGAAAAAATCCGTCCATTTATTGGGGTTCAGCCTCAAGAAACCACTCTATTTCCTTATTTGAAAGTAGGAGAAACTTTGAAATTATTTTCTTCCTTATATAATAAATCAAGATCTCCTAAAGAAATATTAAAGCTGGTAGGTTTAGAAGACATGATGAACAAACCCACTCGCAAACTATCAGGGGGGCAAAGGAAAAGGCTGCTGATCAGCATTGCACTTATATCTGATCCTGATATTTTGTTTTTAGATGAACCGACCGCCTCTTTAGATCCTCATTCACGCCGGCAAATCTGGGATATTATCCAATCCCTTAAGGGAAATGGGAAAAGTGTTTTCTTAACAACACACTCAATGGAAGAGGCCTATACACAATGCGACCGTACTGCTATTTTAAATAACGGGAAGTTTGCCGCCCTCGGAACGCCGGTAGATTTAATACAAACCCATTGTCCTCAGCAGCGCTTGTTCCTAAAGTACACCGATCAGAAAAAAGTGGCTCAATTGAAAAATATTCCCGAAATAAAAAAATCTTCAATAAAAACACTGCCTATTGGCTACGAGCTTGAAATCGTGGCCGAACCCATTACCAAAAATGTAATTTCTTCGATTATCAAACAGATTGACGCAGAGTGGTCCAGCATCCGCATTGAACAGGGAACCTTGGAAGATGTTTTTCTTAAGCTTACGGGAAAGAAAATACGAGAGGGTGTTTTGGTATGATGAATAAACGTGCTTTTTCTGCGCTTCTATTCATGAATATAAAAGAACTGATTCGAAATCCTTTAACCTTTTTTATGGTTCTCGCCTTTCCGTTTCTATTCCTGATTATGTTTGGTGTTCTCTCCAGCTCTACGGGAGTCGGTACAGATTTATTTGAGTTTATCATTCCTGGCATTATTGTGATGGCATTCTTTACGCTTGCTATAAACGGAACTTCCACTCCTATCATACAAATGAGGGACCAGGGAACTTTGCGATTAATTGGTTTAACTGAAGCATCAAAGCTGACCTTTGTGCTTTCTCAAATATGCGCTCGTTTTGTTTTAGCAGCTTTTCAACTTGTTGCGCTGCTTAGTATCGCTTATTTCAATGGAATGTTACAAGCACAGAATATCCCTCAAATCATGCTTGTTTCACTTATCGGGCTTCTCATGCTGTTTGCACTTGGTTATACTGTGGGAAGCATGCGTCTCTCTATTGAAGCTGTAAATGGGCTTTCAGGTGGCATGCTGGCCCCTCTGCTAATCGTGTGCGGATTAATTATGCCGATGAACCTGCTTCCCTCTTGGCTTGAAACAGTATCGAAATTTATCCCTCTCACCTACTTTGGAGAACTTCTGCGTTATTATTTAAATGGAGACAATCCATCTCTTGGCGTGTTATTCAGCTATCTTATTTTAATCGCTTCAACTGTACTTCTGGCTTTTGCAGCTGTCCGTTTGTTTCGTTGGGATAATATCCGCGGATAACATCATACAAAAACAGACCATCTCTTGTCACATTCCCGCAGCCTAATCCCGCCATACTCAGGCCAACAGGGACAAATCCCCTGCTGGTCCTTCTTTATGATTTACTTTTTTTCCAAACAGAACGCAAACATCATCCTCCTGATATGCAGCATCATTTGAGTCTGTTTTAATAGTGTTTAATCTCTCTTACACCTTTAGACAAAATATTCATTTTTTCTTTTTTAGACTCAAATCTATGTCGAAAATGATCGTTTGGCATATCTTATTCTATCTCCACTAAAGGAGGTGACTTTATGGGATTCTACAATTCTGGCGGAAACTCTGGTTATTCAAGCGGTCTCGGCAGCTCCTTCGCTTTAATCGTAGTGCTATTCATTTTGTTAATCATTGTTGGAGCTTCTTTCTTTAGCGGTTATTAAGTTTGACTTTGCCTATCCTCTGCGGTATCAGCACCTCCCTGTCCGGCAGACGCCATAAGAAGTTTTTATGGCGTCTTTGCTATGTGAAGCTGGAGCTATCAATTCTACGAAATGTACCGTATGTTTTCCCACACGCTGTCTGACCGCTTTTTCATAGTAAAATGTCAGGCTAAAAAAATCCGGCTTTTAAAAGCCGGACTCCCGTCTATCTCCGTTCAACTCTTCTCTAATCCTGCAAGCAGACCGCATAATCCCGCCATACCCGGTACACCGGCACAAATTCCCCGCCAGCCCCTCTTCTATGTCTTCGTCAGCCGGATGCGGGTTTTCCTCAAACAGCGCTTTAAGGGCAATCGTCATGCCCGGGGTGCAGTAGCCGCATTGGAAACCGCCTTCCTCTAAGAAAGCGGTTTGGCAGATATCCAGCTCTTCTTTTTGAAGCCCCTCGATGGTTGTGATGGAGTGGCCGTCTGCTTGATAAGCCATCGTCATACACGCATTGGCCAGCTTTCCGTCGATTAAAACGGAGCATGCTCCGCAGCGGCCGATTCCGCAGGACACCTTTGTCCCGGTCAGCTGAAATTCCTTTCTAAGCAGGTCACTAAGACGAGCCGTGGGAATGGTTGTCACCTCACGCTCCTGCCCATTTACGGTCATTCGGTACTGTCCCTTTTTTACAGGAAGTGACCCAGCCTCTTTTACGTCCATTGCTTCAGCCCCTTTCTGTCTATCGCTTCAAGCAGCTCTTCTCTTGAAATGGGCAGCTTATTTATCCAGCATCCGACCGCATCATGTATGGCCTTTACAATAGCTGGAGTGATGGCGATCGTTCCGATTTCGCCAACACCGCGCGGACCGTGGGAATCGCCTTCCATCAGCTCTTCTATCGCGGTCAGCTTCATATCTGGAACATCCTTCACACCGGGAATGATATACTGGTCCAGATTCTCCGCCGCATAACGGCCGTCTGTCATTTTCGCTTCCTCCATCAGCGTATAGCCGAGCGCCATGGCAGCGCCGCCTTCAATTTGACCTCGATAACCCTGCGGACTGACAACCGGACCTGCTGCAATAGCATGCTCACAATCTATCACTTTGACATCGCCTGTTAACAGATCTACCTCTACCTCAACGGCAGCCGCTCCAAATGAGTAAAGAAAATGGCCGCCCACTACAGGATCAGGCGTTGTTGGAAAGTCAAATGCCGTTTCCTCTGCCAAAGGGCCTTTTTCAGCCAGCTCCTTATACGTCACCACGAGCGCCTTCGTGTTTTTTTCACGCAATCCTGCAGCGCCGAGCATAAGGTTTTCCGCTGAACAGCCATTCCATTCTGCCGCCCGTTTTTTCAACTGAGCTAGAAACGGCTTCTTCAAACGCTGGATCGCGTGCCACACCATGCTTGTGCCGCGGGATGCTGTGGAGGAGCCTGACTTCGGCACTTTTGCGGTATCCCCAATAACAATGGAAATATCCTCCGCGGCACAACCTAACTCCTCCATGACAATATGTTCAATCGCTGCCAGAATCCCCTGTCCGCATTCTTCAAATCCAAACGAAGCAGTGATTTTGCCTTCACTAGAAAGAGACAAACGGCCTCCCGCCGCATCCATTCGGCCATACCCCAGCCCTCCGCCGTGCATTGTGATTGCCGCTCCCGTGCCTCTTTGCAGATACCCGCATTTCCGGCTTGTTCTTGTAAGAATGGGAGATTTAGAAATAGTGTCCAGCACTTGCGCCGCTCCGTCAGTTGGTGCAATCCGATGCTCAAGCGGCCCCAAGTCATGCGGATTTCTGATATTTTTTCCTCTCAGCTCCAGCGGATCAATGCCGAGCATGCTGCTGAGACGATCTAGATGGGTTTCGAGTGCAAATGTGATTTGGTTGCCGCCAAAACCCCGAAATTCTCCAGCCACCCCGTTGTTCGTAAATACAGATATTCCTTCAGTCCGGATATTCGGAATACGGTACGGCCCCGCCGCGTGCTCGACAGAAAAGTCAAGAACTGCCGGTCCGAGCGTAGCATAAGCGCCTGTGTCCGCCACAATTTTCACGTCATGCGCCAATAGATTTCCTGCATGATCCGCACCCGTTTTTATCGTAATCTTCATCGGATGGCGCTTAATGCCAGAACGTACAGATTCCTTTCGTGTTTGATGAACTTTGACCGGGCGTCTGCTTTTCAAGGCCAAAAGTGCAGCATACGGCTGGATATTCAGTTCATCCTTCCCTCCGAATGAGCCGCCCATCGGACTTGACACAACCCTGATCTTCTCTTCAGGAATGTCAAAAATGCGGGCAAGCTGGAACCGGTCTTTATAGCCGTGCTGCGTGCCTGCATACATCGTAAAGCCCCCATTATCCTCCGGAACGGCTACGCCTCCCTCCGTTTCCATATACGTATGCATCTGCCGCGGCAGCTCATAGGTTTCTTCAAGGACTGTGTCAGATGCTCGAAAACCCTGTTCCACATCACCGTTTGAAAAAAACGCGCGGTGCAGGATATTCCCGTCCTCGTGCAGTCTATGCGCGCCCGGCTGAAGCGCTTTTTCAGGTGAATCAATGACCTCCAGCTCTTTATACTCAACGCAAATCAGCTCCAGCGCAGCCTCCGCGATTTCCTCCGTTTCCGCAGCAACTGCGGCGATCGCATCTCCGACATGCCGCACCCTGTCCTCGCATAAAACCGGCTGATCAGGGATGACAATGCCAAATCGGTTTAAGCCGGGAACGTCTTTATGCGTGACGACGGCCCGCACACCTTCCACTTTCTCAGCTTTCATGGTGCAAATCGACACAATCTCTGCATGAGGATAAGCACTTCTCAGCACTTTGCCATACAGCATTCCTGGAAAGCTGAGATCGGTCATATATTTCAGTTCCCCTGTGACCTTTTCCCTTCCATCCGGCCTGACTCTTGATGGTTTGTTGATGATCATTTATTCCCCTCCCTCAGCCATCAGCTCTGCCATGATGACATTGGCAGCGGCTTTTTTTCTGTATGCCGCTGACATAAATGCATCTGAGGAAAACGGCAGCTCATGGATAAGTGTTTTGTACAGCTCATGCGGGTCCCACCCTGATGCCTTCCATTTCGCTTCGCTGTCCAATAATCTTTCAGGTGTGATATCGGCATGGCCAGCGGCGAGACGAATGCCGCCGTCTTTCAAAAAACGTCCGGCTCCAACAGCAACCGCTCCTGTAAAAGCCTGACGCCTCCCAAGCTTGCGGTAAAATACACGCTCTCCCGCCACCCGCGGGACGATGACACGCGTAACGATAGCCGTTTTAAAGTCTCCATCCACGAGCCAAGCGCCTAGCGGCAGCCTGATCTGTTCCTTTTGATACACGATAAGCTCAGCATCAAGCACAAGCAAAAGCGGAATCAAATCACCGATTTTACTCGCTATGTTTCCGCCAATTGTCGCCTGGCTGCGGATTGCAGGTGCGGCGACAGCGGAAGCAGCCTCACTGAAGCAGCTAATTGCGCTCTTGATCAAAGGGTTCTTTCTGCATTCACTCAGTGTGGTCAGCGCCCCGATCGACACGTGGGTGCCACTGACGCTTATCCCTCGCATCTCGTCAATCCCTTCAAGGCTGACAAGGTGCTGTTTCGGCAAAATTCCTTTGTCCCACTGAAGCTGAAGCAGCGTGCTTCCCGATGCGGCACATACATCCGGAGCAAGCTGCTGCAAAAGCGAATAGGCCTCATCAAGCGCTGACGGCCTCCACAATTGAATATTCATCCTTTCTTTGGTCACTTGGCCGTTCAAGCCATCACCCTCCTTACCATGTCATATTCCTCGGATGTATCAATATCCTCCAACTCACCGCTTCCCTTTGCCTCCAAAACCGCACCTGCTCCAAGCTTTCCGCTTTTCAGGAGCCTGCGAGCCCCTTCATCTCCCTTTAGCCCCTTTATATAAGGAAAACAAGCCGATGAGAAGTAGATTGGCGGGGTGAACGCACCTAAAAATGATGACACGGCAAATGACTCAGGAGCCAGTGCCACAAGGGCATTGAGATGATCAACGGAAAGAAAAGGCTGGTCGGCTAACAAAATGACAACGCCGTCCGCCCCCATGCTTTCTGCTTTTCGCACCCCGCTGCTGATTGAATGCCCCTGACCCTTTTCCGCATCTGGACAAACATGCAGGCTCCAGCGTTTTTGAAAAGGCGGTGCTTGATATTGCGATCCTATCCACTCAAGGGAGGCATGCTTTGTCCGCACGACGACCAGCACATGATCAAGGCGGGACGACAGAGCAGTTTTCAAAGAAAGTGAGCCGATGGTTTCTTCTTTTAGCGGCAAAGCCAGCTTGTTTTGGCCCATTCTTTTGCTATTGCCGGCAGCGAGAAATACCCCAATCAGATAGGGGCTTCTCATACAACCGCCACCCGTTTTCTTGTTTGAATGATTTCTGCAACTACACTTACCGCAATTTCCTCGGGACCTTCCGCACCGATGTCCAGCCCGACCGGACTGTAAAAGTGAGACGGAGGCTGTTTTCCGTTCAGCAGCCGTTTTGTACGATTTGCCGAACCCAACAGTCCAATATAATGGAGATTTTGAGAAAATAAGAAGTTGATGATCATTTGATCGTGCTGATAATGATGGGTTGCCACAACTGCTGCATCATGCGAAGAAAATTGGAATTCACTGAGCATTTGTTCAGGAAAAGCGGTGATCAGCTGATCCGCTTTTGGAAAAAGAGAGGATGTGCAATAAGCGGGCCGCCAATCCGTCACGATAACAGAAAACCCTGTATCAGCCGCCAAATTGGCCAGCGGTACAGTATCCGGTCCCGCCCCGAACAGAATGAGACGCGGTTTCGGTTCAATTCGCTGAATAAACATGGTAGTTGGCGGATCGAAATGCGGTAAATGAAGCGTTGAAACAGTACGTTGAATATTTTGCAGAGGCGCGTCCGGCCAGTTCCCAAAATGCCCATTCTCCGTCAGAAATAAATAATGGGAGGATTCAATCTTTACAATAGAAGTGACAGCTTTGCCTGAATGAAGGAATTCCCTCACTTTTTCATAGTGGCGCCTTTTTCCCTGAGTGATTCGCTCCGCATGAACATGAATCATGCCGTTACACCCGGCTCCCATGCCCCAGGACAGATCGTCCTCCGCCCGCATGTCGTAGGGAAGCAGCGCTGACGTGAGCTGATCGCCCAGCGCACTGATTCGTTGGCATAAATCTTCTTCCACGCACCCGCCGCTCAGCAAGCCAATCCGCTGGCCGTTTTTCTTAAAGAGCATAGAAGCGCCTGCTTTTCGATAAGCGGAGCCTTCAACCTGAACAATGGTCGCCAGCACAGCCTCCTCCTGTTCTTCCAGGAGCGCGTCTAACACCGTGTGGAAATTTCCCAATGCTGCATCCTCCTCTCAAAAATTGCTGTGAGAAACAACGAGTTCCGCGTGATTGTATGGGTAACTTGTATAAAGAATAGATGATGGAAGAGAAAATGACTCATGATTTGTCAGAAAATGAAACACATAGAAAGAGGATTTGTAAAAAGAGTCAAACGAAGAAAATCAAATTGGAGAAAACACGAAATGATAGCTTAAAAAGCTTGCGGATGTCCGCAAGCTTTTCTTTACACCGCTGCCTGGCGGCCAGCGTTTTCATATACATCAAGCGCCGCTTGGAGCGCCTTTCCTGCTTCGATACCTGCATTATGTCTGAGAAGCACAGCCTCTAAACCGGCAAGCACGAATAACACATTTTCTTTTCTGCAGCTGTAGCCCATCGTGCCGATTCTCCAGATCTTCCCTGCCAGCGGGCCGAATGAGCTGGCGATTTCGATACCGAATTGTTCCAGCAGCACACGACGGACAGACTCGCCATCGATGCCCCCGGGAATTTCAACACAGGTGACAACAGGCATTTTGCAGCTTTCATCTCCAAACAATCTTAGCCCCATTGCCTTTATTCCTGCTGCTAATGCGGATTCATGGTACCGATGCCGCTCAAAACGTGCCTCAAGGCCTTCTTCAAGCACCAGCCTGACCCCCTCACGCAAGGCGTACAGCATCGTCGTCGCTTCTGTATGATGATTGAGCCGTCTTTCGCTCCAATAATCCTCAAGCTGGCTCAAATCAAAGTAGTTGCTTGTAATTGGCCGTTTTTCCGAAAGTGCTGCCCTGTCAGCTTGTGTCGCAATCCCGCGCTCCACCTTTTTGCGGGCTGCAATCACGTCCGCCACCCGCTCATTATATGTAATCGGCGCCATTCCTGATGGCACAGACAAACATTTTTGCGTCCCGCCGATGGCAGCGTCAATCTTCCATTCATCGACTTTGACCTCACAGCCCCCGATCGTTGCGACTGCATCAACGATAAACAATGCATCCTCAGTGCGGCAGGCTTCACCGATCGCTTGCAGCGGGTGAATCCGTCCTGTCGATGTTTCTCCATGCACCATCGCCACAATTTTCGGCTTCACTTTTTTTATCTCCCGTATGATGTCCTCCGGGTCAAAAACCGTTCCCCATTCGCACTCAAGCGTATGAACATTAGCCCCATACCGCTCGGCGATTTCAGTCAGCAAGTATCCGAAACGGCCGTAAATGGGAATGAGCACATCATCTTCCGGCTCTATTACGCTAGCCAGAACTGCTTCAATACCCGCCCGTGAAGTGCCGTCAATCGGGTATGCCCAGCGGTTTTTCGTTTGGAACAGCTCCCGAAGCATCTCCATCGTTTCATTCATAATACCGGTAAACGCCGGATCAAATTGGCCGACAACCGGGGTGCTCATTACTCTTAATACCCGCGGATCAACCTCAACAGGCCCCGGCGTCATAATCGTTCTTAACGGGGTGCATAATTCTCTTCTGCCTGACACAGCCATTCCTCCTTTATCAGTAAGCCAGTTTGTGTAATAAATCAGTCAGTGCGCGGACGCCGATCTCAAGCTGTCTGGCTGGGGTATATTCCTTCGGCGAGTGGCTGATGCCGCCCCGGCTTGGCACAAACAGCATACAAGCAGGATAACGCCTTCCAATCATTTGCGCGTCATGCCCAGCTCCGCTCACCATTTCCTCACAGCTGATACCGTTTTCTAATGCTGTTTCAAAAGCCGCAGCCTTCAGCCTTTCGTCCATCGGCACAGGCTCTATCTGCATATATTCATCAATCACGGGGCGAATTCCTTTTTGATGGCAAATACCGTTGATCAAAGCAACCATGTCCTTATGAAACTGCTCCAGCACGTGCTGATGCTGATGGCGAATATCGATTGAAAACTGGACGCGTCCCGGTATGACATTGGCTACATTGGGCTCTGCCGTTATTTTTCCGCATGTCAGACGGAGCTCCTCCGGCTGCTCCTCCGACCGCAGCAGCAGCTCATGAATGATACGGCTGCTGGCTGCGAGCGGGTCCTTGCGCCATTTCATGGAGGTGGTTCCCGCGTGATTGCATTCCCCTTCCAGCGTGACGAGATATCGTCTCTGCCCCGCAATACTTGCCACAATGCCGAGATCCCGGCCTGACATTTCCAACGTCTGCCCCTGTTCAATATGAAGCTCAACAAAAGCGCTGATATCTGTCCGATATGCCGGCTGAAACACGCCTTTGCCAAAACCGCTCTCATGCATCGCAATTTGCAGCGAGACTCCTGATTCGTCTCTTGGCTCTGCTCCATCCTGTAATGAAAAAACACCCGTCATATTCCCTGATCCCCAATAGGTCAGTGGAAAACGGCTGCCTTCCTCCTCACATAAGGATACCGCTTCGAGTGTTTTTTTCGGCGCTCCATAGGCCTCTTTGAGCTGCTTTATCGCAAGCATTGCCGCCAAAACACCATAGGCGCCGTCGTATTTCCCCCCGTTGATAACAGTATCGATATGTGAACCGGTTACAATGACTTCATCCGGAGACTGGGTGCCCGAAAGCCTTCCAAACACATTCCCGACATCGTCGAATCTTGTCTCAAGCCCGAAAGAAGACATTTCTGTTTTCACGGCAAGCTGTGCGTCCATCCACTCTTTTGTGTATAAAAGCCTCGTTACGCCGCCGTCCGCGGACGCACCGTATTGGGCGAGCCATTCAATATAATCTGTGATGCTGTTTTTTACTGAAAGCTTTTGCTTTTCCATGTACTCCCCCCTCTGGCCGTTATAGTGACTTCATTATAGAAGGAGGAACATGATAGTTCATTGGCATATTAACCAAAAAAACGTTTATTTTTTGGTCACAGTATCTAGCAATCAGGTTCACCCTACCTGTCAGAAGTCAAAAGAAAACACGGTAAAGAAGAGAGCCAGCAAGAGCGAAAGAGAGGGTCAAACTGCCTTTCATATGTACGAGCTAGGTTTGCGGGAGAGGCGGTAAAAACAGAAATGGCGGCAGCTCGCAAAAACAGGACCTAAGGATATGGGAACAGGTCATTTCCGCCTCCTCCAAAGGAACTAATTTACAATTTTAATGAAAAATATACAAAATGACACTTCTATCCTTTATGTCAATTTTAGATAATAGACATGATCTCATAAAAGGAGGGCAAGTGATGACAAAAAAAGCATGGTTTCTGCCGCTCGTCTGTGTTTTCTTGATTTCCGGATGGTTTGCGCCGGCAGCTTCAGCAAGCGGGCAAACCGCATTAAACCTTAATGACCGATTGGCGTCTTCCCCTTCAGGAACAGGGAGTCTTCTCTCATTAGCCGCTCCCGCTGCACCCTATGCTGACACAGATACCTATTATGAAGTGGCTGAAGGCAAAACAGGAGACTCGCTAAAAAGCGCCCTGCACCGCATCATCAGCGGACACACGATGCTGTCCTACAGCGAGGTGTGGAACGCGCTGAAAGAAACCGATGAAGACCCGGCTAATCGGAATAACGTCATCCTGCTCTATACGAATGAATCGCGGTCCAAAAACCTGAACGGCGGCAATGTCGGCGATTGGAACCGCGAGCACGTCTGGGCGAAATCCCATGGCGATTTTGGTACGAGCAAGGGGCCTGGCACTGATATTCACCATTTGCGCCCGGCTGATGTCCAAGTTAACAGCGCCAGAGGAAATATGGATTTTGACAACGGCGGCACTGAATATGCGAAGGCACCCGGAAATTATTATGACGGCGATTCATGGGAGCCCCGTGATGATGTGAAAGGCGATGTTGCCCGCATGCTGTTTTACATGGCTGTCCGTTACGAGGGTGATGACGGCTACCCTGACCTTGAGCTTAATGATAAAACAGGCAATGGCTCAGCTCCTTATCATGGCAAACAATCTGTCCTGCTCGAGTGGAATAAGCAGGATCCGGTTGACGACCGTGAGCGGAAAAGAAATGAAATCATTTATGAGAAATATCAACACAACCGCAACCCATTTATCGATCACCCTGAATGGGCGGATGAGATTTGGCCGTAAGAAAAAGGTGCTCCTAAAAAGGAGCACCTTTCCTAATACACAGCCTCTTCTGTTTCCGCATCGAAAAAGACGACGTGATCCATTTTCACTGTGAGCTGGATTGAATCGCCTGCTGCGATTCGCGTGTTTCCATCCAGGCGAACCGTCAGCCGCTCGCCCCCAGCCATGACATGCACAATGAGCTCTGAGCCCAGATTTTCATTCACTTCTACCTTTGCTTTAAACACTGAATCAAACACCTGTTTATTTCCTGTCATTTGTGTGATGTGCTCCGGCCGGACTCCGGCAATCATTTGCTCTCCGGCATATCCGTTTTCCTTCAGCCGCTTTGCTTTTTCTTCAGGAATATGAAGACGGATCGAAGGGTTTGTGAAAAACAGCTCGCCATGCTGCTGTTCTATAACGCCTTTTAAAAAGTTCATTCCGGGAGAGCCGATGAAGCCTGCGACAAACAGATTCGCCGGATAATGATAAATGTCATGAGGTTTCGCCACTTGCTGGATTTCCCCTTCATTCATGACGACAATCCGATCTCCCATTGTCATTGCTTCGGTCTGGTCATGCGTGACATAAATAATCGTTGCCTCTAATCGCTGGTGCAGCTTGCTGATTTCTGTCCGCATCGTCACTCTTAGTTTTGCATCCAGATTAGAAAGCGGCTCGTCCATTAAAAAGACCTTCGGCTCCCTTACAATCGATCTGCCAAGCGCCACCCTTTGCCGCTGCCCGCCGGAGAGCGCCTTTGGTTTTCTCTTCAGCAAATGTTCAATTTCTAAAATTCTGGCTGCCGCATGAACCCGCTCGGCAATTTCCTGTTTCGCCATCTTTCTGAGCTTTAATCCAAACGCCATATTATCAAAAACCGTCATATGCGGATAAAGCGCATAGTTTTGAAATACCATCGCAATATCACGTTCTTTTGGGGGAAGATCATTGACCCGCTTCCCATCAATGAGAAGATTTCCTTCAGAAATGCTTTCTAATCCAGCCACCATCCGCAGCGTTGTTGATTTTCCGCATCCTGACGGCCCCACCAGCACCAATAGCTCCTTATCCTTTACATCTAAATCAAAGTTCTTCACGGTTAATTGTGAGTGATATGATTTTTTGACGTGTTCGAATGTTAATGAAGCCATCAGAACATTCCCCCTATCTTTTGATCGTTATTTCGTCACTGGAAACAACTTGGTCTTTCTGTTATTTTTAGAGTAATCGATTCCCATTTTTGCTATATTTCTAAAATAAAAAATGTAAATTTGTATTATAACGTCATAATACATTATAATATAAATAATAGGTTAAAAGGAGGCTACCCTTTGTTAAACAACGGAAGTTCTACACCTTTATACATTCAGCTAAAACAAATCATCACTGATGACATCAAAAAGGGCGTGTATTCCCCAACCGCCAAGCTGCCTACCGAAAATGAGCTTTGCAGCAAGTATAACGTCAGCCGCATCACCGTCAGAAAAGCCATTCTCGATTTAGTCGAAGAAGGCTATCTCATCAGGCAGCAGGGAAAGGGAACGTTCGTTAAAAGCCCTAAATTAAAACGAGAGCTGATCGCTGTAAACGGCTACTCGGAATTTATGGAATCAACCGGCAAAAAACCGAAGCACCAAGTGCTGTCCCATGACATCATTCCAGCGCCAAAGCCCATCGCCGAAAAGCTTCAAATCCATCCTGAGAGCCCTGTCGTTGAATTAAAACGGATTCTTTATAACGATGATCAGCCTCTCACCTTTGAAGTGACGCATTATCCGCTTGATTTGTTTCCCGGCATTGATACCTTTATTGCTGACGGCGTCTCCATGCATGATATTTTGAAACAGCAATACAAAGTTGTACCCACGCACAATACGAAGCTATTAAACGTTGTATATGCCCAACAGGAGGAAAGCAAATACCTGGATTGTGATATCGGGGATGCGCTGTTTGAAATTGATAAAACGGCTTTTACATCAAACGACCAGCCAATCTATTGCTCATTGTTTTTGATGCACACAAACCGTGTCACCTTTACCATCAACAGCCCCTACACATAACAGGCATAAAAAACGAGACACTGCTTATAGTATTCTCGTTTTTTCACTGCTTCCCCCGTCCTCCAAGCGATAAGGATAGCCATAGCCGAAAGCTCCGTACACACCGCATGTTTTCGCAGCCGTTTCGGCGGCCTGGCGCAAAGCGTACATTATATCCTGCTTCACGCAAAAGGCAGTCAAAAAGCCTGCTATAAAAGAATCTCCCGCTCCAAGTGTATCTATTATATCAGTTTCCACAATCGGCTGATGATAGATTCGATCACCCGCAGACAGGATTGCACCTTGACCCCCTCGAGTCATACAAACCATTTTGGCTCCGTACCCATGAGCTGTTTTGGCAAGCTCGCCGCATTCCGACTCACTCAAATCGCTTCCTGAAAAAAACGCATATGTCACATAAGGACAGACCCTCCTCAAATAATCATCCTCCCGATTGGTTGAAAAATCAAATGAGACAGGGACAAGCCCGCACAGCTGCGGAAGATCGTTCTCAAGCCTGCTGTACACGCTCGTATGCAGCAGATCATGCCCGCTGATAAAAGATACATCTTTCTCCTGAAACGCGAGGCGAAGCCGAGACTGAATGCCGCCTTTATTTGATCTGACAAAAATACGGTCCCCCTGTTCATCAAGAGTGACAATCGCCATCCCGTTTTCTCCGTGCGCCTGGCGGATATAATCTGCATTGACCTGCTCCTGCTTGAGAACGTTCAACAGATGTGCCGCGGCTTTGTCATTGCCGACGATTCCGATATAAGAAGACTCATGCCCGAGCCGCTTGGCAAGCACAGCAACGTTTAAGGCATTTCCTCCCGGGTAAAATGTTTCTTGATCCTGGTAGTAATCGACAACATTATCTCCAACCGCAATCAATTTCATAGTGCTTCCTCCTTTATCCTTTTACACTGCCGCTTGCAATTCCGCGGACAAAATATTTCTGCATCAATAAAAATAGAATAATAATCGGCGCGGCTGAAATCGTTAACCCGGCCAGCAGGACGCCCCAATCAGTCTGCAGCGCGTCTCTGAACTGCATCAGCCCAGCTGGAATGGTCCGCAAATTCTCATCATCTATGAAAATAATCGCAAACATAAACTCATTCCACGTATGGTAAGCCGTCAAAATGCCGGATGTCACCAAAATCGGCACACTCATTGGTAAGAAAATTCTGAAAAATACTCCGAAACTTGTACATCCATCTAAATAAGCCGCCTCCTCTAATTCTTTGGAAATAGAAAGAAAATAAGAGCGGATCAATATGATGGTAAATGGGATCCGGTAAGCCGCGTACGGCAGGATTAATGCCCAATACGTATTGTACAGGCCAAGCGACTGAATAATAGAATAAAGCGGCACAAGACTGACCTGCGGCGTCAGCATCAAACCGCCAAGACAAAGTACCAAAAAGAATCCTTTTCCTTTGAACTCAAACCGGGAAAGGCCGTACGCCGCCCATGCACTGATAAAGACAGTGATCACACACGTCAGCACCGTAACGATGACGCTGTTCATAAAATAAGAGGAAATCCCCTGGTTCCAGGCGGACACAAAGTTTTCCGGATGCCACGAAGACGGCAGCGACCAGCTGTGCTCAAAAATATCGTCAGAGTTTTTAAAGGCGCTCATCACCATCCATAGAAGCGGATAGGCGATCGCAATCAAATAAAGAAACAGAAAAACCCACACAGACGTTTCTCCGATGTACCATTTTCGCCTAGACTTTCTTTTGACCTCAATGTGCTGGTCAGGCACAGGCTCCAATCTGAACGAATCTGTCTTCTTCTGAGGCAGCATCTGTTACTCCTCCTTTCCGGTTTTAAAGAACTTCATTTGCATGAGCGACAATGCGAGCGTAATGATTAACACGACAGTGGCAATCGCTGAGGCGTAGCCCATCATATCCTTTGTAAAGGCACTTTTATATAAAAACGTGCTCAGGACTTCTGACGCGTTTCCCGGCCCGCCGCCTGTCAATATGTACGGCTCATTAAATACCGTAAAGGCCCCGGTCAGCGTCATGACCACCGCCACAAAAGACATCTCTTTCGTCTGTGGAATAGTAATATGAAAAAACTGCTGAATTTTACCTGCGCCGTCAAGCCGGGCCGCTTCATACAGTTCATCCGGTATTTTTTGGATCGACACGATGTACAGCATCGCAATATAACCGACAGATTGCCACTGGGACACAAAAATGACAGAAAGCATAGCTGTGCTGTCATCCCCGAGCCAGGCCCTCGTCAGCTGATCAAGACCGATGGCCTGAAGCAGCTGATTCAAAAGCCCTGTCTCCGGATTGTAAATAAAATCAAACAAAAGCGCGATCACCGTCATGGAGATGACAACCGGCAAAAAGAAAACGGTACGAAAAAACGGCGACCATTTTCTGACCAGCTTATCCTCAAGCACCGCCGCCAAAATCAAACCGCCAAATACCTGGCATACAATTGAGATCACTGCGTAAAGCACATTATTGGTAAGCGCCTGATAAAAGACAGGATCATGAAACAATTCAACATAGTTTTTCAAGCCGATAAACGTTTTTTCCGGAGAAAAAGAGCTCCACTGAAACAGGCTGAGGAAGACATTCTCAAAAATCGGGATATAAACGAAAAGTAAAAAAACGAGAGCGGGCACCAAAAACAAATAGGGGATTATTTTATTTTGATTGACCAAGGGTATCTCATCTCCTTTATAAAAAGAAAAGGTGCGAAGCTTCACCTTTTCTTTGATTTATTCAGCTGACGCCCTCGCCTGCTTTGCTGCTTTTTGAACGGCTTTCATCACCTGCTGCGGTGTCATGTCGCCGCCAAGCATCTGCTGGACGCTCGTTAGGTACGCATCTGCGACTTCAACATCGACATCCATATCAAACCATGGCACCATTGATTTAGCGTCAACAATATGCTGAACGGCTTCACGCTGAATGGCTGTTGAATTTTCTTCAGTAGCCGTACCTTGCACCGCACTGTATTTTCCAACATCTTTCACGAGCTTTTCGCCCATTTTTTTCGACGTCAGGAACTGCAAAAACTCCATCGCTTCCTTCGGATGTTTTGTTCTTGAGGAAATCATGAATCCTTCCGGTGCTCCCGTTAATGCTTCTGAAGATCCTTTTTGCCTGCTGATTTCAGGAAATGGGAACATCCCGAGGTTAACCGGTTCAACCAGCTTGATTTCCGCTGTTTCCGCATATATCATCGCCGACTTTCCGCTCTTAAATTGCTGTCTCACATATTCATGGTCGACGGAGTTTACATGTTTATTAAAGTAAGGCGTCAGCTCTTGAAGCTTTTCAAGGGCTTTTACGTAGCCTTCATCAGTAAATTCACCCGTTTTGGCGTTATAGTCCTTTTCCCGTGTTTTTTCATCGACCATCCGCTGATTAAGCGTGCCGATATAGTGCGAGATTGTCCAAGTCGCCTTTGTTCCGAAGCTGATCGGTGTGTAGCCATGCTCTTTCAGCTTTTTTGACACCTTGATTAATTCATCCCACGTCTTCGGGGGATCAAGATTCAGCTTTTGGAAAATGTCTTTATTATAGAAGAATGATTTAGCGTCCATTTGCCACGGCACGCCGTATTGCTTGTTTTCATAAGTAAATGGTGTAATTTGCGATTGAACAAGCTGGGATGACCAATCGGTGTCATTTTTGTAGTAGGACGAGAGATCAAGTGCTTTATTGCCTCTGATAAATTTAAAAGCAAACTCATCGCTCCAAGAGAAGTAAATGTCAGGAGGGCTGGTGGTTCCCAGCATGACCTTAATTTTATCTTTATAGGAGTCATTTAAAACGGCTTCAATTTGAATATCGATATCTGGGTGTTCTTTTTCAAATTCCTTCACAACTTCTTCAAAATAACTTTTTTCCGGCTCCTTCGGCCATCTGTGGAAAAACTTCAATGTCACCTTTCCGTCCGCTGAACTGCTTTGGCTCGAACAGCCCGCAATGGTGAACATACTGACAGCTGCAATGATCAAGAACAACAATATTTTCTTCAAAGGGTTGGCCTCCTCTGGACATTAGACTATAATGTTATATAACATTATAGTCTAATGCATAATGGTTCCTCATTTTCAGATCAATACTCAACTTTCCACATGTATCTTCTATGAGATAAAGGATGATTTCTCGCCTCTGCCAGCTCGTCTGCATAGCTTCTCAGCACACGGTTGAGAACGAGCGGAGCAAGGTAGCCTTTAACTGAATCGTCAATTGCAGTGAAGTCGTAAGATGCAGCATCAAGCACAGTGAGCTTTTTGCCATACTTTTTCGAGAAGGTAAGCGCCCGCTCTTCAAGAGGCCTTGTTTCATCTAAACCGAGCAGGATGATAAACGGCACGGATTCATCAATAATTTCAAACGGTCCGTGAAAATATTCTCCGGCATGAATGGCGTGGGAATGGATCCATTGCATTTCCATGAGAATGCAGATGCTGTAGGAGTAAGCGACACCGTAGTTTGCACCGCTTGCCATTGTATAAATAATGCTTTCTTTTTCATGAGCTTTTGCAAATTGCTTTGCGTTGTCAGCTTCCTGCTTAAGGGCTTCTTCATACACAGCCTGTAATTGGTCTAAGCCTTCAATTGCCTGTTGGAATTTCGTATTGTTTTCTAAAACTTGCAGGGTTCCGAAAACGATTTGATACAGAACGCCATAGTTCGTATTGATCGCAAGCGCCTCATCACCCCAATCGTACTGGGCAACGTATTGCGCTTCCTGCGCTAAAGGAGACTCCGGTTTATACGTCATCGCAATCGTAAGTGCGCCTTTGCCTCTCGCAAACGCAGCAGCTTTGACTGTTTCCGGGGTATTTCCCGAATGCGAGCACAAAATAACAAGAGACTTTTCGCCAAGCTGAACAGGGTTGCGCTGAATAAATTCATTAGAACTGTAAAGGTCGGAGTTGATTGATTTTGACTCTCTGTCAAACACATATTTACTCGGGTACATAATGGCCGAAGATCCTCCGCATGCGACAAAGAATACATGGTCAATGGTTTTCCCTTTCAAATCCTGCAAGAAAGCTTGAACCTCACGATTTACTTTTGCTGTGGCCTGACTCAAATCCTTCACTCCCCATTTTTATTATATAACGTTATATAACATTATATATTGTTATATTAAAGTCCACAGCCAGGATTGTCAATATTATTTTCTGAAATTTCTCAATAATTGTAGACTAGACCTATAAGTGAAAAAATGCCCAAATGAAAAGCCAGAACTTCATTTAAGCTCTGGCTTCGCTGTTCAATCCGCAGACTGACGTCTCTTATTTAAAAAATACCTTGTCCACATTGTACTTCGATTGCTGTGTATTGATGATATAGGTTTCGTAAATGTCTCTTTCCATTGGATCATCGACTACACATACTTCAATTTTATATACTTCGTCTCTGTGATGTTTGATCGGTGAGACATTGTCTTCAAAATGCTTCTTAATTCTCTGTCTTAACTTTCTGGCTTTACCGACAAACAGCAGCTCGTCATGAATGTTATAAAACATAAAGATGCCGCCTTTATCCCGTGGGATCTGGTGAAAGTCGATGAAGCCGTATATCGCCTTTATTTTCGGCTCGTTATCATTAGCTGACTGCTGTCGTTCAGTGATGGTGACATTCGGTGCGGGGATATCAATTTTTATCAAAATCAGTTCACGTCCTCTTTTTCATTAAAGATAAATGCTAACACATACAGAAAAGAAAAGCCAGAACAGCTTTATACTATTTGTTTGTCATGCTCTTACTTATTATGCAAGTGCTCCGGCTGGATCATAAGGGCTAAGGTCTAATTCTGTCTGCTTTCCGAGAACTAGCTTTGCGAGCTCTGCACCCAAGAACGGCCCCATCGTCAGGCCAGAAGCACCCAAACCGTTAGCAGCGTACAGGCCTTGAACATTCGGCACAGCCCCTATGACCGGCAGAAATCCCGGTGTGAACGGCCTGAAGCCCACTCTTGTTTCAATGGCAGCGGCATCAGCAAGGCCCGGTGCAACGCCTAACGCTTTGCTCAATACTTCGTGCTGGCCTCCGGCTGTCACCCGCAGATCATGAAGAGCAGCATCATTTTCGTGTGTAGCGCCAGCTACGATTCTGCCGTTATCAAACGAAAGAATGTACTGATCACTCGGCGGCATCACAACCGGCCAGAATCCTGTATCTGCATCTGTCATTTCAAAATGCATAATCTGCGCTTTCTGAAAAGACACTTGAAAATGAATGCCAAGAGGCTTCATGATTTCATTGGCCCATGCCCCCGCCGCCACAATCACCGCGTCTGCCGCAAACTGCTTTGTATCTGTTCGCACGCCGGTGACTGTTCCGTTTTCAAAAAGCAGGGATGCATTTCCTTTGATGATCTCTGCGCCGCGTTTCTCCGCAGCGCTTAAAAGCGACCGGCACAGCGCTCTTCCATTCACGCGGGCGGCCCCGCTGATATGAACCGATTCATAGCCATCAGCCAAAATCGGAAACAGCTTTTTCGTCTCGCTCGCGGACAAGCGGGTAATCTCACCGATCTCCGGCGCATCCTCCCGCCTCTTATACGCCCGCTCCTCCATCTTATCGAGCTTCGCCGGATCAGTATGAATGCTGATCGCACCGACACGCTTGTATCCCGTATCTGTTTCTCCGTCCTCTTCCAATTGATGGATTAAATCCGTATAGTACCGTGCTCCTCCCTTTGCAAGCTGGTACCAATCCTGATTACGGCGCTGTGAGAGCCAAGGACAGACGATCCCCGCCGCCGCATCAGTCGCTTGTCCCGGCTCTTTCCGGTCAATGACAGTAACACGAGCGCCAGATTTTGCGAGATGATAAGCCGTCGAAGCGCCGAGAATTCCTGCGCCGATGATGATGTACGATTTCATATGCAAACACCTTTTCTATTATGATATCTATTCATTTTACCAAATCAAATGCTTTCCTTCGACCTTTTGCCCTAATGTGGAAAAACCGCGAAGTTCGTCCAATCTCTTTACTCTCCTATCGAATATTCTGTCACTATCAATAGAGAAAGGATGATACCATGAGCGAAAATCGTCATGAAAATGAAGAAAACAGACGCGATGCGGCAGTCGCAAAAGTCCAAAACAGCGGTAATGCAAAAGTCGTGGTCAGCGTGAACACAGACCAGGATCAGGCACAGGCTCAGACACAAGACGGGGAAGACTAATGAACGAAAATATCATTCCTATCAACAGACATGCACAAGAGATACCCACTACTGAATCTGCTATCAAAAACAGCGGCAACTCAGAAGTCCATATCGACATTCACATTGATACAATGCCAATTGCTTTTGCTATTTTATGCTCTGCATTAGCCGCAAAGCAGATGACAAAAGAGGAATTCGATATGGCTTATACTCAATTGCGAGAGATGAACAGAGAAAATAACAGCAGATCATCTGTAAAGCAAATTATCAACCATGAAATAGAAGAGGAGTAAAAAACCGCGGGTCCTGCGGCCAGCGGTTTTTCTTCTTCATACAAAAAGGACGCGACTGAAAACCAGTCACGTCCTTTTTTGTGAAACAATTAACCGATTGAACCTTCCATTTCGAACTTAATCAAACGGTTCATTTCAACTGCGTATTCCATTGGAAGCTCTTTTGTGAATGGCTCGATGAAGCCCATTACGATCATTTCTGTCGCTTCTTCTTCAGAAATACCGCGGCTCATCAAGTAGAAGAGCTGTTCTTCAGATACTTTAGACACTTTCGCTTCGTGCTCCAATGAAATGTTATCATTTAAGATTTCATTGTAAGGAATTGTGTCTGACGTTGATTTGTTATCCATAATAAGCGTGTCGCACTCGATGTTAGAGCGGGCGCCTTCCGCTTTGCGTCCGAAGTGGACGATTCCGCGGTACGTTACTTTTCCGCCCTGTTTTGAAATTGATTTTGATACGATTGTGGATGATGTGTTTGGCGCAAGGTGAATCATTTTCGCACCTGCATCCTGATGCTGGCCTTTACCCGCAAGAGCGATAGAAAGCGTCATACCGCGCGCGCCTTCGCCTTTTAGGATACAAGCCGGATATTTCATTGTCAGCTTAGAACCGATGTTGCCGTCGATCCATTCCATTGTTGCGTTTTCTTCACAGATCGTACGCTTCGTTACAAGGTTGTAAACGTTGTTTGCCCAGTTTTGGATCGTTGTATAACGACAGTAGCCGCCTTTTTTGACGATGATCTCAACAACCGCACTGTGAAGTGAGTTTGTTGTGTAAACAGGCGCAGTACAGCCTTCAACATAATGAACGCTTGCTTCTTCGTCAACAATGATCAGTGTACGTTCGAACTGACCCATGTTTTCAGAGTTGATACGAAAGTAAGCTTGAAGCGGCGTTTCCACCTTTACGCCTTTAGGCACGTAGATGAAAGATCCGCCGGACCAAACAGCTGAGTTAAGCGCCGCAAACTTGTTATCAGTCGGCGGGATTACTTTTGCCCAGTGCTCACGGAAAATATCTTCATTTTCTTTCAGCGCGCTGTCCGTGTCTTTAAAGACGATGCCTTGCGCTTCAAGATCTTCTTTCATGTTGTGGTATACAACCTCAGATTCGTACTGAGCAGAAACACCCGCAAGGTATTTTTGTTCAGCTTCAGGAATACCGAGCTTGTCGAATGTTTGCTTAATTTCGTCAGGAACTTCATCCCAAGAACGCTCTGAACGCTCAGACGGTTTTACGTAGTACGTAATTTCGTCAAAGTTCAGTGAGTTTAAATCTCCGCCCCATTGAGGCATCGGCATGTTGTAGAAATGCTCAAGTGATTTCAAGCGGAAATCAAGCATCCATTGAGGCTCTTCTTTCATGCGAGAAATTTCTTCTACGATTTCTTTTGTCAATCCGCGCTCTGAACGGAAAATGGAAACGTCCTTGTCGTGAAAACCATACTTGTATTCACCAATATCAGGCATTTTTTTAGCCATCCATTTTCACTCCAATCCTTTTAATTGCCGCCTTCTTCTTTTGCGACTCCTTTTTCAAGTGCTTTCCATGACAGGGTTGCACATTTGATACGGGCAGGGAATTTTGAAACGCCTTGAAGGGCTTCAATATCCCCGAGATCTATAGAATCATCATACTCTTTCCCTTGCATCATATCCGAGAAAATCTTAGACATGGAAAGGGCAGTTTCAATATCTTTCCCTTTAATCGCTTGAGTCATCATCGAAGCGGATGCCATTGAAATGGAACAGCCTTCCCCTTCAAATTTCGCATCTTCCACGATGTCTCCGTCAAGCTTCATTGTCAGCCTGATTCGGTCGCCGCATGTCGGGTTGTTCATATCCACGACGATGCTGTCATTTAAAACCCCTTTATTGCGCGGGTTTTTGTAATGATCCATAATCACCTGTCTGTACAATGTATCTAAGTTTGCATTAAAAGACATTTGTAAAATACTCCTTTGTCTTTTGAAGAGCTTCCACAAGCTTATCAATCTCTTCCTCTGTATTATACAGATAAAAGCTTGCTCTTGCAGTAGCAGTTACATCCAGCCATTTCATCAGCGGCTGCGCGCAATGGTGGCCGGCTCTGACTGCGATTCCCTCCGCATCAAGCACAGTCGCCACATCGTGCGGATGAACATCATCAAGGTTAAATGTAACAAGCCCGGCACGCTCTTTTGGCCCGTAAACCGTTACGCCGTCAAGCTGGCGGAAGCGTTCAAGCGCATAAGCTGCAAGCTTGTGCTCATGGCGGGAAATCTCATCAAGACCGATTTCTTCGAGAAAATCAATGGCGGCACCGAGACCGATTGCTCCTGCAATAATCGGCGTGCCCGCTTCGAATTTCCACGGAAGCTCTTTCCAAGTTGATTCATAAAGCCCGACAAAGTCGATCATTTCACCGCCGAATTCGGCAGGCTCCATGTTTTCCAGCAGGGCTTTCTTTCCGTACAGCACACCAATACCGGTAGGTCCGCACATTTTATGGGAAGAAAGCGCAAAGAAGTCGCAATCGAGATCCTGCACGTCAATTTTCATGTGAGGCGTGCTTTGTGCACCGTCCACCACAATGACAGCCCCGTTATCATGGGCAATTTTCGCCATGTCTTTAATCGGGTTGATCGTGCCGAGAACGTTAGATACATGAGACACTGCAACAATTTTTGTGTTGCTTGTGACCGTTTCTCTGACGTCTTTTAAAGAAATCGTTCCGTCTTCCTGCAGCGGAATATATTTTAATGTGGCGCCAGTCGCTTTGACAGCCTGCTGCCACGGAATGATATTCGCATGATGCTCCATGTAGGTGATGACCACTTCATCACCAGGTTTCAGGTTGGCGCGCGCATAGCTTAACGCCACCATATTCAGTGATGTGGTCGTGCCTTTTGTGAAAATAATCTCAGCCATTGACTTCGCGTTAATAAACTTGCGGACTTTTTCACGCGCTCCTTCATAACCGTCTGTCGCTCTGGTTCCAAGTGTATGGACGCCCCGGTGAACATTGGAATTGTATTGGTTATAATACTTATCCAGTGTTTCAATGACAGCACGCGGCTTCTGGGAAGTCGCCGCGCTGTCGAGATAAACGAGATCATGTCCGTTCACTTGCTGATGAAGGATCGGGAACTGTTCACGAATATCTGTGATATTCATTACTTCACTTTCCTTTCGATAACAGAAACCAATTGTTTCTTAACGCCTTCAATCGGAAGTTCATTTACTACCGGTGCAAGGAATCCGTAAATGACTAAGCGTTCTGCTTCTTCTTTCGGAATACCGCGGCTCATAAGGTAGTAAAGCTGAATAGGGTCCACACGGCCGACAGATGCCGCATGTCCTGCAGTTACATCGTCTTCGTCAATTAAAAGAATAGGGTTAGCGTCTCCGCGTGCTTTTTCGCTGAGCATCAGCACACGCGATTCCTGCTCCGCATTCGCTTTAGAAGCGCCATGTTCGATTTTGCCGATTCCGTTAAAGATAGAAGAAGCAGAATCTTTCATTACACCGTGCTTCAAGATATAGCCTTCAGAAGCTTTACCGAAATGGATGATTTGTGTTGTAAAGTTTTCTGTTTGCTCTCCTCTTCCGACAACAACCGTTTTCGTATCGCCGTATGTGCCGTCACCGTAAAGGTTTGTTGTGTTTTCGGAAATCGTGTCGCCGTCGTTCATCAGGCCGAGAGCCCATTCGATTTTGCTGTCGCGTCCGCGAGCAGCGCCACGGCGGTTCACATAAGTTGTCACACCGCTTGACAGATTATCCACCGCACCGTATGTCACGCTGGCATTATCACCTGTGATGACCTCACTGATAATATTGAAGACAGCGTCTTTCGGGTTTACAGTGCTGATATAGTTTTCTACATATGTGACAGAGCTGTGGTCTTCAGCCACAATCAGCACATGGTTGAATAGAGCTGTATCATTGCTTTCGTGGACATAAACAGCCTGAACCGGCGTCTCCACCTCAACATTTTTCGGAACATAAAGGAATGCTCCTCCGTTAACAAGAGCTGCGTGAAGTGCAGTTAACTTATGCTCATCAACCTTCACGCCGTCCTTCATAAAGTATTTCTCCACCAAGTCGCTGTGCTCGCGAGCAGCAGTCAGAATATCAGTGAAGATAACGCCTTTGTCTTTCAATTCTTGAGAAAGTGAAAGGTATGCCGGCGTCTGGTCACGCTGTACGTATAATGTTTTATCTTCGTTTTCAACGTCGATCAGCGCTTTTGCTTCATCAGTCAAATCTTCTAATGAAGAAAGCGGTTCGTTATCAACTGTATGCTTCGCGAAATTCGTGAAGTTCCAGTTTGTGATTTTAGTTTTGTCAGGCTTCGGCATCGGCAGATCCTCAGCTTGTTCAAGAGCCTGTAAGCGCAGGTTTTTCAGCCAGGCAGGTTCTTGATGCTTTTCGGAAAAGCTTTTGAGATACTCCTGATCTACGGATAGTTTTGTATCTAGTGTCATATTAATCCCCCTAACGCTTACGCTTCTTGGCCAACAGTTTCGTCTTCAATGCCAAGTTCTTGTTTGATCCAGTCATAACCTTCTGCTTCAAGACGCTGTGCAAGCTCTGCACCGCCGGATTTGACAACGCGGCCTTGCATCATAACGTGAACAACATCCGGAGTGATGTAGTTTAACAGGCGCTGATAGTGAGTGATCATCAGGCAGCCGAAGTTTTCGCTGCGCATTCTGTTGATCCCTTTAGATACAACTTTCAAAGCGTCAATATCAAGACCTGAGTCGATTTCATCAAGGATGGCGATTTTCGGTTCAATCATCATTAATTGAAGAATTTCGTTGCGTTTTTTCTCCCCGCCTGAGAAGCCTTCGTTAAGATAGCGCTGAGCCATTTCAGGGTCCATTTCAAGGAACTCCATGTTTTCGTCCATTTTGCGGATGAATTTCATAAGAGAAATTTCATCGCCTTCTTCTCTGCGCGCGTTGATTGCTGAGCGAAGGAAGTCGGCATTTGTCACACCGCTGATTTCACTTGGGTACTGCATCGCAAGGAATAAGCCTGCCTGCGCACGCTCGTCCACTTCCATCTCCAGTACATCTTTGCCGTCAAGCGTGATGCTGCCTTTTGTTACTTCATATTTAGGATGCCCCATAATAGCAGCTGATAAAGTGGATTTACCAGTTCCGTTCGGGCCCATTACTGCGTGGAATTCTCCACCTTTTATTTCAAGGTTTACACCCTTTAAGATCTCTTTCCCTTCGATTTCAACGTGAAGATCTTTGATCGTTAATGTTGAAGCAGCCATATCTATACCTCCAAAATATATAATCATTATTCTCATTTTATTCTCATTCTAATTTTATAACAAATGAAAAGTAAATACAACTTTTTATCGTGCCTCGCACATTCCTCAAGTTTAACAAAGATCGGCACTTTATTAAAGCGATTGAAAAAGAAAAAGAGTGGATTCCCACCCTTTTTTAAAAGATTGATTTTCTCAATAAGCTCCTGCAGAAATACGCTTGCTTTTTTGATAATCAAGCTCTCTCTGCCGCTCTACTTTCATTCTTGTTTCCAGCCGGCGTCCGTATTCCTCGTATCCAATTCCGTGTGACAGCTGCATCGCTTTTTCCATTTCTGACGTATAATCGAGGTTCAGTCTGTCCTGGCTGCTGCAAATAATGAATCAATCCCTTCATATATTTGCTTTCTATTGTATCAGTGCTGCGTTTGATGCCGCAAAAAGGATATGGCTTGAAATAGCGGCAGATGAGACGAAAGCATCCATTCAGAACAAATGAGAATGGTTTTTCGAAATATTCCTTCTCTTAATGCGTGGTGTTTCCGAATTCCTCAATGCACTGCTGGACAACTGTCACGCCTTGACTGAAGGCCGCGCCGCCTCCAAATGCCGCTGCCACACTGACGGCTTCGAGAATGTTTTCTTCTGTCGCTCCCTGATCAAGACAGCCTTTTGTATGATAGATCATGCAATATTCGTCCTGAGCATTGATCGCGATTCCGAGGGCGATCAGCTGTTTTTCTCTTTCAGTCAGAGAATTCCCGGCAAAGCACTGTTCAGTAAACTCGTTAAATTTCCTTCCCATCAGCGGCATCTTTTGTTCAAATGTGCCTAAACCATGTTTATATTGTTTTAGCGCGTCCTGCATGCTTCCTCTGTCTTGATTCAAAGAAAATCCCTCCATCTGTTTAACATTCCTTTTTATTATGAGCAGCTTTTAGGAAAATACGCGAAAAAACCCCGGATTTCTCATCCGGGGTTTCACCGTGTCAGCAAACCCTCGCATTCGTTGTCAGACCTGCGCTTCGGTGCTCAATGCGAAGTGGATCAACGGCTAAATTCTCAGGCGTCCTGCCTAAACGCCGTCGTCATCACATCCTGTGAATGTCCGCTCCTATGCTCGTCCTTCCTAGACTTCAAGGGTTTT
>NZ_BDFC01000012.1:0-109083 GCF_001748205.1 Bacillus sp. F56
CATCATCATTTTCACTTCATGCGGTTTTGCGCGCATTAAAATACTTGTAATAATGCCGTTGACACAGACACTTTTTCCGCTCCCGGTTGCGCCTGCGACCAAAAGGTGGGGCATCTTATTTAACTCAGCCAATACAGCTTCACCTGAAATATTGCGGCCAAGTCCAATTAACAACTTCGCATCCGGTCTGTCATTTAATTTAGACTCCAGCACTTCCTTCAGCGAAACCATTGCCACTTCTGCGTTTGGAACCTCAATTCCGATTGCCGATTTGCCTGGTATAGGCGCTTCGATCCTGATATCCTTCGCAGCAAGCGCCAGCGCTAAATCATCGCTTAAATTGACAATTTTGCTAACCTTCACTCCGACATCAGGATACACTTCGTATTTTGTTACGGCCGGCCCGAGATGAACCTGTGTCACTTTCGCCTTTACGCCAAAGCTTTGGAAGGTCCGTTCAAGCTTTCTCGCATTTTCATAAATATTCTTTTTATCAGCCTGCTGGCCGGTATGCTTTGGATCTGCCAGTAAATCCAGTGACGGCATCTCGTAATCCTTATTTTCAAGCTCCGTAAAGGTCATAGGAGGAGCAGAAACAGTTTCCTGATCACCTGTCTCTGGTTGGATGTCCTGAAGCGGCTCCGATACAGGTTCGGTGCGCTTTTCTATAACTGGAGACTCATCCTCTTCATTACGATCAGAAAAGCTTGAGATAATTGGTTCTGAATGGACAAGAGGCGATTCTGTCTCAGAATCCCCTTCTTCATCAGAAGGCTCCGGTTCCATTTGCTGTTTTTTGCGGACCGGTTTTTGTTTTTTGCTAGGCGCTTTTGTTTTTTTCGATGACTGCATATTTGATTTGACGGATTTCATATCATCAATAAATGCCAACCATTGTTCTTTTATAAAGCGTCCAATCGGGCTCATCCACTTTTTCAGCGTTTCTTGCAGTGATCGTCCTGTGACTAAAATCATGCCGATCAAAATCATGACAATCGCCATGATCTGAGAACCAGTTGACGCAAACAAGAAGTGTGAAGCTGCAAACAGCAGCGCACCGATCATCCCTCCGCCTAAATCAGGAGAAGCAGAGCTGCCATTCATGTCCATCAAAAACAATTCCCACGTATTGCGGACCACACTTGCGGACTCAATAGTCCCTTTGTGCGTCAAATTTTTAAACAGCTGCACGTGAGAAAGCAGCAATATGCTTGCGATGATACAGTACAACCCGGCCTTTCGTCTCGTTAATAGGCTTGGGGTTTTCTTCTTCCAAAACAGCGAGACTCCTAACACCAATAAACCTAACAAGCATAAAATAAACCACTCTCCAGCAAAAAAGCGGAACAAATAGATAAATGTTTGCCCGACTACCCCCAGCTGCAAGATTGCGATAATTGAAATGGCTATACATAGCAGTCCGTTGAGTTCGTATTTTATATTGAGCTGTTTCGCCTGTTTTTTTCTTGATTTTCGTTTTTTCTTTGCCACACTCATCACCTTACTGCGTTAAAAAATGTAAGTTCATACATAATGAAGAAAGCAGCCGTTTACAGGCTGCGTTTTTTCTGTAGGATTCCCCTATTATAGCATATTTTGCCCTTAAAAAAGGATTGGATTCTTATACGTTTAATTTCAGCTTTTGTCCCGGTGAAATGTCCGGATGCAGAAAATGCATTGGGTTTGTGCTCATAATTTGAATGACTTCCGCTTCATTTCCTTTCATTTCGACCAGAAGCGGTACACCTTTATATTCAATTTGCTCATGTGCGCTCGTTTCTTGGTTCTGTTCTGCAAACACAATTTCCTGCGGCATCACGGTATACAGAATCATTGGATCATCCGTCCTTCTTCTTTCCTTGCTGCCTCTATGAGCTCATTCAGTTTATTGATTGCCTGTCCGACGCCGCCTGCGTGATCAATCAATCCGTATTCAACTGCATCCTTACCAACTACATTTGTTCCGATGTCGCGTGTTAAGTTTCCTTTTGAAAACATTAGCTCTTTAAATTTCTCTTCAGTTATATTGGAATGGCTTGTGACAAATTTAACAACTCTTTCTTGCATTTTATCCAGGTATTCAAACGTTTGCGGCACCCCGATGACCAGACCGGTGAGCCTAACGGGGTGAATCGTCATCGTTGCTGTTTCGGCGATATAGCTGTAATCACAGGATACAGCAATCGGAACGCCGATGGAATGACCCCCGCCAAGCACGATAGAAACGGTCGGTTTCGATAAAGATGCCAGCATTTCCGCAATTGCTAGACCAGCTTCAACATCTCCTCCCACAGTATTTAATATAATCAGCAGGCCTTCAATTTTAGGATTTTGTTCAATTGCCACAATCTGTGGGATGACATGCTCATATTTTGTTGTTTTGTTTTGCGGAGGGAGCTGAACATGGCCTTCTATTTGTCCGATTATAGTCAGACAATGAATATTTGTATCTTGGGGCAGCTGTGGAAGTGACGTTTCACCAAGCTGCTGTATTTTATTCATAATGCTGTCTTTCGCATCATTTTTTTCAGAACGCTCTTCTTCTGTGTTTTCCATACGATGATCCATCTCGCTTTCACCCTTTCCGAGTTTCTCTTTGTATTATGAACAAAGATACTCAATTCAATCCCGGCTTAAAGGGCAAAAAAATAAAGACCGGAGCTGCTCCGGTCTTTAGTCAGTCATTATACTTCCATAATAATTGGGATGATCATCGGTTTACGTTTCGTTTTTTCATAAAGGAATTGGTTCAAAGCATCCCGCATTGCCTGCTTCAGCGTTGACCATTCAACATTTGATGTTTCAGTCGCTTCTGTCACGATGGAACGAACAAGCTCAGTAGCCTGTACGATAAGACCTTCAGACTCTCTTACATAAACAAAACCGCGAGTGATAATTTCTGGTCCTGATACAAGATGTTTCTTTTGTTTATCAAGTGTAATGACAACGATTAAGATTCCGTCCTGTGAAAGCAAGCGGCGGTCTCTCAATACGATATTGCCGATATCACCGACACCTAGCCCATCAATTAAAATATTGCCGTAAGGAACTTTATCCCCGATTTTTACGTTTTGGCCGCGGAACTCAACGACGTCTCCTTTTTCAATTAAGAAGATGTCACTGCGCTTCATGCCAGTTTCTTCAGCGATTTTTGAATGGGCTTTTTGCATTCTGTATTCGCCGTTTACAGGAATTAAATACTTTGGTTTAAGCAGATTGATCATCAGCTTTAACTCTTCTTGTGAGCCGTGGCCTGATACATGAACACGCTTTTGGGCAAAGATGACTTGTGCACCGGCTCTCGCAAGTAGGTCCACTGTTTTAGAATAAATGAGTTCCTGCCCGGGAATTGGAGTTGACGCAATGACAACCGTATCCCCTTCTTCAATGTTCAGCTGTTTGTGAGCTTTGTTTGCCATTCTTGTAAGGGCAGCTAATGGTTCACCTTGGCTTCCGGCTGTAATAATGGCCACTTCACGCTTCGGATATTTCTTGACATCCTGTACTGAAATAAATAATTCATCATCTGCTTCAATGTATCCTAACTTTCTTGCCAGCTGCAGGACAGATTGAAGATTTTTTCCGGCTACGGCAATCTTTCTGCCATTTTGAGCCGCTGCATGAATGACTTGCTGAATCCGGTTAATATTGGATGCGAAAACAGCAATAATCACCCGGTTCTCTGAATTATACAGCGCATCCGAAATTTCTCCGCTGACAGCCGATTCCGAAGGAGTATAACCCGGCCGTTCCGCATTTGCACTGTCAGAAAGCAGGGCAAGCACGCCGCTATTTCCGATCTTGGCGATTTCGCCAATGTCGCACGTCTGATTAAGTGCAGGTGTTTGGTCAAATTTGAAGTCTCCCGTGCATACAATAGATCCAAGTGATGTTTTAAAGCTCACACCTACAGAATCAGGGATGCTGTGAATCGTTCTAAAGAACGATACTTTTGTCGATTCAAATGTAATGACAGATTTGGAGTGAATTTCTCTTAAATCAGTTTTTCGGTTATGTCCGTATTGTTTTAATTTCTCTCTTAACAGCGCAAGCGTCAGCTTTGTTCCGTACACTGGAACAGACAGCTTGTTTAATAAGTAAAAAACGCCGCCGATATTTTCATCGTGCCCGTGCGTTAAAAAGATTGCCTTGACGCGATCAGCCCGTTCAATCAAATATGATATGTCAGGAATCACCACATCAATACCGAGCATTTCATTTTCTGGATGCATAAGGCCGGCATCAACGACAAATATGTCTGAGTCAATTTCAATGACATAAAGGTTCTTCCCAATCTCTCCGACACCGCCAAGGGCGATAATTCTAACGTTTTCTGTATTTTTCTTTTTCAAAATCTATATCCTCCTAGTCTCATACCCGTCCATCATCACTTGTTCCTATTATAAC
Source organism: Bacillus sp. F56 (assembly GCF_001748205.1). Taxonomy (NCBI): domain Bacteria; kingdom Bacillati; phylum Bacillota; class Bacilli; order Caryophanales; family Bacillaceae; genus Bacillus; species Bacillus sp. F56. The sequence continues at coordinate 4,408 of NZ_BDFC01000012.1, forward strand.
TGAAAGTAAATTTAGAAAACAAGATAAAGCAGAAGGTTTAGGGAAAACCAATATGTAAAAGAAACGGTCAAACTCAGCTGAATGTGAGAATGACCGCGTTTGTTTCACTGTATGAAATTTTCTTACAGTTCGCTGATCGTGCTGCTTAAGCTCAGACGTTCATCCTCGGTTAACGGGACAAGAGGCAGACGCACAGAACCGACATCAAGACCTCTCAGCTGAAGCGCTGTTTTGACTGGAGCAGGGTTAGGCGCTTTAAACAGTTCCTTCATAATCGGCAGCAGTTTCTGATGAATCAGTGCCGCATTAGCTGTTTGCCCATTCGTATAATTTTTGATCATTTGCTGCATATCAGTGCCTGCGATATGGCTCGCCACTGACACAACTCCTCTTCCTCCAACTGAAAGAATTGGAAGCGTCAGAGCGTCATCCCCTGAATAGACATAGAAGTCTTCAGGCGTTTCAGCAATAATTTTTGTAATCGCTTCGAGGTCGCCGCTCGCTTCTTTAATCGCAACAACATTCGGAATGTCTGCCGCCAAACGGATCGTCGTTTCAGGAGCCAGAGAAGCAACCGTACGGCCCGGAACATTATAAAGCATAACCGGAAGCGATGTCTCTGCCGCAATTGCTTTAAAATGCTGGTACATTCCCTCTTGGGAAGGTTTATTGTAATACGGCGTAACAAGCATAACAGCGTCCACGCCTGCTTCCTCAGCTTTTTTTGTCAGCTTAATGGAATCTTTCGTATTGTTGCTTCCAGTACCGGCGATAACCGGAACCCGTCCGTTTACTTCTTTTACCGTATATTCAAAAAGCGCAATTTTTTCTTCAGTTGATAGGGTTGGAGATTCTCCAGTTGTTCCCGCTACTACTAAAGAATCCGTTCCGTTTTTCAACAAGTAGTCAATCAGTGTAGACAGTTTTTGAAAGTCTACGTTCCCTTTATTGTCAAAGGGTGTAATCATCGCTGTAGACACATTTCCGAAATTCATTTTATTCACCTCATCATGATTCAATCACATTTACTTGGAAAGTTCAAACACTTCATGCAAAGCGTTTACAGCAGGAACCATATCCGCTTCATGGACGAGCACCCATATCGTCGTATGGCTGTCAGCCGACTGAAGAATCGGAATTTCTTTTTCTGAAAGAGCTGACACAATTTTGGACGTAACACCGGGAACACCCATAATGCCCGCACCGACCGCCGATACCTTCGCGCAGTTTCTTGTTACCATTGGATCATAGCCCATATCCATTAAAATACGCTGAGCTGTTTCTGTTTTATTTCCGGCTACCGTATAAACGATTTCACTAGGTGTAATGTTAAAGAAATCGACACTGATTCCAGCGTTCGCCATTGCCTTGAACACTTCAGTCTGAACATTATACTGGCCGATTTTAGAAGGCACCTTGAACTGCGTGACATCTTTGACATGAGCGATTCCCGTAATCAGCCTTTCAAAAACATCACTGCCGACCTTGGAAGAGTGATGTGATGTCACCAATGTACCTTTATCCTTCGAATAAGTCGAACGGACGCGGATCGGAACCTTGGCCTGCATCGCGATTTCCACAGCACGCGGATGAATGACCTTAGCTCCCTGATACGCCAGGTTGCAGATTTCCGTATACGTCACAACAGGAAGCGGTTTCGCATTTTCCACAACTCTTGGGTCTGCAGTCATTACACCTTCTACATCGGTGAAAATATCGATGTATTCTGCATCAACAGCTGCTCCGAGTGCGGCTGCAGACGTATCACTGCCCCCTCTGCCGATTGTTGTTGTATCACCTTTTTCAGTTGCGCCCTGGAAGCCTGCGACGACGACCGCATCATGATTGGCGAGCACACCGAATAAACGCTCCGGTCTCATTTCAATGATTTTCGCATTGGTATGCTGATCATTCGTTAAAAAGCCAGCCTGAGCCCCTGTCAGCGCAGCTGCTTTCACACCGTTATCAAGCAGCATGCTTGTAAATACGACAGAGGAAATGGTCTCTCCGCAAGATAAAAGCAAATCCTGCTCCCTTGGAGAAATCGCTGACTGATCGCCGTAAAGCAGCCCCAGCAAAGAATCTGTTGCATACGGGTCTCCTTTTCGGCCCATCGCTGAAACGACAACGACAACCTTATATCCTTCACTGATTGCTTCTTTAATATGCTCTAAAGCCAGTTTGCGGCCTTTATCATCCTTTACTGATGTTCCGCCGAACTTTTGAACAATTATCTTCACTGTTTTCACTCCAAATTATTCGGACGTAACAGAAGAGAGCAGGCTGATAGTGCCTTACTCTCTTCTATTCGTCTTTAGGAAATTCTCTCTTTTATACGAGGTTTAGTTTTTTCAGGCTTTCTGCAATTTGAACAGAGTTCCATGCTGCGCCTTTTAATAGGTTATCAGAAACAACCCATAAATGAAAACCGTTTGCTCTGTCCAAGTCTTTGCGGATGCGGCCTACAAACACATCGTTTTTGCCGACAGCATCAGCAGGCATCGGATAAAGCTGCTGGCTCGGGTCATCCTGAAGTGTCACGCCCGGAGCTTCTTTTAATAGATTTTTAACATCTTCAACTGTAGCGTCATCACGGTCTATTTCGATGTAGACAGACTCTGAGTGCCCAGTTTGAATTGGCAGTCTCACACATGTAGCCGCTACTTGAAGGTCAGGCATGTGCATGATTTTTTTCGTTTCATTGATCATTTTCATTTCTTCAAACGTATAGCCGTTATCCTGGAATTTATCAATTTGCGGAATCGCGTTGAAGGCGATTTGATAGTGTTTTTTGTCACCTTTTACAGGCATGATCTCAGGCTCTATTTCTTCTTTATTTAAAATTGCCTGTGTTTGGCTGTAAAGCTCTTTTACAGCTTCATTACCCGCTCCTGATACTGCCTGGTAAGTTGATACGATGACTTTGTTTAAGCCGTATGTTTTACGGATCGGCTCAAGAGCCGCAACCATTTGGATTGTAGAGCAGTTTGGATTGGCAATAATGCCGTTGTGTTCATGCAAGTCTGCCTCATTCACTTCTGGCACAACAAGCGGTGTATTTTCGTCCATGCGGAACGCGCTCGTATTATCTATAACAATAGCGCCGCGTTTTACAGCTTCTGGTGCCAATGCTTGTGATACGCTTCCGCCGGCGCTGAACAAAGCAATATTTACCCCTTCAAAGCTCTCAGGAGAAGCTTCCTGAACAGTCAGCTCTTGGCCTTTAAACGTGACTTTTGTCCCCGCAGAGCGTTTTGAAGATAGCAATGTAAGTGTGTCCATTTCAAAGTTTCTGTCTTCGAGTGTTTTAAGCATTTGTTGTCCCACAGCCCCTGTCGCTCCGACAACAGCTACGTGTAAACCTCTTCCCATCTGTAAAACTCCTTCCGCCAATCAGCTTCATTGAATTGATTTGACTATGATTTTACGTTTTATTTTACCATAGAATATGCGGGTGATGACCGAATTTTTTAGTTTGGGAATGATTTTCTGTAAATTTAGTCATTTCCCTGATAATTCTCAACGAGAACCGGCTGAAGCTGCTGGTGCAATAGCGCCTTTTCAATCGTTTGCGGAAGCAGATCCATTTTGGCTACCATTGAATTCGGTTTTTTAAATGGATCGTCTTGCCCGAATGGAATAAAAAAGATATTTTTTGTTGACATGAGCCTCATTAAATTTGTTCCGTTTAAACCGAGTGCATCATTTGTTGAGATACCTAGAACGACTGGCCGATTGTTTCGGATTGTCGCTTTTGCCGCCATCAGCACCGGGCTGTCCGTCATGGCATTTGCCAGCTTGCTCATTGAATTGCCTGTTAAAGGCGCAATGACCATGCAGTCAAGGGGCAGCTTCGGCCCAAGGGGTTCTGCCTTTACAATCGAATCAATGGCCTCATATCCAGTCAGGTCTTCAATTTTTTTAACCCATTCTGCACCCTCTCCAAATCGGGTATTTGTGGATTTTACGTTAAATGTGACAACCGGACGAACTTCAGCTCCTTCGTTGACCAACGCCTCAATTTGCGGAAAAACCGCTTCATATGTGCAATGCGACCCGGTCAGCCCAAACCCGATTCTTTTTCCTTTTAATGACGACATCCTTATTTCCCCTCCTCAGCTTGTATTGCAGCCAAAAGCTTGCTCAAGACGTTTGCAAGGATTTGCCCAGCCGTTTTAGGAGCGACAATCCCTGGAAGGCCGGGAGCAAGAAGTGCTTTAATCCCCTGTTTTTCGGCATATTTAAAATCCGTTCCCCCGGGACGTGAGGCCAGATCCAATATTAAGGTTTTCGGTGTCATACAAGAAAGTACCGCTTGATTTAAAATCATACTCGGTATGGTATTAATGCAAATATCTATATCTTTCACATGCTCTTTCAGCTCATCGGTATGAAAAGGAACGAGCCCCATTTCAGTGATACGTGCCAGATGCGCTGAACTTCTTGCCCCCACTTTTACATTCGCCCCGAGCGCGGCAAATGTCCGGGCAATCGTCATCCCGGTGCGCCCGAGACCGAGAACGGCCACCTGAGATCCGTGTATCGTATAATCCGTGTGCTGAATAGCCAGCATAATCGTTCCTTCTACTGTCGGAATAGAGTTGTATATCGCAATGTCATCCCGCTCAAACAGCTTAACAAGTTTTCTTTTTGCCTGAGCTGCAATGTTTTCTAAATAGGCATTAGAAATACCTGAGAAAATGACACAATGTGCAGGCGTTTTGTTGAGATGCTCCTGTTTTAACACAACCTCTTCATTCGAAAATACAGTCGATACGACACCTTCTCCTGTTGTTGCGGATACTGGGAGAATGATGCTATCTATTTGTTGAAAAGGAATTTCATCAATATTGCATTTTACTGCTCCGGTGAAACCGTGATCCAATTGGTCAAACCCGACAAGATAGATGTCAGCCTGCTGTTCAGTGAGCTTTCTTATAATTTCGAGCTGTCTTGCGTCACCGCCGATAACTGCAATTTTCAATCCGGTTAACATTCTAAACGTTCACCTTCTTTGTATATACTGGATCTCTAGTTGTTAAGCTCCCCTTCATCTTATGATCAAAAGGAAATACCGGTGAATATAAAAGATGCGCTTTTTCCATATAAAAAAACATCGGCTGCCAGAGCCGATGTTTCAGATGTTTTCTTTAGAACCCAATTGGTCGATTTACTCTTGTCGAGGAGACATTTCCTCAGGTACATCTAATATGATCATATCTGATCCGATCTTTTGAATATGATGCCATGGGACGCGAATGTCATGACCTTGTTTTCTTAAACCAAACCACTTAACTGTGGGAATGAGGAGTGCTGTAATTTGTCCATCCTGTTCATTAATTTCTAAATCGGTCTGGCCGAGCACTCCGAGCCGTTCAGCTCTTTTGATGTCTACAATTTCCTTTCCTGATAATTCACTGAGCCGCATGTCTGTCACCCCCTTGTACTATGTATGATGGAAAGGATTAAAAAATGCCTGCCCCATTATGGGGCAGGCTTTCCTTTTTAAGATGGCATATTGCCGGAAGGGCTGATCAGTGCTAATGCATAGTCTTCGGTGAACAATTGTCTGGCAAGGCCGTTGACACGCTCTAAGTTCACGGCGTTTAATTCATTGATGATCTCATCTAATGTTTTATGTTTGCCGAGAAGCAGTTCATTTTTCCCATTTCGGCTCATTTTGCTGTTTGTGCTTTCTAAGCTCAGCATTAAGCTTCCCTTCATTTGCTCTTTGCTGTTTTCCAGCTCTTTCGAAGTAATGCCGTCACGTTTTAATGTAGCAAGCGTTTCTTGAATTGTTTCTGACAGTTGCTGAAGCTGATTTGCACCCGTTCCGCCGTAAATCGTTAGCATTCCGCTGTCCTCATACGAGCTGTGATAGCTGTAAACTGAATAAGCTAGTCCTTTATCTTCACGGACATCTTGGAACAGCCGGCTGCTCATGCTGCCTCCGAGCACATTATTGAGGACGATTAAATCATAAATACGTTCATGGCCAACCTCTAAGCCTTTAAATCCGAGGCACAAATGAGCCTGCTCTGTTTCTTTTTTCCTCGTCAGTTTTTCCGTGTGGAACTCAGGCTTCTCAAGTCCTGTCGCTTTGCCTTTCGCCTCGTATGACCCGAACCATTTTTCCACATCTTTGATAAAACTGTCAGATATATTGCCCGCTACCGAAATCACCACTCGGTCCGGTGTATAATAATCATTCATGTATTGTCTGAGAGAGTCACCGTTAAAGGAAGCAAGCGTTTCTTCCGTGCCAAGAATTGGGTAGCCTAAAGAATGATTGCCGTAAGTGGCTTTGCTCAGTAAATCGTGTACAATGTCGTCCGGCGCATCTTCGTACATTTTAATTTCTTCATATACTACATTTTTCTCTTTTTTCAGCTCGTTTTCATCAAACGTTGAATGAAAGAACATATCTGCTAATACGTCCAGCGCGTAATTCGCATGCTCGTCAAGCACCTTTGCATAGTAGCAGGTATATTCCTTTGAAGTAAACGCATTGACTTGACCGCCAATACGATCAAAAGATTCTGCTATCTCACGTGCAGATTTTGTGCTCGTCCCTTTAAAGAACATGTGCTCTAAAAAGTGAGAAATTCCGTTTATCTCCGGCGTTTCATGTCTCGACCCTGTGCCGATCCATACGCCGATCGCAACAGAACGGACTGTCGGGTTATTTTCCAGCACAACTCTTACACCATTTTGACACGTATATCGTTTAATCAAATTTGTTCCTCCTATTCAAAGACAAGCTGCCTTCATCTGTTACTTCAATAGTCTTGTTTCATCCATTAGTTCAGTAACTGTTCCAAGTGCGTATCCTTTGTCTTTTATCTTTGTAATCAGCGCTTCAAGACTTTCCGCCGTAGGGTCAGTCGGATGCATTAAAATCATGGCACCATTATGTATCTTGCTTAACACTCTTGTCTGAAGTACAGACGGAGCCGGCTTTTGCCAATCGATTGTATCAACTGTCCACATAACTGTTCCCATCTGTTTCTCAGCTGCAATATCGATAACCGCTTTTCTGAAACTTCCGCTCGGCGGAGCGAACCACTTTGGCTTAACGCCGATCGTTTGTTCTATTTGCTCATTTGTCTTGTCGAGCTGCTCGGAAATTCTTCCTGTAGTCAGTTTGCTCATATCCGGATGATTGTATGAATGATTTCCGATTTCATGTCCGTCTTTTGCAATCTTCTTAGCGAGCTGTTCATTGTTTCTCACCCAATTGCCTTCTAAAAAGAACGTAGCTTTGACATGGTGCTTTTGCAGAATAGGAAGCATTTTTTCCAAATACTCATTTCCCCATGCCACATTGATTAAAAAAGCCACCATCGGTTTGTCAGGATTTCCTTTATAAATAGGCTCAGGCTGAAGTGACTCAAGATGAACGTTTGGTTTTACTTGGCTGTACACCAGGTCATTTTCCCGAAACTCGCCATGCTTTTTCATTTTTTTATATGATTGTTCAATATTGACCTTTAATCCATTGTAGCCAGGAATGCTTTTCCACACTTTATCAATTCTTGCATTCTGGGGCTTAACTTCGTACTCCGGCGCTTTTTGAAGCAATTCTTCATATAACGGGTCTTTGGACGCCGTGACAGTCACCGTATCTTTTTTCATTGCCCCTATATAATCAAGTGCATGCGGATTTTCCATCATCTCAAATGAGACAAAAAAAAGAAATAAAAAAACGGCAAACGGTACAAATTTTTTGTACATGTTCTGTCCCCCCTCACCTCACATTATGAAGAAGAAGGACAAGGTAGAACCCGCCTGCTTTTGAAAAGCTTCAAAATAAAGAAGCCGGGTCTCCCAGGCTCCTTTTATGTTTTCATTTAAGATTGTTGTTCTTCTTTTTCTTTCTCTTCACGGAGCACCGCTTTGCGAGACAAATTCACTCGTCCTTGTTTGTCAATTTCAGTGACCTTGACAAGAATCTCGTCTCCGATCTTCACAACATCTTCAACTTTCCCTACGCGTTCAAGCGCAAGCTCTGAAATGTGCACCAAACCGTCTTTTCCGCTGAAAATTTCAACGAAAGCACCGAATTTTTCAATCCGTTTCACTTTACCTAGGTAAAGCTGGCCGACTTCAACCTCTCTGACAAGGTCTTCAATGATTTTTTTCGCTTTTTGGTTGCCGCTTTCATCTGTAGAGGAAATGAAGATTGTGCCGTCCTGCTCAATATCAATTTTAACACCGGTTTCTTCGATGATCTTATTGATTTGTTTTCCGCTTGGTCCGATGACATCGCGGATTTTATCAGGATTAATGGTCATTGTTAAGATCTTAGGCGCATATCGAGAAAGCTCTTTTCTTGATTCGCTTAATGTTGCAAGCATGCTGTTGAGGATTTCCATTCTGCCTTTTTTCGCCTGCTGAAGCGCTTCTTCAAGAATCTCTCTGGAAAGGCCTTCAATTTTAATGTCCATTTGCAGGGCCGTTACGCCTTTTTCAGTTCCCGCTACTTTAAAGTCCATATCTCCGAGCGCGTCTTCCATGCCTTGGATGTCAGTCAAAACAGTGTAATGTTCGCCTGATTTGACAAGACCCATCGCAATACCAGCAACTGGCGCTTTAATCGGTACACCTGCATCCATCATTGCAAGTGTGCTTGCGCAAATGCTTGCTTGAGACGTAGAACCGTTTGATTCAAGCACTTCTGAAACAAGACGGACAGTATAAGGGAAGTCTTTTTCAGACGGAATAACTGGCTCAAGCGCGCGCTCACCCAGTGCTCCATGTCCGATTTCACGACGTCCCGGTCCGCGCATCGGTCCTGTTTCCCCAACGCTAAATTGCGGGAAGTTGTAGTGATGCATAAACCGTTTCGACTCTTCGACACCTAAGCCATCAAGGATTTGCACATCTCCCAGAGCACCTAGCGTACATACGCTGAGGGCCTGAGTTTGTCCCCTTGTAAATAGACCAGAACCGTGCGTTCTTGGCAAGAGGCCAACTTCTGAAGAAAGCGGGCGGATTTGATCGACACCTCGGCCGTCCGGTCTTACTTTTTCTTCAGTAATCAGGCGGCGAACTTCATTTTTCACCAGCTTAGATAAAATCTGCTTCACTTGTTTGATTGTATCTTCATCATGCTCTTCATCCTCGAATTTTGCCACAACTGCGCTCTTCACTTCGTTAATGGCATCTTCACGAGCATGCTTTTCATGAACTTGGATAGCTTTCAGCAGATCCTCTTCTGCTAAAGCTTTTACTTTTTCGTTAAGCTCTTCATCAATTTCAAAGAGCTTAATTTCTGATTTCTCTTTGCCGACTGCCGCAACAATTTCTTCTTGGAATGCAATCAGGCGTTTAATCTCTTCATGGCCGAACATAATGCCTTCAAGCATGATTTCCTCAGGAACTTCGTCCGCTCCCGCTTCTACCATGTTAATGGCATCTTTCGTGCCGGCAACGACAAGATTGATGTCGCTTTTTTCAAGCTGATCAACTGTTGGGTTAATGATAAATTGATCATCAATGCGTCCGACAGTAACCCCTGCAATTGGTCCTTCAAACGGAATATCCGATACAGAAAGCGCAAGAGATGAACCGAACATGGCAGCCATTTCTGAAGAGCAGTTTTGGTCAACACTCATGACAATGCTGATGACTTGAACTTCATTACGGAATCCATCGGCAAACAAAGGACGGATCGGACGGTCAATTAAACGGCTGGCAAGAACCGCTTTTTCACTCGGGCGTCCTTCTCTTTTAATAAAGCCGCCCGGAATTTTCCCTACCGCATATAATCTTTCTTCATAGTTTACAGTAAGAGGGAAGAAATCAAGCGGTTTTGGTTCTTTTGAAGCGGTTGCTGTACTAAGTACTGCTGTATCACCGTAGCGGATCATCACAGCACCATTTGCCTGTTTGGCAAGCTGGCCGGTTTCAACAGTAAGCGTTCTTCCGGCCCAATCTATGGTAAAGACGTGTTTTTCTTGTCCCATACGATTACGAACTCCTCTCTTCGTTGTGTGAAATAATCAATTACTCCTATTATGAACGAAATGAATTGAACATATCAATGTCAAAGTAGTATGTAAAAGGATTTCAATGATTTGTTATAAGAAATTTCGCTTTAATACGATAAAAAAGCGGGAATCCTCCCGCTTTTTACGATTATCGACGTAAGCCTAGTTTGTTAATTAACTCACGGTAACGAGTTACGTCTTTATTACGTAGATACGTAAGAAGATTACGACGCTTACCTACCATTTTAAGAAGACCGCGACGTGAGTGGTGGTCTTTCTTGTGAGTACGTAAATGCTCGTTCAAGTTGTTAATTGAGTCAGTTAGGATAGCGATCTGAACTTCTGGAGATCCAGTATCAGATTCGTGTGTTTTGAACTCGTTGATGAGTTGGTTTTTACGCTCTTGAGTAATTGCCATCCTGTTTCACCTCCAAATCATATTTAGCCCCAGTTACCTAGCAACCGTCGGTGACTTCGGATTGCCAAGCAATGGTTTTAAGACTACGAAAACTATCATACTAAAAATCGTGCCTATATGCAAATATTTTAGAATAAAATTTGCGTGCGTTGCAAGTTATTTCCGCAGCAAATTGCTGAAATAACGGATGGCTTCCTGCTTATCTTTCTCAATTTGCTCTGTTAATTCTTTGATGCCATTGAATTTCCGCTCGCTCCGAATCCGTTTGTACCATTCGATTTTTATAGCGGCTCCATATACCTCTTGATCGAAATCAAACAGATTGACCTCAATGGAAGGCTGTTCCGGGCGCTTTTCATAAAACGTCGGCTTATAGCCGATATTGCAAACGCCATTGTAGACTTCGCCGTTCACTTCCGCTTTTACGGCATATACACCCGTTGGCGGAACGATATAGCTGTTATTTAAACCGACATTTGCTGTCGGAAACCCGATGGTCCGCCCTCTTTTATCACCATGAATCACAATTCCTTTTATAAAATAAGGCTGTCCAAGCAAGACATTCGCCAATTCAACATCTCCGTTTTGAAGCGCGGTACGGATATACGAAGAACTGATTTTTTTATTCTGCTCCGTTAATTTTTCTACCATGGTGCACTCAGCTTTTCCGTCTAAATCAGCCGGCATGGTCTCCATTGTACCCTTGCCGTATTTGCCGTACGTAAAGTCAAAGCCTGCCACTGCGTGCTGCACATTAAGGCCGATGATATACTGGTCTATAAACTGCTTGGGAGAAAGAGAAGCAAACACTTCGTTAAATTTAACGACATACAGAATTTCTGTACCTAATTGTTCAATTTGGTCTATTTTATCTTCAAGAGGCGTAATTAGATCCTTTGGCTCCTTATCCCTGCCCAAAACGTGAGAAGGATGAGGATGAAAGGTCATCACAGCCAATGTCAGGCCTTTTTCTTCGGCTATTTGCTTCGCTGTGCCGATTACCTTCTGATGTCCAAGATGAACGCCGTCAAAATAACCTAACGCCATCACTGATTTTGCCTGCTCCTCTTTCATTAAATGATGAGGATGTGTAATATGTATCGTCTTCACAGAACGGTCACCTTTTTTCTATTGTTCGCTTTTTTGCATCAATACTTTTGCCGGCTTTAACAGCCCTTTTTTCGCAGGATGGGGGAGATAGATCGCCAAACAGCTTCCGGATTCAGTAAAGACGGCAATTCGGTCTTCACTTGTCATTTCAGAAAACTGCTCGGGCGTCTCAAGCAAAGCCCCATTTTCTACTTTCTTAGCTAATGTATCACTTATGATCCATTTCGGCAAATGATTGAGCGCACGTTCAATAGGGACTATATGCTCTTCCACGGTTCCGGATTGGACCTGTGCCTCCAGTTCGTCAAAAGTAAAGCATTCGTCGAGAGAAAAATCTCCGGATGCCGTACGGATTAAATGAGACATATGAGCCGGATATCCGAGCTTTTCACCGATCATGACCGCCAGCGTCCTTACATAGGTCCCTTTGGAGCATGTCACTGTAAACCGGAAGCTTGCGGTTTCTCCATTATGTTTAATCCCGGTTGTCAGGGCAATGTCTTCAATGGTAATCATACGTTTCGGACGTTCTACTTCAATCCCCGCTCTTGCGTATTCGTATAATTTTTTGCCGTTTACTTTTACAGCGGAATACATGGGCGGAATTTGTTCTTGTTTGCCCTTTAAACTGTTTAAAACCTTTTCTGCATCGGCTTTATCAATGTCATGATTGACAGGCTTTGTTTCCACCGTTTCTCCGGTTTGATCCTCTGTTGTCGTTGAAAAGCCAAGCGTTATTTCCGCATCATATGTTTTAGATTTTTCAGTTAAGTATTCGACTATTTTTGTCGCTCTGCCCACACAAATCGGAAGCACGCCTGACACTTCTGGATCGAGCGTTCCCGTATGTCCTACTTTTTTTGTTTTCAACAGTTTTCGGATCTTCATGACACAGTCGTGCGATGTCATGCCAACAGGTTTATGTAAAAGGAGAACTCCGTTAACCATTTGCCTTTCACTCCTTCTTTTTTAGCTTTTTTCTTAAAAACGAAGAAAGAGGACAGACGATATACGCCTATCCTCTCATTTTTTATTCAGATGGTTTCTCTGAATGTAATTCGTGAATCAATGTTTCGATTCGATTTCCGTAATCGATTGATTCATCGAACTCAAATTCAATTTCAGGCGTTTTACGAAGTCTGATGCGGCTGCCGATTTCGGATCGGATAAATCCTTTCGCTTTTGCCAGCCCTTTCAGTGCTTCTTCCCGTTTTTTCTCGTCACCGAGAACCGAGATATACACCTTTGCAATTTGCAAATCACCTGATACACGTACATCCGTTACTGTCAGAAAACCAATTCTCGGGTCTTTCAGCTTGCGGCTGATAATATCACCGAGTTCTTTTTTCATTTGCTCGCCGACACGGTTTGCTCTCATACTCAATTCAATCACCTCTAAGTTAAAACCACTCTGTCCTAGTGATCGTCCGTTCAATTTCAGGAAAAGAATCGATAAACGCTAGGACGCGCTGTAGTTCTTTTTCTGTTTGAACGCGAGAGGAAGAAACAGCGGCGATTCCGAAGCTGGTTCTTTGCCAGGTGTCCTGATAGCCAATCTCCGAAATCGAAACATTGAACTTGTTTTGAACCCTGGTTAAAATCCGCTTCAGAACGGCGCGCTTTTCTTTTAGCGATCCTGCATCATAAATGATGCATTCACACTCCGCAAATCCGATCACGTTCTTTCAATTTCTTGCATGACAAACGCTTCAAGGATGTCACCTTCACGAATGTCATTGTATTTCTTAATTGTAATACCACATTCATAGCCTTGTGAAACTTCTTTCACATCGTCTTTAAAGCGTTTCAGAACATCTACTTCGCCTTCGAAGATAACGACGCCGTCACGAATTAAACGGAGGCCGCTGTCGCGCGTAATGGTTCCTTCAGTAACATATCCGCCGGCAATTGTACCAATTTTAGATACTTTGAATGTTTGGCGCACTTCTACTTGACCAATCACTTTTTCTTCATATTCAGGATCAAGCATACCTTTCATGGCAGCTTCAATCTCGTCAATTACTTTGTAAATGATACGGTGAAGTCGAATATCTACATTTTCAGCTTCAGCCGTACTCTTAGCATTTCCGTCCGGTCTCACATTAAACCCGATAACAATTGCATTGGAAGCAGATGCCAAGATAATGTCAGATTCAGTAATCGCACCAACGCCTGTATGGATGATTTTCACTTTAACGCCTTCTACTTCAATTTTTTGAAGTGCAGCCGTTAAAGCTTCAGCAGATCCTTGAACGTCAGCTTTTACGATGAGATTGATGTCTTTTACATCACCTTGTTTAATTTGCTCGAATAAGTCATCAAGACTGAGCTTCGCTTTATCGCTGCGCTGCTCTTCAAGCTGTTTCGAAGCACGGGCTTCACCGACAGAACGAGCTGTTTTTTCATCCTTAAAGACAAGGAATTGGTCTCCCGCTTGAGGGACATCATTCAAACCGGTAATTTCAACCGGAGTTGACGGGCCGGCAGTTTTCACACGGCGGCCAATGTCGTTGACCATCGCACGGACACGGCCAAATGTATTGCCGACTACGATCGGATCACCGACATGCAGTGTTCCAGTCTGTACGAGCAATGTCGCGACTGACCCTCTGCCTTTATCGAGTTCAGCTTCAATAACCGTTCCTTTTGCCTGACGGTTCGGGTTCGCTTTCAATTCCTCTACCTCACTGACAAGCAAAATCATTTCAACGAGCTCATCAATGCCTTTTCCAGTTAAAGCGGAAAGCGGCACAAAAATGGTTTCTCCGCCCCAAGCTTCAGGGACAAGTCCGTATTCCGTCAGTTCTTGCATCACACGGTCAGGGTTTGCGGATTCTTTATCTATTTTATTCACAGCAACGATGATTGGAACCTCTGCTGCTTTAGCATGGTTAATCGCTTCTACTGTTTGCGGCATTACACCGTCATCGGCAGCTACGACGAGAATCGTAATATCCGTTACTTCTGCACCGCGTGCACGCATCGTTGTAAATGCGGCGTGGCCCGGTGTATCCAAGAACGTGATTTTCTTGCCGTTCTCTTCAATTTGATAAGCGCCGATATGCTGAGTGATACCGCCTGCTTCTCCTTCAACAACCTTTGTTTTACGGATGCTGTCAAGAAGCGTCGTTTTCCCATGGTCAACGTGGCCCATGATTGTTACAACAGGTGGACGAATTTCAAGATCCTCTTCTTTATCAGGCTCTTCGTATTTTTCCAGCTCTGTTTCTTCAAGCACAATGACCTCTTCTGTTTCAACACCATATTCTGATGCAATGAGTTCGATTGTGTCTTTATCAAGCTCTTGGTTAATGGTTGCCATTACGCCAAGAAGCATCAGCTTTTTAATGATTTCTGAAGGTTCTTTGCCAAGCTCTTCAGCAAGTGCGCCAACTGTTAAAGTGCCAGAGAATGTAATTTTCTCAGGAAGCTCTTTTTTCGGTTTTACAGGCTTTTGCTGATGTTGGTTTTTATTGTTGTGGTTGCGTTTATTTTTTTTGTTGTTGTTATTCTTCTTGTTTTTGTTAAATTGATTATTCTGCACGTCATTCTTCTTTCCGTCTCGAATTTTGTTTGGTTGATTTCCAGCTGATTGCTGATTAACCCCTTGTGGCTGTTTGTTTTTGTTCGTTTCTGCTGGCTTTTGAGATTTAGCGGCAGCGCCGCCTTTTTTATATTTGGCATCAAGCTTTTTAATGGCCTTTTCTTCTAGCATGGCCATGTGATTATTCACTTCTAAATCCATGTTTTTCAGTGCGGTCAAAATTTCCTTACTTGAAACATTTAACGCTTTTGCATATTCGTATACTCTCATTTTAGCCATTCGTTCACCCCCAAAAATATTAATCGAGCAAGCTGATCAGCTTATTCGCAAAACCTTGGTCAGTGACGGCGACAACGACACGGGCTTCTTTACCGATAGAGCGTCCAAGAACCGCGCGACTCTCGACTTTTTTATAAGGGACTTTATAATAATTGCACTTGTCGGTTACTTTTTTTGCTGTGTTAGATGATGCATCCTCTGTAAGCAGGACAAGCTTTGCACGCGCATTCCTGATTTCTTTTATCACCAAGTCTTCGCCTGACACGACCTTACGAGCTCGATTGGCCAGACCCAGCAAGGGAAACCATTCCATTCCAGACATTTTATTTTTTCACCTTTTCCGCCAGTTCCAGCAATTCATCGAAAATCTGGTCATCGATTTGTGATTGAAATTGATTTTGCAAAGTGTTTTTCTTTTTTGCTGCTAAGATGCACTCTTTATCCAGCGTTAAATAAGCACCCCGTCCGTTCTTTTTGCCGGTCAGGTCTACTGAGATATCGCCTTCTTTCGACCGTACAACTCGGATCAGTTCCTTTTTAGGCTTCATTTCACCAGTCACTACACATTTGCGTAATGGGATCTTTTTGTGTTTATTCACCTAAAGTCACCTCTTATTCATCCGATTCAGCAGTTTCAGGCTCTGTAAAGAGCGGCTCATCGTCTTCTTCAAGTTCTCTCGGATAGATTCCAAGTTCTCTTGCGTCTGTTTCGCTCTTAATATCAATCTTCCAGCCTGTCAGTTTAGCAGCTAAGCGTGCGTTTTGTCCTCTTTTGCCAATCGCCAAAGACAGCTGGTAATCAGGAACAATAACAGTTGTCGCTTTTTCTTCTTCATTAACGATGACATCAAGCACTTTGGAAGGGCTGAGCGCATTCGCGACAAATTCTACAGGATCACTGGACCAGTTGACAATGTCAATTTTTTCACCTTTTAATTCATTGACGATTGCTTGCACACGCTGGCCTTTAGGGCCTACGCATGAACCGACAGGATCCACATCAGGATCATCTGTGCGGACAGAAATTTTTGAACGGTCGCCGGCTTCTCTGGCAACAGATTTTAGCTCGACAGTTCCATCATAAATTTCAGGCACTTCAATTTCAAACAAACGCTTTAACAGGCCTGGATGTGTTCTTGACACGTAGATCTGCGGGCCCTTCGTTGTTTTTTCTACTTTTGTGATAAATACCTTAATGCGGTCATGAGGCTTGTAGCTTTCATTCGGCATTTGCTCATTAACCGGCAGCAAGGCTTCTATTTTGCCTAAAGACACGTAGATAAATTTATTGTCCAGACGCTGGACGATACCTGTCATGATGTCTTCTTCACGGTCGATAAATTCAGAATAAATCACACCGCGCTCAGCTTCGCGCACACGCTGTGTGACGACCTGCTTCGCTGTTTGAGCAGCTATGCGCCCGAAATCCTTAGGAGTTACTTCGATTTCGACGACATCGCCGACCATATATTCCGGATGGATGCCCTGCGCTTCTTCGATAGAGATCTCTAATCTCTGGTCGTACACTTCGTCAACGACATCTTTTCTTGCAAATACACGGATGGAGCCAGTTTCACGGTTTAGATCCACCCGTACATTTTGCGCTTGATTAAAATTCCGCTTATAAGCAGAAATTAACGCAGCTTCGATTGCTTCAATGATAATTTCTTTACTGATGCCTTTTTCTTTTTCAAGAATCGTGAGAGCATCTAATAATTCACTGCTCATTTAACGGTCTCCCCCCTTAAAACATTTGTATTCATTAGAATGTAACAGCTAATCTTGCATTAGCTATCTTTTCATACGGAATATTGACCCGTTTCTTTCTTGTTTTGATCGTGATCTCAACTGTCACTGTTTGTCCATCAAATTCAGCCAGTTCACCTTCAAACACTTTTACGCCTTCAATAGGCTCGTACGTCTTAATGTATACATTTTTTCCAAGTGATTTTTCGAAATCGGCTTTTTTCTTTAGCGGACGCTCAGCTCCTGGAGATGAGACTTCAAGAAAGTAATTTTGGCTAATTGGGTCTGCCTCATCAAGCTTTTCGCTTAAAGCTTCGCTTACTTTGGCACATTCCTCAATATCCACACCGTCATCGGAATCAATAAACACGCGAAGGAACCAGCTTTGGCCCTCTTTGACAAATTCAATGTCAACGAGTTCCAGCTGAAGGCTGTCTACGATTGGCTGAGCCATTTCTTGAACGGTGTCAGTCACTTTTTTGCTCATGTTCTTCCTCCTTGTGCTGTCGATCTCATATTCGTCTCGTCACTCTGCATAAAAACCCTGCTTCAAAAGAGCAGGGGCTAAAAAGTAAACGATGAACATGTCGAGACAAAATTCTCTTGTTCAATACAAAAGAGCGGGTTTCCCCACTCTTTGCCTCGGTAATCGTTAGCATTTCCAATAAAACTATACCATAACCATATTTTTATTGCAAATGGATATACGCTTACCTTCATACCTAAGCAAGTGACAGAAACTCTAATAATACGATGACACTTTTTGCGCATATGTATGCATAGAAGCAGAATTTCCGAGAAATTCTGCTTTCCATGTTAAAACAGTGACAATTGGTTTTGATCAGGCAGTGATTCCAGACAGCCATGGCGATCTAAATACTCTAAAATGGTTTTTGATACTTTCCCTCTCTTTTGCAAATCTTCTTTTGAGAGGAATTCGCCTTCTTCGCGAGCTTTTACAATGTTCAAAGCAGCGTTCGTTCCTAATCCAGGGATAGAGTTAAACGGCGGGATAAGACTGTTGCCGTCAATAATAAACTCTGTAGCGCTGGAGCGATATAAATCGACTTTTTGGAATGAATAGCCTCTCTCACACATCTCAAGCGCTAATTCTAAAACAGTCAGAAGGTTCTTTTCCTTCGGTGAAGCATCAAGTCCTTTAGCGTTTATATCCTCCATAACCGCTCTGATTGCTGTAGAACCCTTGATCATTGTATCGATATCAAAGTCGTCCGCACGAACGGTAAAATAAGCCGCATAATACAAAAGAGCATGATGCACTTTAAAGTAAGCAATGCGGACTGCCATTAATACATATGCCGCGGCGTGGGCTTTCGGGAACATGTATTTAATCTTTTTACAAGAATCAATATACCAGTCTGGGACATTGTTATTTTTCATTTCTTCTTCCCATTCAGGCGTTAATCCTTTTCCTTTACGCACAAATTCCATGATTTTAAAGGCAAGGGACGGCTCAAGGCCTTGATAGATTAAATACACCATAATGTCATCACGGCAGCCGATAACCTCACTCAGCTCACAAATATTATTGTGGATGAGTTCCTGCGCATTGCCTAGCCATACATCAGTTCCGTGAGACAAGCCTGAAATCTGAACGAGCTCTGAAAAAGTTGTCGGCTTTGTATCTTCAAGCATCTGCCGGACAAATCGGGTTCCGAATTCAGGAATTCCAAGCGTGCCCGTTTTACAGCCAATCTGTTCTTCCGTCACACCGAGTGATTCGGTTCCCTGGAAGATCTTCATCACTTCAGGATCATCCGTCGGAATTGTTTTTGGATCTATTCCGCTTAAGTCTTGAAGCATCCGAATGACAGTCGGATCATCGTGTCCGAGAATATCCAGTTTTAACAGGTTGTCATGGATGGAGTGGAAATCAAAATGAGTCGTTTTCCACTCTGAACCTGTGGCATCTGCCGGGAACTGAATCGGTGAAAAATCATAAATATCCATATAATCCGGAACTACGATAATACCGCCGGGGTGCTGTCCAGTTGTACGTTTTACACCTGTGCATCCCTGTACGAGCCTATCTATTTCGGCACCGCGCATATGAAGATCATTGTCTCCGGCATAGCCTTTTACATAACCGTAGGCTGTTTTTTCTGCCACCGTGCCTATTGTACCCGCACGATATACATTGTCTTCTCCGAACAGCACTTTTGTGTAATTGTGTGCCTGCGGCTGATATTCTCCCGAGAAGTTCAAATCGATATCAGGTACTTTGTCCCCTTTAAATCCTAAGAACGTTTCAAATGGAATATCATGGCCGTCTTTTTTCAAAGGTGTTCCGCAATGAGGACATGTTTTGTCAGGCAGGTCAAAACCAGAACCGACCGAACCGTCATTAAAGAACTCAGAATGCTGGCACTCAGGACAAACATAGTGCGGCGGCAGCGGGTTTACCTCGGTAATCTCAGTAAGTGTCGCAACTAATGAAGATCCTACGGAACCACGGGAACCAACGAGATACCCGTCATCTAGTGAACGTTTTACAAGTTTGTGAGAGATCAAGTAAATAACAGCAAAGCCGTGGCCAATGATACTCTTTAATTCTTTTTCAATCCGTGCTTCGACAATTTCAGGCAGCTCTTCCCCGTAAATGCTTCTTGCACGCTGATAGCTCATTTCTCTGATCTCTTCATCTGCGCCTTCGATTTTCGGCGTATATAAATCATCTTTAATCGGCTTGATGTCATCAACTAAAGAAGCAACCTTTTGGGTATTGGCGACTACGATTTCCTTCGCTTTTTCTTCGCCTAAGAAAGAAAAAGCTTCAAGCATTTCGTCTGTCGTTCTGAAATGCACTTTTGGCAGCTCGTGCCTGTTCAGCGGATTTGCCCCGCCTTGTGAGGATATTAAAATCTTTCTGTAGATTTTATCCTCATCATTCAAGTAATGAACATTTCCCGTAGCAACAACCGGTTTATTAAGCTTTTCCCCCAGTTTGGTGATATTCGCAATAATTTCTTTCAGCGCTTTTTCATCGCGGACCAGTTCAAGCTCCAGCAAGTGACGGTACACTTCAGGCGGCTGAACCTCAAGATAATCATAGAATGACGCGATGTCTTCCACCTCTTCAGGCGATTTTTGCATCATTCCCTCAAAAACCTCTCCCCTGTCACAGGCTGAACCGATCAGAAGCCCTTCCCTGTATTTCTCAAGCTGAGATCTCGGAATACGGGGCACTCTGTAAAAATAATGAATATGAGAAAGTGACACAAGCTTAAATAAATTTTTAAGTCCCGTGCTGTTCACAGCAAGCAATGTGGCGTGATACGGTCTTGATCTTTGATAAGCATTGGACTGACCCATATTTTCATTCAACTCATCATGGTACTGAATGCCTTTTTCAGCTGCGTCTTTCAGCATTTTCAGAAGCAAATAAGCGGTCGCCTCAGTATCATAGATCGCACGGTGGTGCTGTGTGAGTTCGATATCGAACTTTTTACAAAGTGTATTCAACCGGTGGTTCTTAAATTCCGGATAGAGAAAACGGCCAAGTTCAAGTGTATCAATGACCGGGTTTTTAGCTTTATCGACTTCAAGAAGCTTTTTGTAGGCTACATTTAAGAACCCCATATCAAAGCTAGCATTATGAGCGACAAGGATATCATCGCCAATCCATTCCCTAAAATCTCTTATGACATCTACGACATCCGGAGCGTCGCGCAGCATATCATCGGTGATGCCTGTCAGCTCTATAATTGTGGCGGAAAGCGGACGATGCGGGTTCGCAAACGCCTCAAATTTATCAATAATTTCTCCGCCTTTTACTTTTACTGCAGCCAGCTCAATAATGGTATCGTATACAGCAGACAATCCTGTCGTCTCAACGTCAAAAACAACATATGTTTCTTCCTCGAGCAGACGATGTGCGGCATTATAAGCAATTGGCACGCCATCATCCACGAGATTCGCTTCCATCCCATAAATCATTTTAATTCCATGCTTTTTGGCCGCAGAATACGCATCAGGGAAGGATTGAACGACAGCATGGTCAGTCAAAGCGATGGCCTCATGCCCCCATTTTTTCGCCTGTTCGACAAGCTTTCCGATACCCGTAACAGCATCCATTTGGCTCATTGGGGAATGCAGATGCAATTCCACTCTTTTTTCTCCTTCAGGTGCTGAATCTTCACGGGTTTTTGCTTTTATTTCGTTTACGTCATTTGCGATCATGACAAGATCTCTGACAAATGTATCATTTTGAATGCTTCCGCGTGCTTTTACCCACATTCCTTTTTTCAGAGACTTCATCAGTGCCGCATCTTCTTTTTCACGTGCAAACATTTTGATTAAAATACTATTTGTATAGTCTGTAATTTTAAAGATGCACAGCGTGCGCCCGCTTTTCAGCTCGCGCGTCTCCACATCAAACACATAACCTTGGACCGTAATTCTCCGTTCCTCGTCCATGATGCTGTCAAGTGTCCGGATTTCCTCGTTATCTTTAATCTGATAACCGATGACTAGAGGACCAGATGGAGCTTGGTCTTCATCACTTTCTTTATCTTTCTTCTCCATTTCAATCAAGGCCTGCATAGCCCGCTCTTGGTCTTCTGCAAGCTTTTGCTCCCGAAACTTTTGAACTTCCTGCTCGGATACAAATATTTCAGCATCAAGCTGAAGATCCGGAAAGCCAAATTGACGGTAGCCTGCTTGAATCATGGAACTGTATTTGTTCTTTAGCGCAGCCGCTTCTGTATCCGTTTTGGTTTTGACAATCAGTTTATTGCCCTTCAGCTTCGGTTTTTGCTGGTTTAAAAGACTGATAATCGGCGGCGAAATGCCCTGCAGTTCTTCAATGCAGCGTGACCAGTAGTCTTGAACAATACTTTCACTGACCTCGTTATCCTGAACTTCAATTGAAGATGTCACTTTTGCTATGTGGGCAAACGATTGGGTCAGCCTCGTTGTTAATGTGTCATATATTTGAAAAGGCAGCAAAGATTTAAATTGAAAATGAAAATGCCAAGACTTAGAAGCTTTGTGTATTGTCAGCTTTTTAATCTCGCCATCTTCAAAGTATGTCATGAAGGTATCATCTGTCATATTAATCTGCTGCAGAAGAATTTGAAACTGCCTTCTGTTTACTGATAACTGTTCCATTAAGACAGTATCCCTCCCTAAAAACATCATAAGTGAAGGTACCTCAGGCAATGAGGTACCTTCTATTATTTCTATTTTAACATGTTTTTTGTTAAATCGTTATGGTGATTACTGCTTGCTGATAAATGCGGATAATTCGTCTACTGAAATCTCAGTTGACTCACCTGTTTGGCGGATTTTCACTTCGACAATGCCTTCGTCAGCCCGTTTTCCAACAGTGATGCGAATTGGAAGGCCGATTAGATCTGAATCAGCGAATTTTACGCCGGCACGCTCAGCACGGTCGTCATAGAGCACTTCATAGCCTTCAGCTTTTAAATCGGCATACAGCTTTTCAGCAAGCTCTCTTTGTCCATCGTTTTTCATGTTCAAAGCAAGAATATGAAGATCGTACGGTGCAACGCTTTTTGGCCATATTAAGCCTTTTTCATCATGATGCTGTTCAGCAATAGCAGAAAGCGTTCTTGACACGCCGATTCCGTAACAGCCCATCATCATTGGCTGCGCGCGTCCATTTTCATCTAAATATGTCGCATTCATCGCTTCTGAATAGCGTGTTCCGAGCTTAAAGACTTGTCCGACCTCGATCCCTTCAGCAAAACGGATCGTTCCTTTGCCGTCTGGTGAAGGATCACCTTCTTTAATAAAACGAAGATCAGCAAATTCTTTAATTTGCGCGTCACGATTCACATTGACATTTTGATAATGATGATCTCCTTCATTTGCTCCGGCAACAGCATTGACCATTGTCTTCACAGCTTGATCGGCATATACTTCCACATCCTGATGAATACCGATAGGGCCTACAAACCCTGGTTCTGTTCCGAGCTGCTGAATGACCTCTTCATGTGTGGCAAGCTCTACAACTTCTGCATGAAGCAAGTTTTTCACTTTAATATCGTTAACCTCATGGTCCCCTCTAACAAGCACTAGGACAAAACGGTCATCGGCTTTAAACAATACTGACTTAATGCATGCTTCAGCAGAAACCCGTAGGAACGCAGTCAGTTCTTCAATTGTTTTCACGTTAGGCGTATGAACCTTCTCTAGAGCTTTTGGTTCTTCATTTGAAGGGACTTCCTGGTAAAGAACTTCAGCCATTTCGATATTAGCCGCGTACTGTGATTCATCAGAATACGCAATCGTATCCTCTCCGATCGCAGAAAGCGCCATAAATTCGTGCGTATCCTTTCCTCCCATTGCGCCTGAATCAGCAATAACAGGTCTTACATTAATGCCGCAGCGGGCAAAAATATTTGAATAAGCCTCATACATTTTTTGATACGTTTCATCCAGGCTCTCTGCAGATGCATGGAATGAGTACGCATCCTTCATAATAAATTCGCGGCCTCTTAACAAACCGAAGCGAGGACGTTTTTCATCTCTGAACTTAGACTGAATTTGATACAGAGTCAGAGGGAGACGCTTATAAGATTTAACCTCATCGCGAACAAGCGAAGTGATAACTTCTTCATGCGTTGCCCCTAAAGCAAATTCACGGCCATGACGGTCTTTTAGTCTCATCAGTTCGGGACCATACGTATACCATCTGCCTGATTCCTGCCATGTCTCAGCCTGCTGCAATGCGGGCATGAGCATTTCTACGGCATCAATTTTCTCCATTTCTTCTCGAACAATCTGCTGAATGTTTTGAATCACCTTATACGCAAGAGGCATATAGCTGTATACCCCGCTCGTATTCTGTCTGATAAACCCTGCTCTCAGAAGAAGCTGATGACTTTTTGCTTCGGCATCAGCTGGAACTTCACGGAGCGTAGGAATAAGCGTCAAGCTTTGTCTCATTTCTTCGCACCTCTGATTGATTTACTTTTCGTTTACAAAAACAGCCGCTGGATATCGTTCCATGTGACGACCAGCATAAGAAGCATTAAGAAAGCTACTCCGATAAACACAACAAATGCTTCTTTTTCCCTGTTAATCGGTTTGCCCCGAATCGCTTCAATAAATAGAAATAACAGTCTTCCCCCGTCAAGTGCCGGAATCGGAAGCAAGTTGACAATCCCAAGGTTAATGCTTAAAAACGCAGCAAACTGAAATAAGTTCACTATCCCTGTTTTCGCCACTTGGTCTGTCATATCATATATGCCGACAGGACCTGACAGCATATCAAGTTTAAATTGGCCTGTTACTAATTTGCTCAGATTGGTTAAAATGGCTTTGGTGACATCAACGGTTGATGTCGCGCCATAAGCCACCGCTGAAAGAACGCCTTTTTCAGTCGGCGCATAGGAGCCGAAACGTCCGATTGTTTTTTTATTTTCATCTTTAACAGCTTCCGGAGTCACTGAAATATGAAGCGTTTTGTTATCTCTTTTTACTGCAACGTCCATTTCTTTTTCCGGGTTTTCTTTTACAGCGGAGACAATGTCAGTCCAAGACCTCATTTTTTCTCCGTTGATGCTTTGGATGTAATCCCCTTCTTTTAGCCCTGCTTCGGCCGCCCGTCCATTGTCTGTCAGCTGTCCGAGCATAGGCTCATTTGACGGTACACCTTGAATCAGCCCAAGCATCACTAAAATGACGTAAGCTAAAATAAAGTTCATAATCGGTCCTGCAGCAATGGCTTTGATCCGCTTCCACACAGGTTTGGAACCAAATTGGCGATTATACGGCGCAATCTGCACTTCTTCTCCGTCTACAATGAAAAAGGATGTTTCGCTGACCGTAAAGCTGGAAAGTTCGTCCTCTTTCCCTTGTTCATAACCGGTAATCTTCATGTCATGCTCTAAATCCGCTGTTTCCACTTCAATGACTAAAGCATCCGGATATTTTTCCTTTTGATTGATGATGACTTTCTCAACTTGATCTTCTTTATTAAACAGAAGCCCAACCGTGTAACCGGGTTTCACCTCAATCATTTCCGGATCTTCGCCGGCCATACGAACAAATCCGCCGACCGGAAGCAGCCTGATCGTATAAACTGTTTCATTTTTCTTGAAAGAAAAAATCTTTGGACCGAAGCCGATCGCAAATTCACGGCAGAGAATTCCCGCTCTTTGGGCTAGCAATAAATGGCCCAGTTCATGGAAGAAAACGAGCGTTCCGAAAATAATGATAAACGCTATAACTGTATTCACGAACATACCACCTTATGTGAGTATTGAATTGACGTATCCCCGGGTATCTTTGTCCACTTCTTGAATGTCCGCCAGGCTCGGTTTTTTCAGTAATTGATGGCGGGTTAGTGCCTTTTCGATACAGTCTTCAATAGCCAAAAACGGTATCTTGCCGGCTAAAAAGGCAGCGACAGCTACTTCATTTGCCGCATTTAGCACTGTCGGCATTGTTCCTCCTATTTTACCTGATTCAAATGCAAATTGTAAGCATCGGAACCTGTCAAAATCAGCTTTCTCAAAATGAAGGCTGCCGATTTCCCATAATTCAAGCCTTTTCGCATCTGGTAATGGCAACCTGTCAGGATATGTGAGCGCATATTGAATTGGGACTCTCATATCCGGAGTTCCAAGCTGCGCGATCACACTTTTATCATGAAACTCAACCATTGAATGGATGATGCTCTCCTTATGTAAAACCACATCAATTTGTTCATAAGGTATATCGAAAAGCCAATGTGCCTCGATCACCTCTAATCCCTTATTCATCATTGTAGCCGAATCAATTGTAATTTTTGCACCCATTGACCAATTCGGATGTTTTAATGCATCCTCAACAGTTACTGATTCGAGCTCCTCCCGCGTCTTGTCCCGAAAGCTTCCGCCTGATGCCGTAATGATGAGGCGTTCCATGTTTTTGGCCTGTTCGCCTTGGAGGGCTTGAAAAATGGCTGAATGCTCACTGTCAACAGGCAGCAGCGGAACATCATATTTCTTAGCATGTTCTTTTACTATATGCCCTGCAGTGACAAGAGTTTCCTTATTTGCAAGCGCAATTGTTTTTTTCTGTTCAATCGCCTTTAATGTCGGGATTAGGCCAACGCTGCCGAGCAAAGCATTGACAACAATGTCAACCTCCTCCATTGCTGCTGCTTCTATCAGTCCTTCTTCTCCCAGCCCGATTTGGCATTCAAAAGAAAAAGACATTTGTTTTAGTTTATGATATGTATCCAGATCACCGACAGAGACAAATTTCGGCTGAAAGGCCTCAATCATCGGAACGGCCTTATCAATATTTCTGCCAAACGACATAGATACCAGCTGAAATTGATCTTGATGCGCACGCAGTACGTCAAGAGTCTGTTCGCCGATTGATCCTGTTGCTCCTAAAAGACAAATATTTTTCAAAGTTGCCACTACTCCTATTCTTATTGCTGCATGATCAGTCTCATATTCATATTAGACTTTTTTATGAAAAAAGGGCAAGCAGAAAGTACAAGAAAGGCATGACAAACAAGAAACTGTCAAAACGGTCTAATATACCGCCATGCCCGGGAAGAATATTCCCAGAATCCTTTACATCGTAATGTCTTTTCAAGGCGGATTCCACTAAATCTCCAAGTTGTCCGAAAACAGACAAAAACAGCGTGATCAACAGCAGATAGATATACGGGATCGGAAGTTGTGCTACAAGCTGAAAAATCGTCGCCAATACAAGTGCGATGACAATTCCGCCTACAAAACCCTCCACTGTTTTATTCGGACTGATTTCAGGCCACAGTTTTCGCTTCCCAAGCGCTTTACCGACAAAATATGCACCGGAATCAGTGGACCAAATGACAACACATGCATAAAAAATGTATGTTAATCCGTATTGGTCAAGATTTCTGATTTCGATAAAATAATGAAAACACATTCCGATGTAGATTGCGGCAAGCGTAATAAATCCGACTTCATCAAAAGTAAAGGTGTTCTTGACCAACACTGTGTAAGTCAGCAAAAGCAATACCGCAAACAAAGCGATTTCCATTTTGGAAATTCCATCCGCTTCGAAAAGCGAATACTGGCTTGGCAATAAGAACATCCACAATAATAAAAGACCGATCAAACCCGGCAGTGAAATCATCTTCAGCTTTTTCATCCGTAAAAGTTCAAAAAGCGCCACACTGCCCATAGCATAAATTAATATGGTGAACGGCAATTTCCCGACAATAACCAAAAATAAAAATACAATTGCTGCCAGAACACCTGTCAAAATTCTTTGTTTCATGTCCACCATCCTCTAAATTCCGCCAAACCTCCGGCCTCTCTGCTGAAACTCTCCTAACGCCTGTAAGAAGTGATCTTCTTTGAAATCAGGCCACAAGACGTCAGTAAAGACAAATTCACTGTAGGCCACCTGCCATAGCATAAAGTTACTCAGTCTTATCTCGCCGCTCGTTCGAATTAAAAGTTCAGGATCCTGCAAAGATTCAGTCATTAAATAAGTAGAAAAAAGCGATTCATCAATGTCTTCAATATTCAAAGAGCCTTCCTTCACTTTTTCCGCGAGTGATTTTGCAGCAGTGACAATTTCAGTACGGCCTCCATAGTTAAGGGCAAAATTAAGGATCATTCCATCATTTTGCGCCGTATCCTGAACAGCCTTTTCAATCGCACGCAATGTGTGCGCCGGCAAAGCCGTTTCATCCCCAATGATCCGAACCTGTACATTTTCCTCAACAAGCTCTGGAAGATACGTATTCAAAAATTCTTCCGGAAGCTTCATTAAAAAATCGACTTCCATTTTCGGTCTTTTCCAGTTTTCTGTTGAAAATGCATACAAAGTCAGCACTTTGACACCTAATTCGTTTGCGAGCTTCGTTGTCCTTTTTACCACCTTCATCCCTTCATGGTGGCCTGCAATTCTGGGAAGAGAGCGTTTTTTAGCCCAACGGCCATTTCCATCCATGATAATGGCGATGTGTTCGGGAATTTCTCCCTTAAGTATGTCTTCTTTTGTATAGCGTTCTAAGTTGGAAGCCGCAGTTTGCTGATTCTTCCAATTTTTGAGTATGTTGAGCATGAGATTCCTCCGTCACCCAAAAAGGTTACATTCCCTGCTGATCATCAATGTAATCAACAGTATTAACAAAAAAACCCCCTGTAAACATGAGAGGGTCTTTTCACTATTATCTATTGTACATAGTTTTTCATTAAACTTCCATG
Source organism: Bacillus sp. F56 (assembly GCF_001748205.1). Classification (NCBI taxonomy): domain Bacteria; kingdom Bacillati; phylum Bacillota; class Bacilli; order Caryophanales; family Bacillaceae; genus Bacillus; species Bacillus sp. F56. The sequence goes on from NZ_BDFC01000012.1 coordinate 32,689, forward strand.
ATTTCTTTTTCTTTGTCTTTTGTGACACTGTCAATTTTTGACACATATTCATCTGTCAGTTTTTGAACGTCTTCAGTGGAAGCACGCAATTCATCCTCAGTAATGTCTCCGTTTTTCTCAAGTTTTTTGAGATCATCGTTAGCATCACGGCGAACGTTACGGACAGCTACTTTTGCTTCTTCAGCATATTTTTTTACAACTTTCACTAATTCTTTCCGTCTCTCTTCCGTTAGTGCCGGAATTGCAATTCGAATCATATTGCCGTCACTTGTCGGTGTAAGACCTAAATCAGCTTTTAAAATCGCTTTTTCGATATCGCCGATTGCTGTTTTGTCGTATGGCGTGATAACGAGCATACGAGCTTCAGGCACATTAATAGAAGACAACTGATTTAAAGGTGTCTGTGCCCCGTAATATTCAACCGTTACTTTATCTAATAAAGATGGATTTGCACGGCCTGCGCGTACAGTAGCCAATTCGCGCTGATAAGCAGCAATTGCTTTTTCCATTTTTTCTTTTGTTTGAGTTAATACTTCTTTTGACACGTTATTTCCCCCTCACGATCGTTCCGATTGATTCACCGATAACGGCACGTTTGATATTTCCTTCTTCCATAATAGAAAAGACGATAAGCGGAATGTCATTATCCATGCATAAAGATGATGCTGTTGAATCCATGACTTCCAGGCCGTCTTTAAGAACGTCAAGATAAGAAAGTGATTCATACTTAACAGCTGATTCATCTTTTCTAGGATCAGCATTATACACACCGTCAACATTATTTTTAGCCATCAAAATAACGTCTGCCTCAATTTCAGCAGCCCGCAGTGCAGCTGTTGTATCAGTTGAGAAATATGGGTTTCCTGTGCCCGCAGCGAAAATAACGACACGTTTTTTCTCTAAGTGGCGTATCGCTTTTCTTCTTATGTACGGTTCAGCAACTTGTCTCATTTCAATGGATGTTTGCACTCTGGACTGGATTCCGAGTGTTTCCAAGCTGTCTTGAAGAGCAAGCGAATTCATAACTGTCGCCAGCATCCCCATATAGTCAGCAGTCGCACGGTCCATGCCCAGGTCACTTCCTGTTTTTCCGCGCCATAGGTTGCCGCCGCCTACTACAACAGCCACTTCGACTTCAAGCTCAGCGATTTCTTTCACTTGCTTTGCAATGGATTGAATGACAGTTGGGTTAATTCCGTTTCCCTGTTCTCCTGCCAATGCTTCCCCGCTAAGCTTTAATACGATACGTTTGTATTTTGGTTTTTCCATGATAACCTCCAAGTGTAAACATTGCCGTTTTCTATTATGCAAGAGAAAAAAAGGTTTGTAAATATAGTTTTAAAAATAGGGAACACAAATTGTGTCCCCTATACTGCCTGAAAAGTCGCGACTTGGCCGCGAAATCTTTTCGCCATTATTTTTTCACTTGGTTCATTACTTCTTCAGCAAAGTTTTCTTGACGTTTTTCGATGCCTTCTCCAACTTCATAGCGGACATAAGTTTGAACAGTTGCGTTTTTCGCTGCAACAACTTGTTTCACTTTTTCATCTGGGTTTTTAACGAACGCTTGGTCTAAAAGACAAATTTCTTCGAAGAATTTGTTCAGACGGCCTTCAACCATTTTCGCTACGATGTTTTCAGGTTTGCCTTCTTGAAGGGCTTGCTGAGTTAGGATTTGACGCTCATGGTTAGCTTCTTCTTCAGAAACTTGATCACGAGAAATGTAACGAGGGTTAACCGCAGCAACGTGCATTGCGATATCTTTCGCAATTTCTTCGTCAGTTGTACCGTTAAGAACAGTTAATACACCGATGCGGCCGCCCATGTGAAGGTAAGCACCGAATGCAGAGCTGTCGTCTTTTGTAAGAACTGTAAAGCGGCGAAGAGTGATTTTCTCACCGATTTTAGCAACTGCGCTTGTGATGTACTCTTCAACAGTAGAGCCATTTTCCATTTTTTGACCCATTGCTTCTTCAACATCTGCAGGTGCATTTGCAAGAAGGTGGTCAGCTAAAGTGTTAAGAAGCTCTTTGAATCCTTCGTTTTTCGCAACGAAGTCAGTTTCAGAGTTTACTTCTAGGATAACACCTTTGTTGCCGTCAGTTTTAATAAGAGTAGAACCTTCTGCTGCGATACGGTCAGCTTTTTTCGCTGCTTTTGCAATCCCTTTTTCTCTTAAAAGGTCAATTGCTTTGTCCATATCTCCGTCAGTTTCAGTTAACGCTTTTTTACAATCCATCATGCCCGCGCCAGTTTTTTCACGCAGTTCTTTTACTTGCTGTGCAGTAATTGCCATTTGTATTCCTCCTTATATGTTTAAACAAGAGTATGTATATTACACATTTTTCTTGAAAAAAGGTGATAAAAGGCAGTCCCTCTTATCACCTTTTGAATAGGTTACGCAGTTGTTGTTTCTGTTTCTGGTGCAGTTTCTTCAGCAACTTCCGCTTCTTCTTCGCCTTGCTTCGCTTCTAAGATTGCATCTGCCATTTTAGAAGTTAGAAGTTTAACAGCGCGGATAGCGTCATCGTTCGCTGGGATTACAACATCGATTTCATCTGGATCACAGTTAGTATCTACGATACCGATGATAGGGATGTTTAATTTACGAGCTTCCGCAACAGCGATGCGCTCTTTGCGAGGATCGATGATGAATAATGCATCAGGAAGATCCTTCATATCTTTAATTCCGCCTAGGAATTTTTCAAGACGCTCTAATTCTTTTTTCAATTGAACGACTTCTTTTTTAGGAAGTACATCAAACGTACCGTTTTCTTGCATTTTTTCAATGTCTTTAAGACGTTTAATACGTTTTTGGATTGTTTCAAAGTTTGTTAATGTACCGCCCAACCAGCGTTGGTTGACATAGTACATGCCAGAGCGTTGAGCTTCTTCTTTAACAGAATCTTGAGCTTGTTTTTTTGTTCCGACGAAAAGGATTTTTCCGCCTTCAGCAGCAAGATTTTTAGTGAAGTTGTAAGCTTCCTCTACTTTTTTGACTGTTTTTTGAAGGTCAATGATGTAGATTCCGTTACGCTCCGTGAAAATGTAACGCTTCATTTTTGGGTTCCAACGGCGTGTTTGGTGACCGAAGTGAACACCAGCTTCAAGCAATTGCTTCATAGAAATGACTGACATGTTATTTCCTCCTAGTATAATGGTTTTTTTCCTCCGCTTAGGTCATTTTTGTGCAGAACTGCCGCCTGCAGCACCCTCTGCATAAATCGTTAAGCGTGTGTATTTAACACCAAGACATAATATAACACAGCTTTATCCGACAATCAAGAATCCTTTACACCTTTGGAGCGAAATTTTAAAAATAGCTCGATTTCTGTCTTTCCGCTCTTCAGTTTCTGAGCAATTTGACTTGCCGAATACCCCTGTTCATATAATTCTATGACCTGGTCTTCAAATGATGGGACATCACTGTTTACGATCTCTTCCCGACGGTCAACCTCAGTAATCAGACCTTCAATATGTTCAGGAAGGTTCTCTATTTCTTGAACTTCATCCCGCTCTGGATGTTTTTCAAAGTGCTGAAGATCTGTCTTTTGAGATTCTGCGTCAGATTGACTTGAAGATGGAGCGGCGTTTTCTATCAGTTTCTCATTTTCTTCTTTTAATTCAAGGAGAAACGCGGCCAAGGTGTTTTCCGTCTCTTCAAGTATCTGCTTTTGCTGTTTTTCTGTTTCTTTCACTGCAGCGAGCCTCGTATACAGGATAATGACAGCGTACAGAAGAACGCCGTGGAGCGTAAAGCTTAAAAGCCATAATAGTGTTGACATGTTTTTCACTCGCTAACCATGAAATTCATTATTGAATCACTTTTTCCAGCAGATTCTTTAGTTTAAATAATGCCTTTGAATGGATCTGTGATATGCGGGACGTAGAAAGATTTAATACTTGTCCGATTTCTGTCAGTGTCAGCTCTTCTTTGTAGAACAAACTGACAACCAGCTGTTCTTTTTCAGAGAGTTCGTGAATTTTTTCAGCAAGCTGTGCAATCAGTTCATCCTTCATAATCTTTTCTTCAGGCGGAACATTTTTGTCATCTCTGATCATGACTTGTATGTTTTCCCCGTCATCTTGATCATGGAGCTTTTCATCAATTGACAGCAGATTTGCAAAAAAACCTTCATTCATTGTTGACACTACATCCTGTACCGTCATTCCGAGTTCCTCTGCAATTTCCGCGGGCGATACATTCCGAAGATAACGCTGTTCAAGCTTTTCAATTGCTGCTTCAACCTTCTTTGTTTTTTCGCGTGAGGTTCTGGGCAGCCAATCTTCTTTACGAAGCCCGTCTATGATTGCGCCGCGAATTCTAAACGAGGCGTAGGTATCAAATTTTAAGTCCCGGCTAGGGTCAAATTTTTCAAGGGCATCATATAAACCAAGCATACCAAGGCTCATTAGATCGTCTTTATGCACTGATTTCGGCAGTCCGACAGAAATTCTGCCTACATGATATGTGACAAGCGGCATGTAACGGCGCATTAAGTCGTCACCGGCTTTAGGATCTTTCCACTCTTTCCAGCGCGTCCAAAGCACCTGATCTTCATAATTCAAGGATTGCATTGTTATCCCCCTAATACCTTAATTAAATCGTTTTTTCACCTTGTTTAACAGTTCGAATATGCAGCATGCAGGACTTCGGTTCAAATTCTATCGTCCGGCCGCTTGAGCCGCCCGTATCTTCACTAATAATAGGAATATTAAATAAAGACAGCTGTTCTTTTATCGCTAATACATTTCTCGGTCCGATCTTCATCAAATCATTTGTCGATTTAAATTTAAACATCTCTGATCCGCCGGCCAGCTTTGCTTTTAATGCAAATTTCCTACATCCCGCTTCTATCAGCATATCAATCGTGGTCTTTACGGCAGTGTCAGCGTACTTAGCCCGGTTGAGCTCTGCAGTTTTCGATAACGTCGAATCCGGCAGCATGACATGAACAAGACCCGCCGTTTGCTTTTCTTTATCATAAAGCACCAGCCCCACACATGATCCTAAACCAGAGGTCCGAATGGTATCCGGGAAGCGGGCGATCTTCACATCAGCAATCCCAACCTTTATAACAACAGCCTCAGTTGTACTCATAATGATGCACCTAAAGCGACAAAGAGCTTTTCAAATGAATCATAGTCCGGCAGCATAAACATATGCGCTTTCAGCTCTTGCTGATGGCTCTGGTCAAAAATTGACGTGTCGACCACAATGGCGTGTTCTCCAACCTGACTGAGCTCCATCAGCCCTTCGCTGATCACAGCTCCGAACATGTCCAATGAAACTTCAGGAACACTTGGATAAAGCTGGAGTTTAGTCAAATCTGCCAAAGCTGTTAAATATGATCCCGCTAAAATATTGCCCAGTTCATGCAAAGCGGATGAGCTCATATGATCTTCACCTAAGTCCTCTATATCAAAATCAGGGTTTCCAATCAGCTCTCTGATAAATTGCTCCGCCTGAAAAAAAGGCATTATAAAGAACATCGAACCCGTTAAATCGCCTTCCATTCTTAAAAAGATGCTGGCAACCGGGACATCAGCACCGCCGAAAAAATCGACAAGCTCATCAAAAGACAGCAGCTTTGCAAATGGGACTTCCATATCTATCTTTCTATTTAACAGCTGGGCCATTGCAGAGGCGGAGTGGCCGGCGCCTATATTGCCGACTTCCCGCAAAATGTCCATCTGCTCTTCTTTGATTCCATTAAAAATACTCATGTCATAACCCCTTTAAGATTAAGCTTGATCGGGCACAGCGGACTGAGATGATTCTTTATCCAAAACCGCGTTCGCATCAATAATATTTAAGAGTCTGTTCTCTTGTTTCACAATCTGTTCGATCGACACATCCGTATCTTTCTGAACGCCTTCTGGAGCGGATTCTATTTCACTTTCGTGTACGGTTATCACATCATTCGCTTCATCCACAATCCAGCCGACTTCAATATCACGATAAGCAATAATGATAATTCGTGTTTCATCGGTAATTTCATACTCTGGCAAATTCAGGCGCTTTCTTAAATCAATAACCGGAGTCACCACCCCGCGCAAATTGATTACTCCGCAAATATATGGTTCGACGCCAGGTACCCTCGTTGGCTTTTGCCATTTTTCAATTGATTTCACCTGAGTGACGGAAATGGCATATTCTTTTCCATTTACCATAAAGACAATCATTTTTTCGCCTGTTTTAATTTCTGCAGTCATGTGAGACACCTCCTCGAATGGTTAAATAATCAGTGCATTACAATCAATAATGAGCGCTACTTCTCCGTCTCCTAAAATAGTAGCTCCGGAAATTGCAAAGACGTTTGTTAAATAATCTCCGAGTGATTTAAGCACAACTTCCTGCTGGCCAATAAAGGAGTCCACCACAAATGCAGTAGGTTTGTCGCCTTTTTTCACGACAATGATATGGAGCTGTTCCGCATCTTTTCTTGTATCTTCTATTTTAAACTCTTCTTTTAAATAAACGACAGGGACAATATGCCCTCTAAAGTCAATCACTTCACGGTCATGCGTTTGCAAAATGTCTTTTCTGTCAATGACTGCTGTTTCAATGATTGAAGAAATCGGAATGGCAAATGTCTCTTCTTCCAACTTAATCAGCAGGACTGAAATAATAGATAAGGTAAGCGGCAGCTGGATACTGAATAGAGAGCCCTGACCTTCGGCTGATTTCACACTGACTGAACCGCCTAGAGACTCCAGTTTGTTTTTTACAACGTCAAGTCCGACGCCGCGGCCGGAAATATCAGAAATTTGGTCAGCAGTTGAGAACCCCGGAGCAAAAATCAATTCGTAAATTTCGTTGTCTTCTAAGGTTTCAGCTTCTTTTTCCGTTATGACCCCGCGCTCAAGTGCTTTTTCCATAATTTTCTTTCGATTAAGGCCTGCACCGTCATCTTCTACTTCGATAAAGACATGGTTACCGCTGTGATAAGCTTTAAGCACAACTTTTCCTGATTCCGGTTTTCCCTTTTGTAAACGCGTTTCCGGCGCCTCGATACCATGGTCAATGCTGTTTCTGATCAAATGAACGAGAGGATCTCCGATTTCATCAATCACTGTACGATCCAGTTCAGTTTCCGCACCGATGATCGAGAGTTCAATTTTTTTATTCAGCTCTTTCTGAAGCTGGCGAATCATTCTCGGGAATCTGTTAAAAACGGTTTCAACCGGGACCATTCTCATATTCAGAATAATTGATTGCAAATCTCCGGAAATTCTCGTCATCCGTTCAACCGTTTCAGTCAGTTCATTGTGCTCAAGCTCTTTCGCAATCTGCTCAAGACGTCCGCGGTCAATGACAAGCTCTTCAAATAAGTTCATTAAAGAATCAAGCCTGTCAATGTTGACACGAATTGTTTTGGATCCGCCGGCTGAGTGCTTCGCCTGTTCATCGTTTTTAGCAGGCTGTTTTTGTTTTTCCTGCTTCGCAGGTACAGCTGCCGGCGAGTCTACAGGCTTAGATTCCTCAGGCTTTTCAGCTGATGTTAAAGGAGCCCCTTGACTGACTTCAACATGCTCAATTTCCGACACGCCATTGATTAATTGTTCAATGTCTTCTGCTGATTGATGTGTTAAGAAACAAACTTGAAAGTCAGTTCCAAAATCTTCTGTTTCAAGCACTTCAGCACTTGGAATTGTTTTGGCTACTTCTCCGACTTCATTTAGTTTTTCAAACACCATATAGACACGAACTGCTTTTAACATACAGTTTTCGTTCAGAGAAATCTTGATTTCATATCGTTTGAAGCCTTGCTCCTCCGCTTCTTGTATAACTGTACGTTCAAATTCATCATATTCCCAATCAGATGCTGAACTCGGTGCTTCTGCAGGTTCCGCGGATGCAGCAGATTCAGTGTGTGCACCATTTACATCAAGCTTGGCACTCACTTCTGAGATATCTCTTTTACCATCCCCGCCATCAATAATAGACTGAACCATAGCTTCCAGGTGATCCAGAGCTTCAAACAAAATATCCAGCCATTCTGAGGTAACTGCCATGTCTCCGTTTCGGATTGCATCCAGCACGTTTTCAAGCAGGTGGGTAAGATGCGCTAAATCCGTGTAGCCCATCGTTGCGCTCATTCCTTTTAATGTATGGGCAGCCCTGAATATATCATGTACGAGCTGAAGGTCAGTCGGGTCTTTCTCTAAAAGGAGAAGCTTTTCATTACATGTTTGTAAATGTTCTTTACTCTCATCAATAAAGACATCTAAATACTGATTCATATCCATTTGAATCACACCCTCTCTTTTTTCACACAGCTTGTGATGGATGCTGCGATATCTTCCACATGTTTAATCTCATGAATGAGACCCGCTTTAACAGCAGCTTTTGGCATCCCGTATACGACACAAGATTCTTCAGACTCAGCAATGGCTTTCACATTGCCGGCTGTTAGCATGTCCTTTAGCCCTGCAGTGCCGTCACTGCCCATTCCGGTCATAATAACCGCTACTTTTTCATAATCTGTCAGTTTACCGACAGAACGGAATAAATAATCAGCAGATGGTTTATGACGGCTCGGGGTATCGAGATTATCAAGCACAATCTGGAGTCCTCCGCTGCTTTTAATAACGGAAATGTTTTTGCCGCCCGGTGCTATGTAAACACAGCCGTTAAGAGCTGCTTCACCATCTTTTGCTTCTTTCACCTGAATGTCAGATAAATGATTCAGCCGATCAGCCAAAGAAGCAGTAAATCCTTCAGGCATGTGCTGAACGACAACCACTGGTGCGTTCAAGTCCTTAGGAAGCTTCGGTATCACCTTTTGTAACGCCCTTGGGCCGCCTGTTGATGTGCCGATACACACAATTTGTCTGCCTGTGCCTGGTTTCGGTTTGCTCAATTCAGGCTTAACAGCTCGCACAATAGGTTCGGGCCGAACCGTTTGGGAAACAGGACGGTTCCGATTGCCGGAAAGTCCAGCCGCGACGACACGCTCAACTAATTGTTCTTTAATTTTGTACAAATCTAAAGATATTGAGCCTGATGGCTTTGTGATAAAGTCAAAGGCACCGATCTCCAAACAATTAATTGTGCACTCTTTACCTTTTTCGGTCTGGCTCGATACCATGATGACCGGCAAGTTATAAATCTCAATAATTTTGCGAAGCGTATCTGTTCCATTCATGACCGGCATTTCAACATCAAGAGTAATAACATCCGGTTTTAATAATTCAATCTTCTTAAGCGCTTCTTCTCCGTTTCTGGCAGTTCCGATTACTTCTATCTGCTTTTCCTCGGTCAGAAAATCACTTATCATTTTTCTCATGAAAGCTGAATCATCAACTACAAGCACACGAATCAAATTAAGCCCTCCTCATTAAAAAAGAAGATAATTTCTCAATAAATGTCTGTTTGTCTTCTTTGTGTCTCGTTTCTTCTCTTTCAAACAAGGCGTCCGCTAAAAGGCGGACTGACCGGCTGGCTTTTGCCTGAGGGCTTTTTATGAAAAAAGGAACCTGTTCGACAACCGCTTTGCTCACGATCACATCGTCAGAAACGGAACCGGCAAACTGAACCTGAACATCCAAAAACATATGAATTGTGCGGGAAAGGCGGGCAAAAGCGTCAAGCCCTTCTTTTTGGTCACGGCACCGATTGACAGCCACCTTCATCGAAAGCTTATTTCCTGTCAAAACCAAGTGCTTGACAGCACTGTATGCGTCCATGATGGCCGTCGGCTCGGGAGTTGTTATGATCAAAATATCTTCTGCTGATAAAATAAAGGGCAGTTGATCTTTTGATAATCCTGCTCCCATGTCAAACAGCACATAATCGAACTGGCTTAATGCATGAGAAAGTTCATTGGCAAAAAACGTCCATTTTCTCTGATCCAGTTGAAACATCACATCCAGGCCGGTTCCACCTGATATATACCGCAAACCCTTTGGGCCAACGGATAATGACTGTAACAACGGCTTCTGATCGGTTAAAACATCGATTATCGTGGCAGACGATGAATTTCCCATTAATATATCAATGTTCCCCATCCCAATATCAAGGTCGATGAGAAGCACCTTTTTACCTTTATCCTGTAACGCAAGTGCCATATTTAAGGTAATATTAGATTTTCCGACACCGCCCTTGCCGCTGATGACAGCAAGTGTCTTCGCTTTTTGTGAATAAACCATTGGCAGAACGCGCTGACGCTTTTCCATTTTCGCCCGTAAAGTTGCTGCTTGGTCATATCGGTTCATCTGCACAGCATCCTTACAAAATCAAGTGGAGATACAGTCTGTATATCCTCAGGCACATTCTGGCCGTTTGTCATAAATCCGACACCTATTTTTGATTCTGCCAGTATATTAAACACAGAACCTAAGGAAGTCGTTTCATCTATTTTCGTAAAAATAAACTGATTGACAGGGACGGATGAAAACCGTTTGACAATATGTTTCATATCTTCATATTTTGCAGTCGCGGATAAAACAAGAAATGACTGAATGCTGCTCTCAAAAGGAATCGTTTCTTTCAGTTCATCAATGTATTGCTGGTCCTTGAAGTTTCTTCCTGCTGTATCAACAAACACATGATCATACTCAGAAAATAACTCCTTCGCCTGCTCAAATTCTTCTTTTGTATAACAAACTTCCAGAGGAGCCTGCAGCAGCTCAGCGTATGTTTTCAACTGTTCAACAGCTGCAATTCGATACGTATCTGTAGTAATAAAAGCGATTTTTTTCTGTTTTTCAAGCATAGATATGGCTGCGAGTTTAGCTAGTGTAGTTGTTTTACCAGCCCCTGTTGAACCAAAGAGAACGATATACTTTGAATGGATTGGTTCCTGCCACTTGTCTGCTGAGGGCAGCGTATCGCATAGTAATTCCTGAAGTTTGCCGACCACATTTTCTTCATTAAGGCCGCCTGCTTCCACAGAGAAGCGAAGCAATTTTTTCAGAGTGCTCGTTTTCGTTGACTCTTTAATTCCCGTTTCTTGCAAAAGCTTCTCTGCTTTTCGCAGTGGCTCAGGAAGTACAGATTGATATGCTGAAAAATCACCTTGCTCCTGTTGCACCGAAATTTGAGGGGATGTCCTCTCCTCTATTTTCGGACTGCTGACCGGAGTTTTTAATGTTTGTTTCGGTTCAGTTGCCTTCTGAGACGTTTTTTTCTCAAGAAAGTCCTGATCCAATACGGCGATCACTTCAACAGCAGGCTTGTTGATGAGGCCAAACCATTTTCGCTTTTTAATTTTTTTCGAATTTAATATGACCGCTTCATTGCCCAATTCTTTTCTGATGAGAAGTGCCGCTTCTTGCATTGAAGCAGCAGTAAATTTTTTTATTTTCATTAAATATCCACCACTCCAATGCTTTGTACCTCAACATTCGCCTCAAGTTCGTTATAAGAGAGTACCGGAAGATCAGGGAAGTATCGTTCCAGAAGCTGTTTCACATACATTCTGACAGGCGGCGAGCATAGAAGAATCGCGGTTTCCTGACGTAATGACAGCTGTTCAGCTTCTTTAGCGACAGAACGCACTATGCTTTCTGAAATATCTGGTTCGAGCGATAAATAATTCCCATGTTCCGTTTGCTGCACACCGTCTGCTATAGCCTTCTCTACCCGGCCCGAGCAAGTAACAACTTTCAACACTTCATTATCTTTGGCAAATTGGGCTGTAATTTGTTTAGCAAGTGCTTGTCTTGTATACTCTGTCAAAAGATCAGAATCTGTTGTTAATTTCCCATAGTCAGCAAGTGTTTCAAAGATCGTTACTAAGTTTCGAATTGAAACTTTTTCTTTTAAAAGCTTAGCAAGCACCTTCTGAATATCACCGACAGACAATGGATTTGGCGTAACCTCTTCAACCAGGACTGGATACGATTCTTTCAAGTGATCAATCAGCTGCTTTGTCTCCTGCCTTCCGATCAATTCGTGAGCATGCTGTTTTATTTTCTCCGTAATATGCGTTGAAACGACTGATGCAGGATCAACTACTGTATAACCAAGCATGTCGGCTTCATCCTTTACCGCTTCGCTAATCCATTTGGCCGGCAGTCCGAATGAAGGTTCCACTGTTTCTATCCCTTCAATCAAATCGTCTTCAGGTGTAGGCGACATTGCTAAATAATGATCAAGCAACAGCTCACCTTTTGCTACTTCGTTTCCTTTAATTTTCAATCGGTATTCATTAGGCTGCAACGCTATATTATCTCTAATCCGCACGACAGGAATGACAAGCCCGAGTTCCAAAGCCAACTGACGGCGTATCATAACAATGCGGTCTAATAAATCACCGCCTTGATTGGCATCAGCAAGCGGTATCAGTCCATAGCCAAATTCAAATTCTATCGGATCTATATGCAGTAGCTGAACAACGCTTTCAGGACTTTTAAGCTCGTCAACCTCAGCCTCTTCCTCAAGAATCTCATCCACTTCTTCTTTTTCCTTACCAGATTTAGATAGCGTATAAGCGCCAAAAGCAAGCAACCCCGCAAGCGGCCCCGTCAGAAAAATGCCGATCGGAGTGAAAATACCTAAAAGCATGATCGTAGCTGCGGCGACGTATAAAAGCTTTGGATACGCAAACAGCTGGCCTGTAATGTCATGCCCTAAGTTTCCTTCAGAGGCAGCTCTTGTAACCACAATACCCGTAGCTGTAGAAATTAACAGTGCCGGGATTTGCGAAACAATTCCATCCCCTACAGTCAGCATCGTAAAGTGTGAAGCGGCCTCTTGAATGGACATGCCCTGCTGAAGCATTCCGATCACGATTCCGAAAATAATATTGATCATCACAATGATGATTCCGGCAATGGCGTCACCTTTTACAAATTTACTGGCACCGTCCATTGCTCCATAAAAGTCTGCTTCTCTTGCCACTTTTTCGCGGCGATGCTTCGCTTCCTGTTCGGTAATCATCCCTGCGTTTAAATCAGCATCAATACTCATCTGCTTCCCGGGCATTGCGTCCAGCGTAAACCTTGCTGCAACCTCAGAAACACGTTCAGCACCTTTTGTAATGACGATGAACTGAATAATAATCAAGATGATAAATACAACGAGTCCAACTAATACATTTCCACCGACAACGAAATTTCCGAATGTCTCGACGACTTTTCCTCCCTCACCGTGTGAAAGAATTGAACGGGTAGTTGAGACGTTCAAGCCCAAACGAAATAGGGTTAAAAGCAGCAGCAGTGACGGGAAAATCGAAAACTGAAGCGCTTCCTGCATATTCATTGTGGTGAGAAGCACGATCAACGCAAGAGAAATATTAATAATGATCAAAATACTTAACAGCCATGGAGGAAATGGAATCACCAGCATCGCCACAATGAGGACAACACTTATTAAAACGGATAAATCTCTTGTTGACATGCTGTTTTTTCTCTCCTTTTAAATCGAAAAATTCAATATACTTTTTGTTTTGTTTTATATACGTAAGCCAGAATTTCTGCCAAGACTTTAAAAAATTCTTCCGGCACTGCCTGGTCAATTTCCACCTGATCATATAACGCACGGGCTAGCGGTCTGTTTTCTACCATCATGACATCGTGCTCTTTAGCAATTTTCCTGATTTTTAACGCCAGGTGGTCAACACCTTTTGCAACAATATAAGGAGCGTCCATTTTTTCTTCGTCATATTTCAGGGCAATCGCATAGTGAGTCGGGTTTGTGATGATGACATCTGCTTTTGGAACTTCCTGCATCATCCGCCTCATCGCCATTTCCCGCTGTCTTTGTTTAATTTTAGACTTAATAATCGGGTCACCTTCAGATTTTTTGTACTCGTCTTTTATATCTTGTTTTGACATTTTGATATTTTTCTCATAATCAAATCTCTGATATAAATAGTCAAGACCAGCAAGAATTAATAAAGCACCTGCACCGCTCAGTCCCATCCACAAAGTGAGTTTTGAAACGAAAGAAAGTACCTCTTCAGGTGTCAGGAGAGGAAGCCGGAGAATTTCTCCATAATGCAGCCAAAGCACAGCGAATGCCGCAAAACCGACAACTGCGATTTTCAAAATTGATTTAATCAACTCCACAATCGCCCTCATACTGTATATTCGTTTAAAGCCTTTGATCGGATCGAGTTTTTCAAGCTTAGGCTGTATCACTTCAGCAGAAAACAAGAATCCAACCTGCATATAGTTGCTTACGACCCCTGCAACAAGAGCTACAAGCAAGATTGGTGCAAGTATCATGCCCGTATCCTTTAATAAGCTGACAAACAAGGTATGCACATTTGATTCTGAGAGCTTCATTGTGAGCGATTCGGTATAAAATGTTTCTATAAATGACAGCAGCCTGTCTCTCATATACGGGCCAATTGCTATAAGCGAAAGGAATATAACAAGTAAAGAAATGGCGGTATTGACATCCGAACTTTTGGCTACCTGTCCTTTTTTTCGCGTATCCTTCCGTTTTTTCGGAGTGGCTTTTTCAGTCTTCTCCCCGGCAAAAAACTGCAGGTCAATTCTAAGCTTCATTAAGAAACACCGACCAATGCTAAAAGATTCCGCATCGTTTCAATCGTTAAACTGAAAACATTCCGCACAACGACGAAGATAACGGACATACATACAATAAGCATGATGAAACTGACAGCGATCTTTAAAGGCAGACCGACCACAAATACATTTAATTGCGGAACAGTTCGAGCCACGATACCTAATGCTAAATCAACTAGAAACAAACTGGCCACAACAGGCGCTGACATTTGAAAAGCGATAATAAACATCGCATTAAAGCTTTTCGCGATAAAATAAGCAAACTTTTCATCGCCGAAATTCGGAAATGCCTGATCAACTGAAATATACTGAAAGCTGTAGTAAATACCGTCCAGCAGCAAATGGTGGGCATTGACACTCAGCATAAACAAAAGTGCCATCGTATAAATAAACTGGCCAATCAACGGACTTTGCGCTCCGGTTTGCGGATCAATAACGTTTGCTATTGAAAATCCCATTTGAAAATCAATAAACGAGCCGGCAATCTGTACTGCGGCAATCATCATATAAGCGATTAAGCCGAGACATAGGCCAACCAAGGCTTCCTTAAAAGCCAAGAGCATATATTGCTCATCTATCTCCAAAGAGGGCGGTTTATCAATGGTGCTGAAACAAATAACCGCCAGAAAAAAAGCAAATCCTATGCGGTGAACAGCTGGGACATTTCGATGTCCGAATAGCGGAATCGTTACAAAAAAAGCAGAGATTCTAATAAAAACCAATAAAAAAGCAGGAAATAAGTCAATAATTGAATTCATCTCTGCATTACCCTGCAAAACGATTTAGATTAGAAAACAGCTCTGTTGTAAATGAAAGAATCGTCGACAGCATCCACGGACCAAAAAAAATGAGAGCCAGAAGAACCGCCACGATTTTCGGAATAAACGCCAAAGTCTGTTCCTGTATTTGAGTTGTCGCCTGAAATATGCTGACAATTAAACCGACCAGTAAAGCAATGGCCAATAACGGCCCGCTGATCATCAGTGTTACGTATACGGCTTTTTCCGCCATAGAAATTACAAATTCTGAACTCACGTTTAGCACCTACCCTAAAAGCTCTGAAGCAAAGATTTCACAATTAAATACCAGCCGTCCACCAAAACAAAAAGTAATATTTTAAAGGGCAGAGAAATCATAACTGGAGGGAGCATCATCATTCCCATTGACATCAAGACGCTCGCCACTACCATATCTATAATTAAAAACGGGATAAAAATCATAAACCCTATTTGAAATGCAGTTTTAAGCTCTGATATGGCAAAAGCCGGAACCATTGTTGTTAGCGGAATATCCTTTAATGATTCAGGTTTATCCATTTTTGCGTAATTCATGAACAGCGCCAAATCCTTCTGCCTTGTGTGTTTACTCATAAATTCTTTAATCGGTTCCTCAGCTTTCGTATACGCTTCATCCAAGCTGATTTTGTTGTCCATCAATGGGGTCAGCGCTTCTTTATTAATTTCTGAAAAAGTAGGAGCCATAATAAAAAATGTTAAAAACAGCGCAAGCCCGATAAGAACCTGGTTTGGGGGCATAGATTGCGTCGCAAGTGAAGTTCTGACAAATGACAGAACGATGACGATGCGAGTAAAGCAAGTCATAAGAATCAATATTCCAGGCGCCACTGAAAATACAGTTAACAATAATAGTAATTTAACAGTTGAACTTACGTTTTCCGGATCGCTTGAACTGAAAATATTTATAAACTCATTCATGATGACGTGGGCCTTTCTTCTTTCCTTCAGAACGGTTTTGTTTTAACTCTTCAAGTTGCTCTTTTAATGCTTTTGAAAATGAAGGCAGTTTTTGCTGCGGCTGATGCTCAGAACTCTTAAGCGGCTTCACAAACTTTTGCCACTCTATTTTGCTTGACATTGCCTCTTCATGCTGACTGAGAATGGCTTCAATCTCTTTTTCATCCTCAATTTCTTTCAGCAGCTGGATCGTCTCTCCTACACCGACGACGAGCACACTTTTTCCGACCTTGATCAATTGTATGGATCTGTTCTGGCCGACCGATGTGCCGCCAATATTTTCAACATATTGAAAAGGCTTGAGGAGCCGATTTCTTTTGTTCATGAGCTTAACCAGCCCGTAAATCAGCACGATAACAAACAGTAAAGCGAAAATCATCTTTACAAAATCAAAAGCTGAGACAGAAGGAGCAGCCGCTCCCTCCGTCTCATCAGCAGTTTTTGTTGTTTTTTCTTCCTTTTGCCCTGACTTATCTGCAGTTTTCTCATCTTTCTTTTGAAACCATTCGTTTACAGTTGAATTCTCAGAGTCTGCCGCAGCAGCAGCAATTGGATGTACAGTGAATAAAACGAAAAAACAAATAAAAGCGATGAAATATTGACTCTTTTTCAACAATCGTACACCCTTTAACTTAATGTTTTGTTGATTGCTTCAAGCACACGGTCAGCTTGGAAAGGTTTCACAATGAAATCCTTAGCGCCGGCCTGAATGGCATCAATAACCATTGATTGCTGTCCCATAGCAGAACACATAATGATTCTTGCCTGAGCATCAATTTGTTTAATTTCTTTTAATGCTGTAATCCCATCCATTTCAGGCATCGTGATATCCATCGTAACAAGGTCAGGAGAATGCTCTTTATATTTCTCTACTGCTTGTGCTCCATTTTCAGCTTCCGCTACTACTTCAAAACCGTTTTTAACCAAAATATCTTTAATCATCATTCGCATAAATGCTGCGTCATCTACAATTAAAATTCTATGTGCCATAATTTATCTCTCTCCTTGTATTTCGTTATTTTAAATTATTAATGCGCTCTGCCTGGCTTAAAATGTCAGTGACTCTTACGCCGAAGTTTTCTTCAATGACAACAACCTCGCCTTTGGCAACGATACGCTGATTAACTAAAATATCTACCGGCTCACCAGCTAATTTATCAAGCTCAATAATACTACCTGCAGAAAGCTCTAAAATTTCTTTTACACTTCTCTTTGTTCTGCCGAGCTCAACAGTAATTGAAAGCGGGATATCTAAAAGCATATCCAGATTATTGATAGGGGCTTGTGTCGCCTCGTTTGGATCAAACGCAGAAAATTCCACCGGTGAAACCTGAACTGGCGCTGCTTTTTTTGCTGTTCCCTGCCTTTTTGGCGGCTGCGGCTGCTGTTGCTTCGGTTCAATACGAGGCTCTGGCGTCACAGGCTCTTTCGGCTGCTCGTATGTAGCATCAGGCTGCGCCATTGTTGCTTCCTCTGCATTTCCTGAATTCATAAGGCTTGAAATTAAATCTTTCGCAAATGTTAATGGGTAAAGCTGCATAATACTGGAGTCTATTAATTCTCCCACCTTTAAGTTGAAAGAAACTTTCACCAGCATTTCATCATCAGGAATACGGTCTGTGCCCTTTTCTTCAGTTACATCGAGCAATTCAACCCGAGGCGGTGAAATATCAATTTTTTTACTGAATACAGTAGACATTGATGTGGCTGCCGATCCCATCATTTGGTTCATTGCTTCTTGAACCGCACTTAAATGGATTTCCCCCAGTGAAGGATCCGCACCTTTTCCGTCTCCCCCGATCATTAAATCAGCAATGATCGCCGCGTCACTTTGTTCCACGACTAACAGGTTGCTGCCGCTGAAGCCCTCCGTATAATTTACTTCAATCGCTACATACGGTTCAGGAAACGCATCGCTGATTTTACTTTTGGGGATAACCGTTACGCTCGGAGTCGTAATATCGACCTTTTGATTTAAAAGTGTTGACAGTGCTGTCGCAGAACTGCCGAATGAAATATTACCGATTTCACCGATCGCATCACGCTCCATTTCCGATAAGTCATCTACTTCCGGAACCTCTGGCTCATCAAGCGTGCTGCCAGTACCGTTAAGAAGCGCGTCAATCTCATCTTGAGATAATCTATTATTCTCCATCTTGTTCACCTCTTATGTCGTGATCTAAAATTTGCACTGCCTGTTTTCGATTCACCCGGCCGGCTTGTCCTAAAAATTTCGGCTTATCTCCGACCAATACAGTAAGAGGATCCGTGACTGATTTGTCCAAAGTTATGCAGTCTCCGACTTCTAAACTTAAAAACTCTTCTATTGTCAGTTCAGATGTGCCGAGCTCGGCCACGACAGGTATTTGTGCTGTCATGATACGTTTTTCAAGCGACTTTGTTTCCTCAGGCTTTGGCTCATTTCGGTCTGATTGCATCCAATAGTGGACTGAAAGCTTCGGTATGAGCGGCTCGAGGACGATATGCGGGATACAGAGATTAATGACACCGCTGATTTCACCGATTTGAGTATTAAGTGAGATCACCACGACTGTTTCATTAGGAGACACCATCTGAACGAATTGCGGATTCACTTCAAACTCAGTCATTTCCGGTTCAATATCAGCAATTGACTGCCAAGCTTCTTTATAATTACCCAGTGCATTTTCAAATAAATTAGAAATGATTTTTGTTTCAATTTCTGTCAAGCTGTCAACCTTGTTATGACTGATTCCAATCCCACCCATGACTCGGTCCATCATTGTATAAGCTATCGTGGGGTTAACCTCCATCATAATTCTGCCTTCCATCGGATGGACATCAAATAGATTCAGAATCGTCATGTTCGGGATCGATCTGATAAATTCCTCATAAGGGACCTGGTCAACAGAACTGACAGATATATGAATATAGGTTCTGAGCTGAGCCGAAAAATGAGTGGTAAGAAGTCTTGCAAAATTGTCATGAATCCTCGTTAAACTGCGGATCTGATCCTTAGAAAACCGCAGCGCACGTTTGAAATCATAAACCTTGACTTTCTTCTCTTTTTCTTCTTTTTTCAGCTCTTCAGCGTCCATTTCACCAGTTGATATTGCAGAAAGCAGTGCATCTATTTCATTTTGGGAGAGAACTTCTCCTGACATTTTCCTCACCTCCGTATTCTGTCAAATTATGCTTTATTGCAGATTAAAGGAGGTAATATACACTTTTTCTACTTTTCCTTCTTGGAGGTAGCTATTTATTTTATCTTTTAGTTCCTTCTTAAAGGTTTCTTTTCCCTTGTCTCCCTCAATCTGATCAGCATTCGTATCAGCCAGCAGTGATATAACAGCGTCTTTCACTTGAAAATCACGTTTCTCAAGTTCTTCTTTTGATTTATCAGAATCAGTTTCAAGTTTAATAGCAAGACGGATAATGTTATCAGACTTTAAATTTGTTGTGATTTCTTCTACATCAACAGAAGATGAAACAATTTCATCAATACTTTTTTTCGCTTCACTTTTTTCGGACTTTCCGCCTAACACAAAATAAGCCGTTGCCCCGAGAGCACCAATTACGATAAGAATAATTAGTAAGATGATCATTAACTTTTTCTTCATTCCGGTTCCTCTATTCCTTGATCCATTGAAAATATTTGTATGTTTCGGTAGAAAGATGCGATCTTTTCCAGAACAGCTTCTTCATCTTCTTTTACTACAAACTTCTTACCGTTTGACAGAGTGATTGTAGTATCCGGAAAGCATTCAATCTGTTCAATAAATAGCGCATTCAGTGTAAAGGGCTGCCCGTTCAAACGGGTTACTTTTATCATAAAACAGCGGAGAAGCGATTACTCGCCTCCCCTCCCTCCTTAACGTTTAAGGTTAACCAGTTCTTGAAGGATTTCATCAGATGTTGTAATAATTTTTGAGTTTGATTGGAATCCGCGCTGGGCTACGATCATTTCAGTAAATTCGTCAGTTAAATCAACGTTAGACATTTCGAGAAATCCTGATTTAAGAGAACCTGTTCCGCCATCACCGGGCTGGTTCGCTGCACTGGCCGTACCCGAGTTTAAAGATTCACGGTATAAGTTGCTCCCGATTTTATCTAGGCCGTCACTGTTGGCAAAAGTCACAATCCCGATTTGTCCGCCGTCTTGTGGTTGACCGCCGGCATCAACAATTGACACCTTTCCATCAGGACCAATGCTAAAGCTTTGAGCATCAGTAGGAATTTTAATTGTTCCTCCATTCATATTTAACACATGGTAGCCATCACCTGTAACCAATGTTCCGGTATTATCTAAATAGAAGTTCCCTGCTCTTGTATAAGCTGTTCCATCACCTGTATCAATCCGGAAGTAACCATCACCGTCAATTGCTAAATCAAGTGCTCTTCCTGTACTTTGTGTGGCGCTTGTTGAATGAATTGTATCAATTGTGCCAGATGATGAACCTAAACCGATTTGCTTAGAGTTCGTACCGCCGATAGTTGCACCGGCCGCAGAACCGCCGGCAATTGTTTGGCTTACCATATCTTTAAAAGTCACACGGCTCTTTTTGAATCCTACTGTATTCACGTTTGCAATGTTGTTACCGATTACGTCAAGCTTTGTTTGAAAGTTTTTCATACCGCTGATTCCAGAATAAAGTGAACGTAACATAATGTATTCCCCCAGATTTTTTTATTTAGATGATTGTCCCACAGACATGACATTCGCAGGACTGATCTCGGTCCCATCATCAAGAACGAGATAATAATTTCCTTTAGAATGTTTAACAGAGCTTACTGTGCCTGTTTTATCTGTTGCACTTTTACCATCAGTCCAAGATACTTCTTTTCCCATCCAATCAACATACGTTGTAAACGGATCTTGGTTTTCGACGAATTGAGTCATTGTCGTATTCAGATTCATCATTTGCTCCAAGCTTGAAAAAGTCGCCATCTGACTGATAAATTCTTTATCGTCAACCGGGTTGAGCGGATCTTGGTTTTGAACTTGAGTCATTAATATTTTTAAAAACTCGTCTTTCCCCAAGCTGCTGTTGTTCGTCGACACGGTGTTCGTTTTTTCAGGCAGTTTATATTCTGAACTTATAGAAGTCATTCTTCCTCCTCCATTTCAACCATCGACACTTCCTCGAGCAAATCGCCAAAATCATTTGATTGCTTTTTCTGCCTTTGCTGTCTCTGCTCCTCTTGCTGCTGTTTCTGTTCATCAGCAAGCTGGCCGTATATCGGCTGATCCCCGCTTTGGACCGGAAGAGTAAAACGGTCTATTTGGACGGCCATATTCGGCAATGATTGCTTCAGCTGCGGAAGATGCTGTTCAAGCAATTCTTTTGCTGATTGGCTAGATGCAATGATTTTACTCTGAAACATTCCATTTTCATTTGTCAGCTTGATTGTGACAAATCCTAAATGTTCAGGGTTTAACCGAATGGTGAAGCTTCCCGTTGATCTGCCGAAAGGCGTATATTTCATCTGCTTCCACGCATTGATCACTTGATCAGCCACCGTTTTTGTTTCAGCATTTGGTATATCAGCTGACATCTGCTGCAGATCAAGTGTTTGAACTCCTCCTATGCCCCGATACCCTGAAAACAGCATTTGGAGTCCTGATTTACTATCTACAGGCTGAATACTTCCAGAAACATCCGATGCACTTTTGCTGGATGAACTCTGCGAAAGCGGTGTGAAAACACGCTTCCCAAAGTCTTGTGATGATTCGGATGATTTCGATAACAAGAAAGTTTTCAACTGGCTTTCAGCTAAACTCCATTCTTTGGTTCCTTTTTGAGGGAGCATAGACATTTGATCCATTAAGCTTTGAAAACTTTTCAGCTCTGACGCTGTCATCGAATAAAGTTTTGAACTCGACTCATCTTTGGTGAACATTTGCTGTTTAAGATCCTGAATTAGCTGTTGAGATACACCTTTTTTTTCTAATGCAGAAAGAAATTGATCCCCACTTTGGTAAATGGCATGAGCTTCATTGCCGTTCCCTCGATCAGTCAGCTTATTCCCTTCTACAAGCTGGCTAATGAACATCTGGATATAGATCAATTCTTTAGCAGCCTCGGATACTTCATTTTCCTGATTTGATTGCTCTGTATCGGACTTCAGTGGTCCATTAATGTCAAGAGCAGAATCATTGGCACTCAGAGCCGTTTTAGCTTCTGAAAAGATTTTCTCCGTTTCTGTGAGCAATTGATCCATCCCGCCTGACAATCTTGATTCAACTGCTTGCAAAAGATTTTGCAACATTTGCAGAGCATTCGCATCCAATTGCTTCCCTGTCAGTTTGCTTAATGTTTGCAGAAGACCCGCATTTTGTTTGTCTTGATCTTCAGGACTTGCTTTTAGCCATTCACCGATCTTTTTAAGCGCATCTTCTAAAAGCTGACCTCCGGAATTCGGAGTACCCTTTTCTTGTTCTGAGAGTTCCTTTAAACCTGCCTCAGATATAAGCCAGTTTTGAAAAACACCCGGGCTACTTTTCATGCTTTTAGCGGCAGAACCCGTTGTGGTTTGCAGCAAAGGTCCCGATAATTCAAGCAGCTTCACCTTTAATTCCCCCTATTCTTGGCTGGCAGCAATTTTTTCTGTATAGGTTGCTGCTTGCTCAGGAGTCATTTTTGCCAATATGTCAGCAAGCTGCTTTTTGCTTAGGCCATTCAATATTTTCAGTGCTTCTTGCTCCTTTAATTGGGCAATAATTTTCGCAGCCTTTCCGCTGTCCATGCTTTTGTACACACTGATCACTTTGTCATTTTTAGATGAAGCTTTAGAGTCTGATGTTCCCTCAGTATGATCTTCAGATGACTTTTTTTGGTCCTCCGCCGTCTTTTCAAGTGAACGAATCTTTTGATTGAGCCTATCGATTTCCGATTTGCTTGTTTCTAAATCTTTATTCAATATACTGATTTCACTTTTTTGATCCTTAATGGTCTTTTCCAGAGCTGCCGTATTACTGCTATCCTTACTTGATGCTGTGCCTTTTTTATTTTCGGTTTCAGGAACCAATTCCTTAAGAACCGGCGTTTTTGCCGCAGCATCCTGGATCGGCTTTAACACATTGACACCAGCAGCCCAAAGAACAATCCCCCCTGCGATTAGAAGAAACATCAGCGGGAGGATAATGATAAGCAAAACCGAACGGAACTTACCTGATTCTTTCTTTTTGCCGGACATTACATTCGCTCCTAATGGCCTTGAATCATAAACTGCTTAATCGAAATATCGTCCATTTCTTTCATTTCTGCAGCTTTGTCTTCAAGAGCAAACATTTTAAACTGTTTTTCACGCATTTTTTCAAACTTTTTCACTTCAATATTTTTCTCTGTCAAAATTTCTTGTTTTTGATTCATTTGATTTCTTTTCATAATGACAAGCTTTTGATAGTGATAAATCGTATTATCAAGATTTGAGACAAATTGTTGGTAGTGCCTCATTTCTTGTACAC
The DNA here is from genome assembly GCF_001748205.1 of Bacillus sp. F56. NCBI lineage: Bacteria > Bacillati > Bacillota > Bacilli > Caryophanales > Bacillaceae > Bacillus > Bacillus sp. F56. The sequence continues at coordinate 56,374 of NZ_BDFC01000012.1, forward strand.
TCATGCCGCTTTTTAATTTCTTTTCTTTATTTTGTTCTAGTAATTCTTTTTTGCTCATACTCTCATATAATTTTTCAGCAACGTTTTCAAATTCAGAAACTGATTGCTGATAATCGGATAAGGATTGGTCTTTCTCATTTTCTTTTAGTTCCAGCAGCTTTTGGAATCTAAATTGATAAGCCACGTTTTATTCCTCATTTCCTGTCAAACTAGTTAATGCAGCAATGCTTTCTTCCAATGATGCCGGTTCATCTGTTCCCTGCTTTAAAAATTGAATAAGCTGCGGATAAAATTGTATCGCTTCATCAATTTCTCTTGATGAGCCTCTTTTGTAAGCTCCGATATTAATGAGATCTTCCGAATTTTGATATGTCGATAAAAGTTCGCGGAATTTATTTGCCGCATCCAGGTGCTGTCTTGTCGATATGTTTGACATCACCCTGCTGATGCTTTTTAGGACATTAACTGCCGGAAATTGGCCTTTATTGGCAAGCGCCCTGTCCAACACAATATGTCCGTCTAAAATTCCGCGTACGGTATCGGCAATCGGTTCATTCATGTCATCGCCGTCTACCAGCACTGTATAAAATGCCGTAATGGTTCCGTGCTCGTTTGCACCTGTTCGTTCTAATAAACGAGGTAAAATAGCGAACACAGAGGGTGTATAGCCTTTTGTCGTCGGTGGTTCTCCAGCAGCTAAACCAATCTCACGCTGCGCCATCGCCACCCTTGTAACAGAATCCATCATAAACATGACATTTTGGCCTCTATCTCGAAAATACTCGGCAATTGCAGTCGCTGTATATGCCGCTTTCAATCTCATTAATGCTGGCTGGTCTGAGGTGGCAACAACTACAATCGATCGTTTCAGCCCCTCTTTCCCAAGATCTTTTTCAATAAACTCCCGGACCTCTCGTCCACGTTCTCCGACAAGTGCAATGACGTTTAAGTCAGCTTCTGTCTGCTTAGCAATCATTCCCATTAATGTGCTTTTTCCGACACCGCTTCCGGCAAATATTCCAATCCGCTGGCCTTTACCGACTGTCAGCAAGCTGTCAATGGATCTGACGCCAACACCCATTTTTTCACGGATAGGCGGCCGTTTCATCGGGTTGGGCGGTGATTGCTCCGTCGATACAGGCGAAAGCCCTTTGGGCAGAAGTTTTCCGTCAAGCGGTTCTCCAAAAGCATCGATGACTTGCCCGATCAGTCCAGATCCAACTTTAATCCGAAGAGATTCCCCAGTAGCTTCTACAATGCTGCCTGGTGCAATACTCGCAGCCTCTAAATAAGGCATAAGCAAAATATTTTCTTCTTGGAAGCCGACTACCTCGGCTTTAATGACTTTCCCAGATTGTCCTTTTGCATAAATCAGGCATACGTCGCCAATTGAGCTTGCAGGGCCTTTTGATTCAATCATCAGGCCGATGACCCGCTTGACTTTTCCGTACCGTTTATACGAGTCTGTCATTTCTATACAATCTATCAGACTCTGTGTCTTCATTCAGCTGCACCCGCTTCCAGCACTGTCAGAAGTTTATCTTTCAATTGCATCAATTGTGTGTCAACACTCGCATCTACCCTGCCAAAAGGAGTTTCAATATAACAGGTTCCTTTTTGAGCTTTTTCATCAGCATATATACCAAGACGGCATTCTTTATAAAGAAGCTGCTGGATTTCATCTTTTTGCTGAAAGATTGTCTCATAGTAATAAGGATCAACATAAATTGATATATCGTCATATTCCTTCACTTCGTTTACAACCTGTTGTACAAGCAGGTGGAAAGCTTCTTTATCATCAGATTTTTGCTGCCATACTTTTTTTGCCAATGCAACGGCAAGCTCAACGATTTCTTCATTAGCGTCTTCAAGCTTGTCCTCAACAGCTTTTCTGGACATTTCAGTAATTCTGTTCGCTTGGCCGATCAGTTCGGCATACTGTTGCATTGCCTCTGCTTTGCCCAATGCTACTCCTTGTTCAAAGCCCTCGGCTTTTGCTTCCTCAATTAGCTTCTGTTTTTCAGCCGCCCAATCATTTTTCTCCTGCTCAATTTGACGGCGAGTATTTTCTATATGACTGTTCGCCTGCTCAGAAATCCGGTCAGCTTCCTCTTTCACTCGGGCCATAAGAGCCTCCGGGTTCTCTTCAGCCTGCAAAAGGTGGGAATGATCAATACGCACCTCTTGTATAGAAAGTTTTCTTTTTTCCTTTTGTGGAGAAAAAGATGATTCTTGTTTAATGATATTAGACAATAATATCATCCCCTCCGCCTCTTGCTATCACAATTTCACCGGCTTCTTCAAGCTTTCTGACGATGCTTACAATTCTCGATTGAGCTTCTTCTACGTCTTTCAAGCGTACAGGGCCCATAAATTCCATTTCTTCTTTGAAGGTTTCAACCATACGCTGTGACATATTGCTGAATACAATTTCTTTGACTTCCTCGCTTGCAACCTTTAATGAAAGGAGCAAATCGTCGTTCTCAACATCGCGAATGACTCTCTGAATAGCACGGTTATCAAGTGTGACAATATCTTCGAAGACAAACATCCGCTTTTTAATCTCTTCAGCAAGATCGGGATCCTGAATTTCCAATGAATCCAATATCGTCTTCTCTGTCCCTCTGTCTACTCCGTTTAACACTTCCACAACAGCTTCAATTCCGCCTGTTTGTGTATAATCCTGAGTAAATGCAGAAGATAATTTTTGTTCCAGAATCCGTTCTACCTCATTAATAATTTCTGGTGACGTTCTATCCATGACCGCAATTCTTCTCGCAACCTCAGCCTGAACTTCAGGATTCAGCTCCGATAAAATTTGCCCGGCCTGCACAGGATCTAAATAAGACAAGATTAAAGCCATTGTCTGAGGATGCTCTTGCTGGATAAAATTCAAAATTTGTTCAGGCTCCGCTTTTCTGGCGAAATCAAATGGTTTCACCTGCAAAGAAGACGTCAGCCTGTTTAGAATGTTTTCCGCTTTATCCTCTCCAAGCGCCTTTTCTAGAACTTGTCTTGCATAGCTTAAACCGCCTTGAGAAATATAATCTTGTGCAATGGCTATATTGTGAAATTCTTCTATGATTTCATCCTTTTTTTGATGATCGACGCTTCGAACACCTGATATTTCCAGCGTAAGCCTTTCAATTTCTTCATCGGTTAAGTGCTTATAAACAGAAGCTGACACATCTAACCCCAAGGAAATCATGAGAATGGCTGCTTTTTGTTTTCCTGTAAGCTTATCTTGATCACGTCTCGCCATTTCTTATTCCTCCTAATCCTCGGCCAGCCAGCTTCTCAGCAGTTTTGCAAAATCTTCCGGCTTGTCTTTCGCCATCTTTTCAAGCTGTTTTCGTCTGACTGTTTCCGCTGTTTCATTTTCCTCTTCGTTGATATCAGGTAAATTGATTGGTTCTTGAGGAACCTCATACTCATACTCCTCGAATTCATCCTCTTGCGCCCGTTTCTTTCTGATAAGCATAATGATCAGAACAATAATCGCAGCGATTAAAACACCGCCTGTAATATATGCCCACAGCGGGATACCTGAGGATTTCTCCGTGTTTGTATCCAAATTGACTTTTCCGTCAAATGGCTGAACGGAGACAACAATTTTATTATTGATATCAGCATCAGATAAATTCTGGTTTTGCGTTTCATCTTTATCTAAAGATGTTCTGACTACAGTTGAGAGGATTTTTTGTATATCATCCTGTCTTTCAGTTGATAGTGACGCTGTGTTTTTGGCATCAGGCGGCTCTACCATGACTTGAATCCCTAAATCTCTGACCTTATAAGGACTTTCAGCGATTTCTTTATGGATTCGGTTAACCTCGTAATTGATTTTGTTGCTATTTTTTTCGTAGTTCCCGCTTTCGGCATTTTCACCATCAGCCTTATAATTTGTGACATCATCCTCGCCGGTTCCGGCAGTTCCGCCGTTGGCTGCACCGTCGCCCTGGTATGTTTCAGATACCTTTTCCGCGCTGACTGCAATGCCTTCCATGTTTTCTTTATCCACAGGTTCGACAATGTCTTCTGTACGATTTTCTTTTGTGAAATCGATGTCTGCTGTAACGGAGACAACGACTTTATCTTGGCCCATCATCGTACCTAGCAGTGACTGAACATGTTTTTGAATGTCTTTTTCAACTTGAGACTTAATTCCTTGCTGAGAAGAATAACTATCCGCGTAGGACCCTGCATTGCTGTCTGATTTGTCGTAGTATGTAGAATTTTGGTCCATGATGACGATATTATCTTCTTTTAGGTTCGGCACGCTTTTAGATACCAGATGATACAGTCCGTTGATCTGGCTTTGGTCAAGTGTGTAACCCGGTTGAATCTGCAGAACGATTGAAGCAGAAGCTGCAGATTGCTCTTCACCGACAAACACAGCGTCTTTCGGGAGATTAATCATTACTTTTGAGTTTTTAATACCGTCCATTTCATTGATCAAGTTTGACAGTTCTGTCTGTGTCGCTTTCACTTTTACCATATCAAACTCATTGTCTGTCAAACCAAAGCCGGCATTCTGCCCAAAAAACGAGTAATCAATTGATCCTGTTTTAGGAAGTCCTTCTGCAGCCAGCTGCACTTTCAAAGAATCAACCTGATCCTCCGGAACGCTAATCACTGTACCGCCACTCGAAAGTTCGTTTGGTACTTTTTTCGCATCCAATTCTTCTTTGATTTTTCCTGCTTCTTCGGCAGATAAATCTTTGTAAAGCGGAGCCATCTTTGTACTGGAAGCAAAAACACTAATAATAATTCCAATAATAATAATTGCCGCTAACACACTAACCATTAAAATCTTTTGTAATTTAGATCTATTTTTCCAAAACTCACTCGTTTTGTTTTTCATTTGCATTAGAGTACGATTCATGTTAACCCCCGGTCATTCCACTCTTTCTCTAAATCGTCAGACCCCCTACATTTGCATTCTCATAATCTCCTGATAAGCTTCCACAGCTTTATTGCGGAACTCTGTTGCTGCAGTTAGAGAGATGCTAGCTTTTTGAGCGGCGATCATGACCTCATCAAGATTTACATCTTTTCCTGCAGCCAAGGCATTAGTCATGTTGTCAGAAGCTACTTGGGACTCATTTAACGAACTAATAGAGTTTTTTAAAAGCTCCGAAAAGCTTGTTTGATTTGAAGAATCTGTTTTTTGGCTATTGTTTACTTGATTTGTTGCATTTTGAGTGTTTTGAGTATTTTGAACCTGAAAAGGAGAAATTGCATTAATCACATTCATTCACCTACTTTCCGATTTCTAATGCCTTCATCAGCATTCCCTTTGTGGCATTCATCGCAGTGACATTCGCCTCATATGATCTGGTGCTGCTGACAAGGTCAACCATTTCCTTTAATGGATCTACATTAGGTTTTTGCACATATCCTTCAGCGTTTGCATCAGGATCTGTCGGATCATAGACAAGATTAAAATCCGATTTATCCTCCGTAATTTTTGAAACCTTCACACCGTTTCCAGCATGACCGCTTCCGCTCATTTGAGAATTAAGAATGGAAGAGAACGATTCACCTTTTGACTGAAGGGAGACCATTTTTCTTCTGTAAGGCACCCACTCTCCATTCACCTGCTTAGCTCTTGTCGTATCCATATTTGCTAAGTTAGATGATACAACATCCATTCTGACCCGCTGAGCTGTTAAAGCAGATGCTGAAACATTTAAGCTCTGAAAAGCTGTCATCATTTTCCTCCTGTTAATACGGTCTTCAGCGAATTAAATTTACCGTTCATTCTTTCAACTAAAGCTTGATAGTTGATTTGATTTTGCGCCAATTCTGTCATCTCTTTGTCAACATCTACATTGTTTCCATTTTGCTGATACGATGTATCTCCGCTCGCAACAATTGAATAATTCGAATCAGTATCAGAAAAATCAACATGACGATAGTCTGTTTTTATCGCATCAAGACGTGAGGATTCTTGATCTAATAAATTTTGGAAAGAGACTTTTTTTGCCTTATAGTTCGGTGTATCTATATTGGCGATATTATTAGTTATGACTTTTTGCTTAACATCCGCTCTGCTCAAGGCATTTTCAAGATTTTGTATCGTTCCAGAAAATAAGCTCAAATCCACTTACCTCCATTTCAGTTTTTTTCACCCTCAATATCCTTGTCGAGAATTGTAAAACTATATGCTTATTGTAAGAAATAACAGGCATAAAGTCTATGAAGTTCGTGTAAAAAAATGTCCTCACAATTATCTATTTTACAACTAGGTATAAAGTCCTAGATTGTTAGAACTACATTTTCCACCTTGATATAAGCCTGAAAATAGCAGAATTTCTGTTTTTTCTCCTTTCTTTTCGTCATTTTTGAAACTTTTTGAAGAAATATGCAAGATTTATTAAAATCATTACACAGAAAGACTTTCAACCCAGGAAATAAAGCTTATTGATTTCCTTTATTTGAAATAAAAAAAGAACCCCTTAAAGGGGGTTCTTTTTTTGATTAATGAGATTTTAGATTTTCTAATTCGATTAGGAATTTGTTGTTTAGCACTTTGATATAAGTACCTTTCATTCCTAATGACCTTGACTCAATGACGCCGGCGCTCTCCAGCTTTCTGAGTGCGTTCACAATAACCGAACGGGTAATGCCGACGCGGTCAGCGATTTTACTAGCAACGAGAAGGCCTTCGTTTCCGTCAAGCTCCTCAAAAATGTGCTCAATTGCTTCAAGCTCACTGTAAGAAAGCGAGCTGATAGCCATTTGTACGACAGCTTTACTTCTTGCTTCCTCTTCAATTTCTTCTGCTTTTTCTCTTAGGATTTCCATTCCGACAACTGTTGCGCCGTATTCAGCTAGAATTAAGTCATCATCATTGAATTGATCCTGTAAACGTGAAAGAATGAGTGTTCCTAATCTTTCCCCTCCTCCGATGATCGGCACAATTGTCGTTAAACCAGCTTGGAATAAGTCTCTGTTCTCAACAGGGAAAGCAGTGTATTCACTATTAATATCCAAGTTAGAAGATGTTTCAGGGACATTAAACAGATTTTTCGTATATTCTTCAGGGAATTGACGATCCTCAAGCATTTTTTTCATACGATCATTTTCAATTTGCTGGTTAATAGAATACCCAAGGAGTTTCCCTCTGCGGCTTACAACGAAAATATTGGAATCAATGACATCCCGCAGCGTCTCCGCCATTTCCTTGAAGTTTACCGGTTTCCCTGCCGCAGCTTGCAGCATGGAGTTAATAATTCTTGTTTTTTGTAATAAAGCCATGATAAATAATCCTCCTAAACATTCCTCATATTAAATTTTTCACAATATAAATTGACTTAAATCTTTGTTTTTGGCTATCGTTCCGAGTTTTTCTTCGACATACTGTGGTGTAATCGTTATTTTCTCCATCGTTACATCAGGAGCTTCGAACGACAAATCTTCTAATAGGCGTTCAAGTATTGTATGAAGGCGTCTCGCACCGATATTATCTGTGTCCTGGTTCACATGATAAGCAACTTCAGCAATCTTATGAATAGCTTCGTCAGAAAATTCAAGAGATATACCTTCAGTCTGCAATAATGCTTGATATTGTTTCAAGAGCGCATTATCCGGCTCAACCAAAATTCTCACGAAGTCATCCACCGTGAGTTTGTTCAGTTCTACACGAATCGGGAAACGCCCCTGCAGCTCAGGAATCAAATCAGACGGTTTGGCCATATGAAACGCTCCTGCTGCAATAAATAATACATGGTCTGTTTTTACAGAACCATATTTTGTGACAACGGTTGAACCCTCAACAATCGGTAGGATATCCCGCTGAACGCCTTCTCTTGAAACATCGGCAGAAGAAGATGCACCGCCGTTCTTTGCGATTTTATCAATCTCATCGATAAAAATAATCCCGCTCTCTTCTGCTCTCTGAACAGCTTCCTGGCTGACTTCATCCATATCGATGAGTTTGCTTGCTTCTTCATTCGTCAGGACTTTTCTGGCTTCTCTGACTGTCATTTTGCGCCGTTTCTTTTTCTTTGGCATTAATCCGCTCAGCGCATCCTGCATATTCATACCCATCTGCTCCATACCCGAGCCCTGCAGCATGTCAAACATAGAAGGCTGCTGTTCTTCGACTTCTACTGTTACATAGTAGTCTTCGAGCTCTCCTAAAGCCAGCTGATGCGCCATTCGTTTTCTTTTTTCTTCGATGTTTGCTTCTTCCTGGCTCTCCGCCTCATCTTCACCATTCGGCTGGCTGCCTCCAAAAAACATTTCAAACGGATTTTTAACGCCAGATTGTTTTTTCTTCCCAGGAACTAACAGACGAACAATGCGTTTGTTTGCATTTTCTTCAGCCTGTTCCTTTACTTCATTCATTTTCTCTTCTTTTATAAGCCGAACAGAAGTCTCCACAAGATCTCTGACCATTGATTCAACATCTCTGCCTACATAGCCGACTTCGGTAAATTTAGTAGCTTCAATTTTGATAAATGGCGCACCTGAAAGCTTAGCGATTCGTCTGGCAATTTCAGTTTTCCCGACGCCGGTAGGACCCATCATTAAAATGTTTTTCGGAACGACCTCGTCCTTCAGCTTTTCATCCAGAAGACTTCTTCTATAGCGGTTTCTTAATGCCACGGCGACAGCTTTTTTCGCATTTTGCTGACCGACAATATATTGGTCTAACCGATCTACAATCTGTCTAGGAGTTAACGGTTTTTTTTCCATGCGCCTCAAGTCCTTTCTATTCAAGCTCTTCCAGTATGATTTGATCGTTCGTGTAAACACAAATTTCGCCTGCTGTTTCTAACGCGGCTCTGGCAATCTCACTTGCAGACATGCTTTCACCGGCATGCTTTTTCAATGCTCTTCCCGCTGCCAAAGCGTAATTGCCTCCTGATCCAATCGCGAGAATGCCGTCATCTGGTTCGATCACCTCGCCTGTTCCCGATACAAGAAGCAAAGTATCCTGATTCATCACAATCAGCATGGCTTCAAGCTTTCTAAGCACTTTATCGCTGCGCCATTCCTTCGCAAGCTCAACAGCCGCCCGTTTTAAGTTGCCGTTATATTCTTCAAGCTTGGCTTCAAACTTTTCGAATAAAGTGAAAGCGTCTGCAACAGATCCCGCAAAGCCAGCAAGAACCTTGCCGTTAAACAGTTTTCTCACTTTTCGTGCCGTGTGTTTCATGACAACAGCCTGACCAAACGTTACTTGGCCGTCTCCAGACATAGCGCTTCGTCCTTTATGCTGTACGGCAAATATTGTGGTCGCATGAAAAGATGACATAAAGGGCCTCCTTTAATTTTTCTTAAATGCTCTTGGGTGGTGGGACATATATGTGTTTCTCAACATTTCCTTCGAAACGTGCGTGTATATCTGTGTCGAAGACAGATTGGAATGCCCGAGCAGTTCTTGAACGCTTCTCAAATCCGCTCCTTCATTTAACAGATGGGTGGCGAACGTGTGTCGAAGCATATGCGGATGGATATGTAAAGTGCCGGACGCTTTTTGAACAAGCCCGCTTAAAATATGTCTGACGCCACGGGCTGTAAGCGGTCCGCCTCTTTGATTTACGAATAATAGATCATGAGGTTCTTTTGCCTTCATCAGCAAGCACTGTCTTCCGCTATTCATGTATATCTTCAACGCTTCGCGGGCATAAGACCCAAAGGGGATATAGCGCTGCTTCTTGCCTTTACCGTGAACAAGCACAGTGTCCATAAATAAATCAACATCATTAACAGTTATGGAACAGCATTCACTGACCCTCATTCCGGTGGCATAGAGCAGCTCTAACAGCGCTTGATCCCTCATTCCGGCCGGCTGGCTTATATCTGAAACTTCAAACAGCTCCTCAAGCTCTTTTTGATATAGAAACTTCGGTATCCGTTTCTCTTGTTTCGGCAGATGAACAAGCTGAAACGGATTTTCTTCAACAAGCTTTTCCCGCATCAGAAACTTATAAAAGCTTCTTAATGCAGATATCTTTTTGCTTATTGTTCTTCTCGATAAACCTTTTTCATAGGCTTCTGTCAAAAAAATCCTAGTATCTTGATATGCAGCTTCTTCAAATCCATTTATACCTTGAACGCGCAGGAAAGTCTCGAATTCTTCAATTGAATCCACATAATTCACAATAGTATATTGTGAATAATTTTTTTCAATTTGTAAATATTCAACGAATAACTTTACGAAATTCTTAACATTCTCCATGCCTAATACCTCCCCAGGAAGGGCTTTTAAATGGTATCACAAATCGCGTTCAGGTTGCAATCAATACCTATATTGTTTTCGAAATTGTTTGAATTGTTTCAATTGCACGATTCGCGTATTGTTCATTTCGTTCTTTTTTATTTTTAATTTTAACAGGCAGTTCTTTTAAAAGCCCAAAGTTTGCATTCATCGGCTGGAAGTTCTTCTGGTTTGTTGTTGTAATATAATGAGCCATACTGCCAATTGCCGTTTCCTGCGGGAAAATAACAAGCTCTTCTCCCAATACAAGCTTCGCCGCATTAATGCCTGCTACCAGTCCTGAAGCAGCTGATTCCACATATCCTTCTACTCCCGTCATTTGGCCTGCAAAGAACAGGTCACTGCGGTTTTGAAATTGATAAGTCGGCTTTAACAAGCTCGGAGAGTTAATAAATGTATTTCTGTGCATCACGCCATATCTGACGATTTCTACATTTTCAAGCCCTGGAATCAATTTGAGGACTTCCTTTTGATCTCCCCATTTTAAATGTGTCTGGAATCCTACAATATTATAAAGTGTGCCCGCAGCATCATCCTGTCTGAGCTGAACGACGGCATAAGGACGTTTTCCTGTAACAGGATGCTCTAGCCCAACCGGTTTCATCGGACCGAACAGCATTGTTTTCTTACCGCGTTTTGCCATGACTTCAATCGGCATGCAGCCTTCAAAGAAAATCTCTTTTTCAAATTCTTTTAACGGGACTGTTTCTGCTGATGTTAAAGCTTCATGGAAACGGTCAAATTCTTCTTCTGTCATAGGGCAGTTCAAATATGCTGCTTCACCTTTATCATAGCGGGATTTCAAGTACACTTTATCCATATCAAGGCTGTCTTTTTCTACAATTGGCGCCGCTGCGTCATAAAAATATAAATAGTCCTCTCCAGTCAGCTCCTTCAGCTGGGCAGACAGCGATTCAGATGTTAACGGTCCCGTTGCGATAATGGTAGGACCTTCAGGAATCTTAGTCACTTCTTCATTAATAACGGTTACGTTTGGATGATTTTTCACCCGATTTGTCACACTTGCGGCAAATTCATGACGGTCTACTGCAAGAGCCCCTCCGGCAGGCACCGAACATTCGTCAGCAGCCGCGATGATGGCTGAATCAAGCGCACGCATCTCTTCCTTTAATACACCGACCGCGTTAGCAAGTGTATTAGAGCGAAGAGAGTTGCTGCAGACTAGCTCGGCAAATTTATCAGTATGGTGCGCAGGCGTTTGTTTCACAGGCCGCATTTCATACAATTTGACTTGAATCCCGCGTTTGGCAAGCTGCCATGCTGCTTCACTTCCTGCGAGTCCGGCTCCGATTACATTCACTGTTTGTTGGTTCATCTTTCACATCTCCTAGTTTATTATTCAAGGCCTTCTTTTAACACACAAAGAAGGTGAGCAAGACCCTGCTCACCGCTACTTCTGTGGTTCTTCCTTATAATCGCATTCCACGCATTGGACTTGTATGCCTTTTTTGAGTTTTTTCTCGACGAGCATTTTTCCGCATTTCGGGCACTTTCGTTCAATTGGTTTGTCCCAGGATACGAATTCACAGTCCGGATAACGGTCACAGCCGTAAAACACCCGTTTCTTTTTCGATTTTCGCTCAACAATGTTTCCTTCTCCGCAGCTCGGACACTTCACGCCGATTTGTTTCACAATCGGTTTCGTGTTCCGGCAGTCAGGGAAATTGGAGCAAGCTAAGAATTTACCGTACCGTCCCATTTTATATACCATTGGAGAACTGCACAATTCACAATCCTCTCCAGCATACTCTGGTTCAATCTCAACTTCCTTCATTTCCGATTCGGCTTTTTTGACGCGTTTTTCAAAATCGGTGTAGAAATTATCGATAATCTTGACCCATTCGGTATTTCCTTCTTCAACATGATCAAGATCTCTCTCCATTTTAGCTGTAAACTCAACGTTAATGATCTCAGGGAAAAACTCCATGATCAAGTCAAGAACGATCTGACCTAATTCAGTCGGAACGAAACGTTTATTATCCAATGCCACGTAGCCGCGCCGCTGAATAGTATCAAGTGTCGGAGCATATGTGGATGGACGGCCGATACCGCGTTCTTCAAGGGTTTTAACAAGCCGGGCCTCAGTATATCGCGGAGGCGGCTGGGTAAAATGCTGCTCAGGTTCTATATCTTTTGATAATACCGTGTCGCCTTCTTGTAAGTCAGGCAGCATCCGGTCTTTTTCTTCCATTTGATCGTCTTTTCCTTCAACATACACCTTCATAAACCCGGAAAACTTGACTTTACTTCCATTTGCACGAAATGTCAAACCGTTGTTTGTCAGGTCGACACTCATTGTATCGAGAACAGCCGGTGCCATTTGGCTGGCAACAAAACGCTCCCAAATTAATTTATACAGTCTCATTTGGTCTCTGCCGAGGACTGCTTTTAATTCACTTGGTTTTCTAAGAACTGATGTCGGCCGAATTGCTTCGTGGGCATCCTGGGCATTTTCATTCTTTTTCGCAGGCTTCCGTTTTCCGCCTAGGAACTCTTTTCCATATGTCTGATCAATAAATGCAGCTGCTTCATCAACAGCCGTATTTGAAATACGGGTTGAATCCGTTCTCATATACGTGATCAGACCAACCGTTCCTTCTCTTCCTAAATCAATTCCTTCATATAATTGCTGTGCAATCATCATCGTTTTCTTCGCTCTGAAATTGAGCTTGCGAGCCGCTTCCTGCTGCAGGGTAGAAGTGGTAAAAGGCAAAGCAGGATTACGTTTGCGTTCCTTTTTGGTTACTTTTTCAACTGTATATTGATTCCCTTTGAGCTGAGAAAGAATCTCTTTTACATCAGCTTCACTATTTAAAGGAAGTTTTTTGCCGTTTTTCCCGAAAAAGCTCGCTTCAAAGGTTTCTTGACCTTTTAAGAACGTACCGTCAATTGTCCAATATTCCTCAGGCTTAAAGTCGTTAATCTCTTTTTCACGGTCAATAATCAAACGGAGGGCAACGGATTGCACGCGTCCTGCGCTAAGCCCTTTTTTGACTTTTTTCCATAAGATTGGACTGATTTTATATCCGACAAGCCTGTCTAAAATACGTCTCGCTTGCTGTGCATCCACTAAATCCATATTGATCATGCGGGGATGCTTAAACGATTCCTTAATAGCGTCTTTTGTAATTTCGTTAAACACCACACGGCAGTCTGAGTTGAGATCTAAATCAAGACTGTGTGCCAAATGCCATGCAATCGCTTCCCCTTCTCTGTCGGGGTCGGCTGCGAGATACACTTTTTTGGCTTTTTTCGCAGCCGTTTTCAGCTCTTTTAATACCGGGCCTTTACCTCGAATGGTAATATATTTCGGTTCAAAATTCTGTTCTATGTCAACTCCCATTTGACTTTTTGGAAGATCCCGGACATGTCCCATTGATGCTTTTACTTTATATTTTTTACCTAAGTAACGTTCAATCGTTTTCGCCTTAGCGGGCGATTCCACGATGACTAGATAATCAGACATTTTCATCCCCCTCAAGAGGTGTTCTCTCTCTTTTCAAGATATTTCAATTTTATTTTTGCAGCTGTCTTTATTTGGCTTTCAACATTTCATTCTTTATCATGAACGTCATTAATTAAATAGAAAACAATATGCAACTTTAAATCCTCACTATTATTAAATATTACAATACCGTTTGTCAAACGATAATTCAAAAGGGTTCCGTATATTGAACGTTTCTCTCAGGAAGTTCCTCGAAAATATCCTCTGCTGACCATATGGCTTTAGCCCCCTGCTGGATCAGTTTTATAGGACCTCCGGCGTAAGGGTCAAACAATGAACCGGGTACGGCAAATACCTCTCTCCCTTGTTCCAATGCTTGATAGGCAGTAATCAGCGAACCGCTTTTTTCTTTGCCCTGAACGACAATAACGCCTTCACTTAGTCCGCTGATAATACGGTTTCTCATAGGGAAATGCCATTTTTGGGGTTTAGTTTCAGGTGGGTGCTCTGACAGCAGGATATGGTGTTTAGCCATGTGATCTGCTAACTGAAGGTTTTCTCGGGGATAAATGTGTTGAAATCCGCCTGCAATGACGCCAATTGTCCGCCCCTTCGCCTTAATACTTGCAGCATGGGACATTCCGTCTATCCCAGACGCCAGTCCGCTGACAATCACCCAACCTTTACGACAGATCTCTTTTGTAAGATGATTGACAACTTGTTTCCCATAAGCTGTTGGATTTCTTGTCCCTACAATTCCAATTTTTCTCCCTTTCGAAAGAAGAGTCATATCACCTTTTGCAAACAGTACGGCAGGGGGATCATAAATGCTTTTAAGCCAGAAAGGATATTGCTTTGAAGAGATAGGAATGGTGTTAATGCCTTGCTCACGATAAGCAGCAAGTACGCGTTGGAGCTTTGGGTAAAATTCTTCTATTTTCTTTTTTAATGCAGCTGCTTTCATTTTATCACGAGTAACCGTTTGTAACACCGATGATGTCAGCGACATAGACGGATCGGCTTTCCACCATTTTAATAGAAGGGATGGGGATAATAATTGATTGATTCTGCAAGTCGTTAAGCAGGCAGCGGCCTGATCCAATAGATTGACCTCCTTTTGACAGAAAAAGCAGGAACAGCCTTAACGGCTGTCCCTTTTTTATTAATGCGTTTTACAAGTTTCGAACAGGTTCTTCTCTTTCAGCACCTTAATTAAGGTTTCACCCATAACAGAAGGTGTCTCTGCAACTTCAATTCCGCATGCATTAAGGGTTTTGATTTTTTCATCAGCTGTCCCTTTTCCGCCGGAAATAATGGCGCCTGCATGCCCCATGCGCTTCCCAGGAGGTGCTGTCTTACCGCCGATAAAACCGACTACCGGTTTTGTCATGTTGGCTTTTACCCACTCTGCCGCTTCCTCTTCGGCAGTACCGCCGATTTCGCCAATCATGATGACAGCGTGTGTGTCAGGATCTTCGTTAAACGCTTTTAAAACGTCAATAAAGTTTGTTCCATTTACAGGGTCGCCGCCGATTCCAACAGCTGTAGACTGTCCTACGCCCGCTTCTGAGAGCTGGTGTACCGCTTCGTATGTTAATGTTCCTGAACGTGATACAACGCCTACATGACCCTTTTTATGGATGTATCCGGGCATAATGCCGATTTTACATTCTTCAGGCGTAATGACACCAGGGCAGTTCGGCCCTATCAGTCTCGTTTTCTTGCCTTCCATGAAACGTTTGACCTTCACCATATCCAAAACCGGAATGTGTTCTGTGATACAAATCACGAGATCAAGCTCCGCATCTACCGCTTCCATAATCGCATCAGCTGCAAACGGTGCAGGCACATATATAACAGACGCGTTAGCGCCGGTCGTTTGAACTGCTTCAGCCACTGTATTAAATACAGGAACACCTTCCGCTTCAGTTCCGCCTTTTCCAGGTGTTACACCGCCTACGATATTTGTGCCGTATTCGAGCATCTGCTTCGTATGAAATAAAGCGGTAGAACCTGTAATCCCTTGTACAATAACTCTTGTATCTTTATTAATAAAAACACTCATTATATGGTCCCCTGCCTTTCATTCTTTCTTAAACTAAGGATACGATTTTCTGCGCGCCGTCAGCCATTGATTCCGCAGATGTAATGTTTAATCCTGATTCACTAAGGATTTTCTTCCCTAGATCCACGTTTGTGCCTTCAAGACGGACAACAAGCGGCAATGTCAAACCAACTTGTCTAGTCGCTTCAACAACCCCTTCTGCGATGACATCACATTTCATAATGCCGCCGAAAATGTTGACAAAAATCCCTTTAACGTTTTGATCAGAAAGAATGATTTTAAATGCTTCCGTGACTTTTTCCGCGGTTGCACCGCCGCCCACATCAAGGAAGTTGGCCGGTTCTCCACCGTAATGCTTGATAATATCCATTGTGGACATTGCAAGTCCCGCGCCGTTTACCATACAGCCGATATTTCCATCAAGGGAAATGTAGCTTAGGTCATATTTGGACGCTTCGATTTCTTTCGGATCTTCTTCATCCAAATCTCTGTATTCCATAATGTCCTTTTGTCTGTACAACGCATTGCTGTCAAAATTCAATTTTGCATCAAGCGCCATCACATTTCCGTCCCCGGTAACAACAAGCGGGTTGATTTCGGCGATTGAGCAGTCTTTTTCAACAAACGCTTTATATAGTCCAAGCATAAATTTAGCAGCTTTCCCCACAAGCTCTTTTGGAATATTAATAGCGAATGCAATTTCTCTGGCTTGATAGCCTTGAAGGCCGACAGCCGGATCAATGACAGCTTTTTTGATTTTTTCCGGTGTTTTCTCCGCAACTTCTTCAATTTCCGTTCCGCCTTCTTCAGAAGCCATCAGAACGATTCTGGAAGTAGCGCGGTCAAGCACAAGACCCACGTAATATTCTTTTTTAATATCGCAGCCTTCTTCAATAAGTAAGCGTTTTATTACTTGGCCGTCCGGACCCGTCTGATGTGTAACTAGGGTCTTCCCTAATAGTTCTTCGGCATACGCTTTTACTTCGTCTAATGATTTTGCTATTTTTACCCCACCAGCTTTGCCTCGACCGCCAGCATGAATTTGAGCCTTTACGACATAAACCGAGCTGGATAAGCTCTTTGCACTCTCAACTGCTTCTTCTGCTGTAAAAGCTACTTTACCTTCAGGAACAGATACCCCATATTTTCTGAGGACTTCTTTTCCCTGGTACTCATGGATATTCATTTCCCATCCTCCTAACTTATGTAACAAAACTAAAATAGACTGCGCTTTCATTCTATAATAATACTGGAAGAATTGTCTACACTTCGGTGCAAAATCTTTTAATCCTTCTAAACATTCAAACTTTTACTTTATTAAAAACATAAATTTTCAAACAGAGGATGGGGAATATTTTAGCTATTTTTTGTTTTTTACGCTTTCGTCCAATCTGTAAATGAATGAAAAAATCTCGGCTACCGTTTCATAAAGAGCCTCAGGGATTTGATCATCTACCGTCAAATGGCGCATTAATTCGACAAGGGTCCGATCTTCTTGAATCGGGACCCCTGCCTTTTTCGCTTCTTTAATAATGTTGTCGGCTACATGGCCCTTTCCTGTGGCAAGCACTCTCGGCGCCTTGTCTTTTTGTTCGTCATAATGAAGAGCCACAGCTTTTCTGATCGGTGTCTGCTCTTTCATATTTTCACATCCACTTCTTGATCACTGATACTTGTTATATATTGATCGATTGAAGCCTTTTCTTCGGTGTGAACCCTTTTTTTCGCGTTTACCCCTGAAAGGCTGTATCCCATTTCTTTTAACCCCTGTTTAAGCGCGGGAACCATCGGATCTATCGCAGCCTGCAGCTCAAAATCAGTCTCTATTGTAATGGTCATGACTTTTTGCTGTATCAAGCAATCAACGACGGTTTCTTTTAATGTATCAAGCTGCAGCAAAAATAAAAGGCGGCAATGGGAAGGATCAAGCTTGCCATCCGCTTCTTTCTTTCCTTTAAACAGAACGGTCATGTCCTGAATTCCTGACTTCGAAAACATCGGAAATGACAGTACAATTTGGCTGTATGACGGATGGTCCTGCTGCATGAAAAGCTGGCCATTTAATTTATGAAAAAGCTGATCGGCTTCTTGCTTGATTGGTTCGGCTACCTCATGCGATGCTCTTATGGCATGAAGAGCCAGCTTGATGGACTGCATTTCGTCAGATGTGTCTGCGCTTCCTTGTTCAAACGCTTTAATGAACGCAAGCTCGTCCCTTGCGCCAATTGCCGTTTTCACTTTGGATAAGAAGGAAAGAACATCTGCCTTATCCGCTAAATGAGGTGCTGTCTGCTGAACAGCCTTTAAAAAAACTTCGGCTTCCTGGTCTGTGATTTGTGCCGCCTGTAAATGAGCTGAAGCTGCAAGTGACTTACTATCACCCGTTGAACCAGCCGCTTTAATCCAATTTGCTGCTTCTTTCACTATTTGGAGACTGTTTTTTTCAGCAGATTCCGTCAGCTTTGCCAGCAGCTGGCGGGCTTCTTTGATTGGAATGTCTGAGGCTGTTTTAACAGGCTCTCCTTGTATGTTTCTCTGTTCTGCTAGATGATTTGCAACCGGCAGGCTGGCCTTTTCGGGGAAGCCTGCCGGTGTGCTAAGTTCCCTGTTTCCAGCTGTATTGGCGGAAGAGGGTGTTTTCGCAGTCTCCGTTAAAGAAATAAGCTTAGCGATCAGACGTTCTGCATGAACATCAATTTCACTATTTAAAAGCGCTGCAACTGCCTCCTTTAGCTTTGACATCATTTGGCTTTGCTGAGGGTTTTGTTCGATTGCCTGAACCAGCTGGGATATATGCTGATGCAACGGAACAGGCGATTTCACAGCATGAACACCGCTCAAAACCTCGGAGTGAATGGGAAGATCGCGCTTTAAAGCGAAGAGAACCGTTTCAATCGCTTTTTTGGCGTCTTGCGACGGCAGCGTGTCCATCCAGCGGACAGCTGTTTTAATATCATTTTCTGTCACGGGTGTTTTGCTCTTCAGCATCGCTCCTGTCATCATGAGAGCTGCGTTTGACGGCTTCACTGAAATGGCATTTAAAAGCTTGCCAGCTGCATCCTGAATGGTTTTAGGATTTTGCTCAAAGCTTTGAACGACCTGAAGACGTCCTGTCTGTTCTGCCGTTTTTTCGTAGGAAAACCAATAGTATGCCTGAGGACGAAGCTGGGTTTCAAGTTTCCCCTGAACAGTTTGATTGTCGACTTGGATCAGGGCATGCTGATCTCCTAGTAAACGAAGCACTTTTCCCAAGAGGAGACGTTTCTCCCCGTTTAGCGCTTCGTTTACATTTGATGTTTCCTGCGGGACTGCTGTACGCCCAAAAAGGTGCTGCAGCGCCTTTTGCACATCATTTCGTATGTTCATTTAAAAAAGTGCCTCCTTGTCCATTGATTTAGCTGAAAGATTGAACAGGAGCGAAAGTTTTGCGGTGCAATTCAGTTGGGCCGTATGCAGCGAGAGCTTCCAAATGTTCTTTTGTTCCATAGCCTTTATTTTTTTCAAACCCGTACATAGGGTACGTGTCGGCATAAGCGCTCATCATTCGGTCTCTCGTCACTTTTGCGATACACGCACCTGCCGCAATAGACACACTTTTGGCATCTCCTTTTATAATTGACGACTGAGCCATGTCGAGCGGCAGTGTCATTGCGTCAACAAGCAAATAATCAGGTGTATCCGACAAATCCTGTATCGCTTTCACCATTGCCATTTTAGAAGCTTCATATATATTGATTTCGTCAATGACTGCAGCTTCTACAATTCCTATCCCGACCGCCAGTGCTTCTTTCATAATAAGCTCGTAAAATTCCTCACGTTTTTTCTCTGAAAGCTTTTTGGAGTCTGTCAGCCCAAGTATTTCACATCCCTCTGGCAGGATGACTGCACTGGCGACAACCGGCCCTGCCAATGGCCCCCGTCCGACCTCGTCAACACCTGCAATCAAACGGAATCCTTTGTTTCTTGCCAGCCTTTCATAGGAAGTCATATTCACCCATTGTTCTTTCAGCGCTTTTTCTTTCGCTTGCTTTTTAAGCCATTGCTCTACAAGCGTTTGAACGCTTTTTCTCGGGTCGTTTTCGCACTGGGCAATAAATGGGTCTTGTGCATCCTTCACTTCCTGCAAACGGTCTTTAATGTCTTTTACGGTTAATGTGTTCACTTTCTCTTCTCCCTTACTGTATGTATCGGTTCGGCCAAGAAAAAATAAAGACCCGCATTTCTGCGCGCCTTTACATCGTTGGCTGTTCAAATGACAGCCTGCCGAACTTTTCAGTGCGGATATCGCGAATGATGACTTCTGTCGTCTTATCGTAGTTAATGAGCCCACCACTCATGAGACATCCGCGCTTTTCACCTATTGC
Source organism: Bacillus sp. F56 (assembly GCF_001748205.1). NCBI lineage: Bacteria > Bacillati > Bacillota > Bacilli > Caryophanales > Bacillaceae > Bacillus > Bacillus sp. F56. The sequence continues at coordinate 76,503 of NZ_BDFC01000012.1, forward strand.
ATCAAACAGCTCGGCAATGTCCTCCGGGATCTCATCAAGGCCGTAGCGCTCTTTAAGCCGTTCTGGATAATGTTCTTCAAGAAAACGAAGACCGAACACGGCTACATCCTGCAAATTGATAATCGAGTCTTTAATAGCGCCGGTGACTGCCAGTCTCAAGCCGACAAGCTCATCCTCAAATTTAGGCCACAAAATCCCCGGTGTATCTAATAACTCTAATTCTTTCCCAACTTTGACCCACTGTTGAGATGTCGTAATACCAGGTCTGTCTCCCGTTTTTGCTATGTTTTTCTTTGCAAGGCGGTTAATGAGCGTCGATTTCCCGACATTCGGAATACCGATAATCAAGGCGCGAATCGCTCTCGGCTTCACACCTTTCGCCCGCATCCGGTCAAATTTTTCTTGGAGGATCTCTTTTGATGCAGGCACAATTTGATTTAACCCTTGTCCATTTACAGAATTAATGGACAGAGAGCGGATCCCCTGGTTCTCAAAGTGCTCTTTCCATTGCTGTGTAACTGCCGCATCTGCTTTGTCAGCCTTGTTTAACAGCATGATTCGAGGCTTATTTTTTAGAATATCTTCAATCATTGGGTTTCTTGATGACATTGGAATTCTGGCATCTACCAATTCATATACGATATCGATTAATTTTAATTTTTCGGTTACTTCCCTTCTTGCCTTTGCCATATGGCCCGGGAACCATTGAATTGTCATGTGACACGAACACCGCCTTTATCTCTTCAGTATGCATGATTCATTGTTGTCCTTTATGTATTTTACGATGCCTGTCCGGCATTTTCAAATTCTGTATAAAAAAAGAGCTTGTTACAGGTAACAAGCTCTTTTCGTTCGTTATCATTATCGTCTGATCTCTTTAATACGAGCCGCTTTTCCGCGAAGTTCACGTAGGTAGTAAAGTTTAGCACGGCGTACTTTACCGTAACGTACAACTTCGATTTTCGCGATTTTTGGTGTGTGTACAGGGAAAGTACGTTCAACGCCAACACCGTAAGAAATCTTACGAACTGTGAACGTTTCGCTGATTCCACCACCACGACGCTTAATCACAACACCTTCAAAGATCTGGATACGCTCACGGTTACCCTCAACAACTTTAACGTGTACACGTAAAGTGTCACCAGGACGGAACGCAGGAAGATCAGTACGAAGTTGTTCTTTTGTGATATCTTCAATTAGTTTTTGCATCGTTTTCAACTCCTTCCAACAGATGCTCTTGGCCACAAAACACGGCACAGCGGAACATCGTTTTCAAGCTTGCAGCGGATAAGCCCGCTTAAGCCACAAGTAGTATCTTATCACAATTTCATAGCCTATGCAATAAAATCTATTCTTTTTCCCATTCAGAAATCCACTTTCTTTGCTGCTCTGTAAGCGGGTAGTCTTTCAACAGATCCGGACGTCTTAGGTAGGTCCTTCTGATCGATTCTTTATTCCGCCATTCTTCAATTTTTGCATGGTTTCCTGACAAAAGTGTTTCAGGCACTTTTAAACCTTTGTAATCTGCCGGTCTTGTATAATGCGGGTGCTCTAAGAGTCCGGTGCTGAATGAATCCTCAATATAGGAAGCCTCTTTACCCAGTACACCCGGAAGCAGTCTGACCACGCTGTCTGCGATCATCATTGCAGGGAGCTCACCGCCCGTCAGTACAAAGTCGCCAATTGATATTTCATCCGTTACCAGATGCTCGCGGATGCGTTCATCATAGCCTTCATAGTGGCCGCAAATGAACAGCAAATGCTCTTCCTTTGCTAATTGTTCGGCTTTTTTTTGGGTAAAACGCTCACCTTGCGGGCATACGAGGATAATACGCGGAGCAGCTGCTGCCTTTGATGTCAGGTCCTCGACCGCGTCAAAAACAGGCTGAGGCTTGAGAACCATACCTGCACCGCCGCCATAAGGATAATCATCAACAGTATTGTGCTTGTTATCAGAGTACTCTCGGAAATTGACGACTTGAAACTGCACCGCATCTTTTTCCTGGGCTTTTTGAAGAATCGATGAGCCGAGCACACCTTCAAACATTTCTGGAAACAGCGTCAAAAAGTCGATTTTCATTCGTCTATTAACCCTTCCATGAGATCAATCTCAATTTTCTTTTCGCTGACATCAATATGTTTGACCACTGATTCAATGTAAGGAATGAGTGCGTCTTTTTTTCCTTTTCGTTCGATGACCCAAACGTCATTAGCTCCAGGCGTCAAAATTTCTTTGACCTTTCCAATGAGTTCGCCTTCCTCAGTAAATACTTCACACCCAATGATTTCATGAAAATAAAATTCACCCTCATTCAGCTCTCCTAAATCTTCTTCAGGCACTTTAATGATTGCGTTTTTCAGCTCTTCTACTTCATTTAGGCTTTGTCTTTCTTTAAACTGCAGCAGATGAAACTGCTTATGCAGTCTATGCGTGTTTACCGTTACTTCCACTGGTTCGTTACGGCCGTCCATAAACAAATACAGCGTGTTTCCCGGCTTGTATCGTTTTTCGGCAAAATCTGTTTTCGAAATCACACGCACTTCGCCTTTGATTCCGTGGGTATTCACGATTTTGCCTACATTAAACCATCGCTTTGTCATATGATCACCTCTGGCGAATTTCAATTACTTTTCCGTCTTTTATGACGATGGTGTTCGCTGCTGTTTTTTCATGCCAGTCATCCCCGGCTTCAATCGTCAGCAGGGCATCGACTTCCTTTTCTCTCAACTCACTGCCAAGCGGCAATGTATGTACTTGAGCAATTTGAAAATCGATGATCTTTATATCATCTTTTCGCTTTTCTATTGCCTTTTTAAATTGTTCAATCATATCAGGGTTTTGTTGTTCTTTCTCGTGTTTTCTAAGCTGAAAATAGAGCTGGCTGCATTCTCGTTCAAGCATTTGTTTCTTTTCGGCAAAAGAAGCTAAAAGCTGTTCTTTGCTGCGCTCGGTTAAGACTTGCATAACGGCTACACGGTGAATAATTTGCATCGCACCAAGCTCCCCGCTTTTAAAACTTTTTCTCGCTCAGGCTTTTCTATTTTGCCTAAGCTTCTATCAGTTTACCCTTTTTTTGCGTGTAAAAAAAGGGGAGGTGCCGGCCCTCTCCCTTTTAGTCAAATATCTCAAATTGAACTTTCTTAGAAGACTGTGCGCCAGCTGCAAATACAGCTGTTCGAATCGCTTTTGCAGTCCGGCCTTGCTTTCCGATAACTTTACCGGTATCTGACTTATGGACAGATAAGCGCAGCGCAATCTTTTGATCGGTTTCTTCTCTTGTGACGCGAATGTCATCTGGATGATCAACAAGCGGGGTCACAATTCGGACAATCAAATCTTCCAAGTGTTGATCAGTCATTACTTGCCTTGTTTAGCGTTGTGGAATTTTTCCATGATTCCTTGGCTAGAGAACAAGTTGCGAACTGTATCAGATGGTTTCGCTCCAGTTTGAAGCCATTTAAGAGCAAGCTCTTCGTCAATTTTTACTTCCGCTGGTTTTGCAACCGGGTTGTAAGTTCCGACTGTTTCAATGAAACGGCCGTCACGTGGTGAACGAGAATCTGCTACAACAATACGATAGAAAGGAGATTTTTTTGCTCCCATACGTTTTAAACGAATTTTTACTGCCATTTTACTAGCACCTCCGAAAATATTTCAACAAGATAGTATATTAACAATGATAAAAGTGTTTGTAAAGTGTTTTTTCTTAACAATGGTTTTATCATGTATAACCGATTACATAAAAGGTAGCTTAAACCCTTTTTTCTTGCCTTTTGACATATTTGTCATCTGCTTCATCATTTTTTTCATTTCGTCAAACTGCTTAAGCAGACGGTTGACTTCCTGTACGGATGTCCCGCTTCCTTTTGCAATCCGCTTCCGCCGGCTGGCATTGATGATATCTGGCTGTTCTTTTTCAAGAACAGTCATTGATTTGATGATGGCTTCCACATGATTCAGCTGTTTTTCATCAACTTGGATGTTTTTCAGGCCTTTCATTTTGCCTGCACCCGGCATCATTTGCAGAAGTTCATCAAGCGGTCCCATGTTTCTGACTTGCCCGAGCTGCTCCAGAAAATCGTCCAATGTGAAGCTCATCGTTCTCATTTTTTGTTCAAGCTCTTTGGCTTTGTCTTCATCAACACTGGCCTGCGCTTTTTCAATCAATGTCAGCACGTCGCCCATGCCGAGAATCCTTGATGCCATGCGTTCAGGATGGAACGGCTCTAACGCATCAAGCTTTTCACCCATACCCGCGAATTTAATCGGCGTGTTTGTGACCGCGCGAATAGAAAGCGCAGCCCCGCCGCGTGTGTCTCCATCCAGCTTCGTTAACACAACACCGGTTAAACCGAGCTGTTCATTAAAGCTTTTGGCAACATTCACAGCGTCCTGACCGGTCATTGAATCGACAACAAGGAAGATTTCTTCCGGATTCGCGATTTCTTTGACGTTGGTCAGTTCATCCATCAGTTCATGGTCGATATGCAAGCGGCCTGCCGTATCCAAAATGACATAGTCATAATGTTCTTCCTTGGCTTTCTCAATCGCTTGTTTCGCTATTTCAACAGGACTGACCTGATCACCAAGAGAGAAAACAGGCATATCTAGCTGTTTGCCGAGCGTTTCCAGCTGCTTAATTGCGGCTGGGCGGTAAATATCGGCAGCAACCAGCATCGGTTTGCGATTATGCTTTTTGCGCAGCAGATTCGCAAGCTTACCGCTTGTTGTCGTTTTACCGGCACCTTGGAGACCGACCATCATAATAACAGTCGGCGGCCTTTTTGCGACGGCGATTTTGCTCTCTTCGCCGCCCATCAGCTCAGTCAGTTCCTCTTGAACAACTTTAATGACCTGCTGGCCGGGCGTCAGACTTTTCATGACGTCTTGGCCTACAGCGCGTTCACTTACTTTTTTGACAAAATCCTTGACTACTTTAAAGTTAACGTCAGCCTCAAGCAGCGCAAGACGAACCTCACGCATCATATCTTTAACATCTTGTTCGCTGACTTTCCCTTTTCCGCGGATTTTAGAAATCGTCTGCTGCAGTCGGTCGGCTAATCCTTCAAATGCCATAGTTTGCCGCCTCCTAATCTAATTTCTCAAGCGCTTCAATCAGAGCTGTAATTTCTTCCTCTTCTTTTGAACCGGAAGCAAGCTCCTTCAGCTTATTAAACATCTCTTTACGCTCCTGAAACTTTTTCAAAAGGAGCAGCTTTTCTTCATATTGTTCAAGCATCGCTTCTGTTCGTTTGATGTTATCATAAACAGCTTGTCTTGAAACCTCATATTCTTCGGCTATTTCGCCTAGGGAGAAATCGTCCAAATAATAAAGCGACATATAGCTCTTCTGTTTTGACGTCAACAACGACTGATAAAAATCAAACAGATAATTCATTCTCGTTGTCTTTTCGAGTGACATTTGAGCTCTCCCCTTTGTTAAGTCAAATCCCTTTACGATAACTTAGTTTACACGGTTTTATTGACACTGTCAAGTTTTTATCTTGTCAAAGCATGCTGCTCTTTTTGCATAATAAATTCATTCAGAAAAATTCATATAGACCGCCGTTAAAATACTCGAATTCTTGTTTAGATACTCGATAGCGGAAATAGCCTTCGTAAAAAGCATTGAGAAATGCTTCATTTGTGGCAAAATTTCTGATCGCCAATGATTCATCATATCGCGGATCTCCCGCTGATATTCCCGCAGCATCAATAAACAGACAAACCTCTCCGTCTTTCACCAGCACATTATCAGTTGTGCAGTCACCATGAATCATTGTCTGCTGAACAGGAACAGGCCTGTGCTGGTCCAATTCCTTCAAAAGCCATGCGCTGCCTTCAGCTTGTCCTTTTTCGACATATTCACCGGCTCGTTTGATTTGCAAATCGAGCCAATCTATTTCCGGCTGTAAATCAGGGACAAGTTCGGTTTCATGCAGACGATTGAGAAACTGGCCGAAGCTTTTGATCAGCTTTTTCTTTTCAGTATCTCCCTTTGCTTTTCTTAAAGCAGAAGTCAGTGTAATTCCATCTTCAAACGACATGACGATATGGCTGGAATGCTGTTGCTGGATAAACCCATAATAAACAGGGACAGGCAGACGATGAGTTTCGGTAAGCTTTTGTAAAACAAGGGCTTCTCTCCTTAACCATTCCCGATACTTCAGGTGAGAAGAACTTTTCAACAGATATGCGCCTTGGCTTGTCACTATTTTTCGAACGGTTGAAGTGCCTCCCTGTTCATCCAACAGCGACATGTGTTTTATTGCGCCGATCTTTTTTTCCAATTCAGCTTTCAGCCATTTGTCCAACAATCTGCACCCTCCATTCCGATATATCAATGCGTATAAAAAAACGAGTATAAAACTGTCCATTTTATACTCGCTTTTTATTCATTAATCCTCGGCTTTTTCCACTAAATCTGAAAAGAGCCCGTACACATACGATTCTGGATCAAATTCCTGGAGGTCATCAACTTTTTCACCTAACCCGACTAGTTTAACCGGGATGTGAAGCTCGTTGCGAATCGCAAGGACGATACCGCCTTTTGCCGTACCATCAAGCTTCGTTAAAGCAATGCCGGTAACATTTGTCGCTTTAGAGAACTCTTTTGCCTGGGCCATTGCATTTTGGCCAGTTGTGGCATCAAGGGCAAGCAGCACCTCATGCGGCGCTTCAGGAACCTCTCTTTCGATAACACGTTTCACTTTTTCAAGCTCTTTCATGAGATTGACTTTGTTTTGGAGACGACCTGCCGTATCACAAATTAATACATCGGCATTTCTTGCTTTTGCAGCATGAACAGCATCGTAGATGACAGCCGCCGGATCGCTTCCGGCCGTCTGCTTAATGACAGGCACTCCTGTACGTTCTCCCCATACTTCCAGCTGTTCAATGGCTCCCGCTCTAAAAGTGTCTCCGGCAGCAAGCACGACAGATTTTCCTTCTTGTTTCATTTTATGAGCAAGCTTTCCGATCGTTGTCGTTTTCCCAACGCCGTTTACACCTACCAGAAGGATTACGTTTAAACGCCCATCCTGGATATTCAGCTCTGAAATTTGCTCATCTCCGCTGTTATAAATCTCGACCAGTTTCTCAGAAATGACTGACTGGACTTCCTTCGGATCTTGGATATTTCTGCGTTTGACTTCTTTTTTTAGTTCATCTATCAATTCCATAACGGTTGTAAAACCGACATCCGCGCTGATAAGAACCTCTTCAAGCTCTTCGAAGAAATCCTCATCCACTTTACGGTAACGGGATACAAGATCATTCACTTTGTTTTGAAAGGAGTTTCTTGTTTTTTCAAGGCCATCCTTAAACTTTTCAGATACGGAATCTGTCTGTTTTGTGATTTTCTCTTTTAATTTTTTAAAAAAGCTCATCTTTTAACCTCTTTCCTCGTTACTGAACGAATTCTTTTGTTTCTTCCAGCTTAACTGAGATTACCTTGGACACACCGGACTCCTGCATGGTTACGCCGTATAGGACATCCGCTTCCTCCATCGTCCCTTTTCTGTGGGTAATCACAATAAACTGGGTATCTCTGCTGTATCTTTTTAAATACTGCGCAAACCGGAACACATTCGCTTCATCAAGCGCAGCCTCTACTTCGTCAAGGACGCAAAACGGCACTGGGCGAACTTTTAAAATTGAGAATAAGAGCGCTATAGCCGTAAGCGCACGCTCTCCGCCTGACAGGAGATTTAAGTTTTGCAGCTTTTTCCCCGGCGGCTGTGCGATAATCTCAACTCCTGAGTGAAGCAGATCGTTAGGATCGGTGAGCCTCAATTCAGCTCGCCCCCCTCCGAATAAGGAGCGGAAGACTTGATCAAAGTGTGAGCGGATTTGGACGAATGTGTCGTTAAAGCGTTTCGTCATTTCTTCATCCATTTCTTCAATCACTTGGAACAGGGTATTTTTCGCTTCTGTTAAATCTTCTTTTTGTTCCGACAGAAACTTGTACCGTTCGTTGACCCTCTCAAACTCATCTATGCTTCCGAGGTTCACGGTACCAAGCTCTTCAATTGCGAGTTTAATCAGCTTCACGCGCTTTCTGGCTTCCTCTGGATCAGTCTCAAGCTGATATTTCTCTTTTGCCCCCTCAAAGGACAAGCTGTATTCCTCCCGCAAGTACTGGAGTAAATTATCGAGCTCTACTTCCATTCGCCCAAGTTTGACTTCCTCGTCTTTTAAGAGTGTTGTTTTTTGTTTATACAGGCGTTTCATTTCTTTTAGCTCACGCTCATACGTATCAAGCCCATGCTGAAGCTTGATGCGCTGATCGCGCCTTAACGCAATCAGTTCGATCGTTTTCGTTTTGTCATTCAATTTGTGTTTTGCGGCTTCTTCCAGCTTTTCTTCGCCGCTGGTGCTTGATGACATCTCTGACGTTAAGAAGCTTAAGTCTTCTTTTGCTTCTTTTAACGCAAACTCAGTTTCTGTGAGCTCTTTCTTCAATCTGGCAAGGTTGTCCTCTTCCCCCTTGCATGCCTGCTCTTTTTTGGCTGCTGCGATCTTCAGCTCAGTCAGCTCGTTGGAGAGAGACTCTTTCGTTGAGGATTGCGATTGTTTTTGTTTTGTCAGTCTGTCTATGTCCTCTTCAAGAAGCTTCATCTTTTCAGATACGGCTGAGAGCTCTTCTTCAAGCTTGCGTTTGCGCGCTTTTTTCTCTTCATCGCTTTCTGACAGAGCAGATTTTTCTTGATCATAGAGCTCTAAATGGGTGTTGATATTTTTCTCGGCAACTTGAAGTTCGTACAGCTGGCCCTTCACATCCTGCTGCTTTAACCTTAAGCTTTCTCCGGTTTCTCTTAAGTCAGCCAGTTTTTTCTCCATATCCTGAATGGAGTGCTTAAGGGTTTTGACCTCTTGTTCAAGCAGAGCAGTTTTCTCTTCCATTTCAGCGAGCCGTTTCGTCACATCTTCTAGCTCCCGGCTTCTTCCGAGAAGGGAGTTATTTTTCTTTTTAACCGCGCCGCCCGTCATTGAGCCACCAGGGTTCACAACATCTCCCTCAAGGGTTACGATGCGGTACCGGTGCCCGAGAAGCTTCGCAAGCTCGTTTGCACCCTTTAAATCCTCTGTGATCAGCACGGTCCCAAGAAGATTCTGTATGACGCTTCGATATGCAGGATCAAATGTGACAAGTTCACTGGCAACCCCGAGAAATGATGAGTACCGAGCGGCTGTTTCCGCGTCACGGCTTTGAAGCTGGCGGTCTCTAATAACAGAAAGAGGCAAAAACGTCGCCCGGCCGAAGGAATTCTGCTTTAAATATTGAATCGCTTTGCGGGCAGACTGTTCATCGTCGGTCACGACGTGTTGAGCAGAAGCGCCGAGCGCTATTTCAATGGCAGTTTCATACTTCCGTTCTGTCGAGATCAGCTCAAGGACCGCTCCGCGAATTCCGCCAAGGCGCTCTTTCGCTTTCAGCACTTCTTTAACACCTTGATAAAAGCCGGAGAAATCCCCCTGCATCGTCTCAAGCATGTCCTTTTTTGCTCTCGCTTGCTGAACGTATTGGTATGCCTGATACAGAGCGGATTCATTTTTTTCGTATTGGCGCTTTTTCTGCTCATATTTTGTCTGCATATCACGATATGCACCAACTTGACTGTGAATCTCCTGCTCAATTCGGGCAAATTCCGTTTCACATGCTGCTTTTCGCGCAGAAATATCACGCCGTTCCTGTAAGTGCTTTTCATTGTTGTCCGCGAGTCTCTGCAATGTGACAGCAGATTGGGACATCTGATCATCTAGGAGCTGGAGCTCGTTGCGAAACGAAGCCTGGCTGTTTAACAGCTCAAAGTAATCACTTTTCAGCTGCTCGATTTTCTCTTCGACATTTTCGTTGTGAAGACTTAGAGCCTGTTGTTTTTCTTTTACTTGAGCCCTTAGCTGTTTCACCTCTGCTTGAAGTGTTTCGAAGACAGCTTCCTGCTTCGCAAGCTCTTGTTTCAGCACCGTTTCTTTTTGCTGGAACTGAACAATGGCTTCTTCAAGCTGTTCTTGGTTTTGCACAGCGTTTTTCTTTCGTTCTTTCAGGACTTCTTTACGGCCTTCAAGCTTTTCCAGCTCTTCACTTGTTACCAGTAAAACTTGCTGGAGTTCATCTACTGATTCATCAAGCGCTTGAATTTTATCTCGCGCATCTTCGATTTTCGCTTCTTTCGCAGAAATCGCAGACGATTCAGCGAGCTCTTCTTCCTTTGCAAGCTGCACTTTCTCTTTAAGCGTTGACCATTTGCCATGCAGCTCTTCGATATCATAGGCAGTCAGCGCAATTTCAACATGCTCCAGCTCTTTCTTTTTCTCAAGGTAATCTTTCGCGATTGAAGCTTGAATTTTAAGAGGTTCAACCTGTCCTTCAAGCTCATGTAATATATCTTCTACCCGATTTAGGTTGTCCTGTGTTTCAAACAGTTTATTTTCTGCTTTTTTCTTTCTCGTTTTATATTTAAGCACCCCGGCCGCTTCTTCAAAGATACTGCGGCGATCTTCTGCTTTGCTGCTTAAAATCTCTTCCACTTTCCCTTGGCTGATAATAGAAAATGCTTCTTTACCAAGGCCAGAGTCCATAAATAAATCAATAATATCTTTTAAGCGGCATGGCTGATTGTTAATCAGAAACTCACTTTCGCCTGATCTGTACACACGTCTTGTGACACTAACCTCGTGGAAGTCAATTGGCAAGAAATGATCGTCATTATCAAGAGTAAGCGTAACTTCAGCTAGATTTAATCGCTTTCTTGAATCACTGCCGGCAAAAATAATGTCTTCCATTTTTCCGCCGCGAAGAGAGCGTGCCGATTGTTCGCCGAGAACCCAGCGAATGGCATCCGTGATGTTGCTTTTTCCGCTTCCGTTCGGGCCGACAACCGCTGTCACGCCTTTCACGAAGTCTACGGAAATCCGTTCTGCAAATGATTTAAATCCTATAACGTCTAAACGTTTGAGGAACATAGCGATCCTCCTTATGTAATAAGTATTTCAATTCTATCATAAACATTGGTGAAATAAGACGGCATACATACTGAAATCCCCCTGAATTATAAGGGGGATTTTATTGTTTCGTATGGTGTTTTTGCAATTTAGCTAAAGCTTCCTGCGCAGCGTGCTGTTCGGCTTCTTTCTTTGAACGGCCGTTTCCGACTCCGAGTGGTTCACCTTTTAGAGATACGATGGCTTCAAATTCACGGTTGTGCGCAGGTCCTTTTTCGTTGGAGATTTTATACTCCAGAGAGCCTTTGCCGTCCCGCTGCACGTATTCCTGCAGCTGGCTTTTGAAATCCATCACATGAGAAAAAGCACCATCGTTAATTTTAGGGAACACATAAACTTTTAAGAAACTTTCGACCGGCTCTAATCCTTGGTCAAGATACAAGGCTCCGATAAATGCCTCAAAAACATCTGCCAATAGAGCAGGACGCTTTCTTCCGCCTGTCATTTCCTCACCTTTCCCCAACAGGACAAGGTCGCCGAATGACAGTTCGTGAGCCAATGAAACGAGAGACGGTTCGCAAACAATTGCGGCTCTCAATTTCGTCAAATCTCCTTCACTCATAGCCGGGTATTTGGCAAATAAGAATCTGGAGATCGTCAGTTCCAAAACAGCGTCACCTAAAAATTCAAGCCTTTCATTATCTTCATACGGCTTTTTCCGATGCTCATTCACATAAGATGAATGTGTAAATGCTTGATACAAAAGCTTTTCATTTTGAAAGTGAACCGAAATCCGTTCTTGAAACTCTTTAAATTGTTCTACTTTTTTATAGAACTTTTTTTTATCTTTATAATGTGAGTGTTTTGACATAGTAACCTCCATAGGCACATCAGGTTCACCGCGCTTCTCTGACTAAACCGGATACAGCGCGCGTAAAAGCGGCATGCTGTAATAACTGCACGAATAAAGGGCTAAAGCCCCGCGTTTCGGCGGGACTTTTAGCATCAGCTTATTGCTGGTTTTGTATGTAGTTCACAGCGTCGCCGACTGTTGCAATCTTTTCAGCATCTTCGTCAGAAATTTCCATATCAAACTCGTCTTCAAGTTCCATAACAAGCTCAACTACATCTAGGGAATCAGCACCTAAGTCTTCCTTGAAAGAAGCTTCAAGTTTGACGTCTGCTTCATCAACGCCAAGGCGATCTACGATGATTTTCGTTACACGCTCTAATGTATCTGCCATAGCAATTCACCTCCCCTCAAGTATTATAGTGGATTCGTTTTTAAAAAACTAGAGAAACTATGATGAAATTTTCGAGAAAAAACTTACATCACCATTCCGCCGTCAATATGAAGTGTTTGGCCTGTCATGTAACGTGCTCCCTCTGAAGCAAGGAACGTGACAACACTGCTGACATCGCCGGGTTCGCCAAAGCGCGCGAGCGGAATTTGTTTCAGCATTTCATCTTGAACGTCTTTTGCAAGTTTATCTGTCATATCGGTTGAGATAAATCCTGGCGCTATCGCATTTACCGTAATATTTCGGCTGGCCAGCTCTTTAGCGGAAGATTTGGTTAAACCGATGACGCCGGCTTTTGCAGCCACGTAGTTGGCTTGTCCAGGGTTTCCGCTGACGCCTACGATAGACGATACGTTAATAATACGTCCTGAACGCTGTTTCATCATTTGTCTTGTCACAGCTTTTGTGCAGTTGAAAACACCCTTCAGGTTAATGTTAATGACATCATCCCATTCGTCTTCTTTCATTCTCATGATGAGATTGTCTCTTGTAATTCCCGCATTATTAACCAGAATATCAATCGTAGAAAAAACAGAAAGCGTTTCTTTTATCATGTTTTGTACATCTTCGGGATTTGATACATCCGCTTTGACAGCAATTGCTTTTCTGCCCATTGATTTGATTTCATCAACCACTTCATTTGCTTTCGCTTCATTGCCGGAGTAGTTCACGACAACATTCGCGCCGCTTTTTGCCAGGTCAAGGGCGATTGAGCGGCCAATTCCGCGGGATGCGCCAGTGACAATAGCCGTTTTATCATTAAGCATTATCATTCTCCTCCTTAAGCGTTTGAATTGCCAGCTCGATCGTTTCCGGATCTGATACAGCAATTGTTTTTAATCGTCTGTTTACTTTTTTCACAAGGCCTGAAAGCACTTTTCCGGGACCGATTTCAACAAAAGTCGTAACACCCTCTGCAATCAGCTTGTTAATGCTCTCCTCAAAACGAACAGGAGAGTAAAGCTGCTCAATGAGTTTTTGTTTGATTTCAGCTTTTTCAGTCATCACGTCAGCAGAAACATTTGAGATGACCGGAACGTCAGCGTCTTTTATGTCACAAGCATCCAATACCTCTTTCAGCTTTTCAGCTGCCGGTTTCATCAGTTCGGAATGGAACGGACCGCTTACTTCAAGCGGAATCGCGCGTTTTGCACCATTCTCTTTTGCCAGTTCAGATGCAAGCTCAACCCCTTTAGCTGTTCCGGAAATAACGATTTGTCCAGGACAGTTGAGATTCGCAAGCTGTACAAGATTGCCTTCCTTCGTGACTTTATCAGTTACTTGCTTTAACGCTTCAGCATCCATGCCGAGAATCGCAGCCATTGCTCCTTCGCCAGCCGGTACCGCTTCATTCATAAACTCTCCGCGTTTTCTGACGGTGTAAACAGCATCTTTGAAGGACAGGGCGCCAGCCGCAACCAGTGCAGAATATTCACCAAGGCTGTGCCCTGCTGTGAAATCAGGTGTAATGCCAGATTCTTTAAATTTCTCAAGAACTGCAATGCTTGTCGTAAGCAAAGCAGGCTGCGCATTGTATGTAAGTGTTAATTCTTCAGCAGCACCCTCAAAAATAAGCGAGCTGAGTTTTGTTTCTAATGTTTCATCGGCTTCATCAAACAGACGCTTTGCAGCAGGCACCTGCTCATAAAGCTCTTTTCCCATGCCGATAAATTGTGAACCCTGACCCGGGAATAAAAATGCAATCTTACTCATGATGTAAAAACCTCCAGACTACTCATCTGTTTTTTCTTCTTTTACTTCTTCCTGAATGAGTTCAGCCACATTTTGGCTGACCATCTCTCTTGCTTGCCGAATCGCATGAAATACTGCATGAGAATCTGATGAGCCGTGCGCCTTGATCACAGGGGCTTTTAAGCCAAAAAGACTTGCTCCACCATAATTCGAGTACTCCATTTTCATTTTCATTTCTTTCAACTTTGGCTTCAGCACAGCTGCTGCAAGCTTGGATGTGAAAGTAGACGTCATTACTTCTCTCATCATTTTAAAAATAGACAACGCAGAGCCTTCCAGCGTTTTGAGTGTAACATTCCCGGTAAAGCCGTCTGTTACTACAACATCCGCCACATCATCTAATAGGTCTCGCGCTTCCACGTTTCCGATAAAATTGATGTTCTCTGTTTCTTTTAACATTTGAAACGTTTGTTTCGTCAGTTCGTTTCCTTTTTTATCTTCTGTTCCGACATTTAAAAGCCCGACTCTCGGTGAAGAGACACCGCGCACTTGCTGAGAATAAACAGAGCCCATGATGGCGTATTGAACGAGGTGCTCCGGTTTGGCATCGACATTGGCGCCGACATCAAGCAGAAGAAATCCGTCTCCCGAAACGGTCGGAAGTGTCGGGGCAAGCGCCGGACGGTCAATTCCTTTAATTCTTCCGACGATAAAGAGACCGGCTGTCATTAACGCACCGGTATTCCCTGCTGAAATGCAGGCGTCAGCTCTGTTTTCCGCAACCTCCTGCGCCATAAGAACCATTGATGAGTTCTTTTTTCTTCGCACGGCGCGGACCGGTTCATCCGTAGGCTCAATCACTTCATCTGCGTGCAGCACCGTGATGCGATCTGATGTTGTTGTTAAATGTGATTCTATCGTTGTTTTGTCACCGACAAGTGTGATATGGAGATCATCAAACGCCTCTATACCTTTTATAACTCCGTCAATAACAGCTTTGGGAGCGTGGTCTCCCCCCATTGCATCTACAGCTATTCTCATGCATGCTCCACCTTTATGAATGTTTTGAACGATACATATCAAAGCGTCCAGAAAAAACAATTTCTTCGCCAACGTAGCTGTTCACTTCGACAACCGTTCTTCCTTTTTCTTTTTCGACAGCCGTTACTTTCGCTTTCGCTACGACGCGTTCTCCCTGCTTTACCTGTCTTGTAAAGCGGATGTCTGCACTTGCAGTCAGCGCCAGCTCGTCATCAATGACTGCAACGGCCAAAGAATTCGCCTGTGCAAATAAATGGTGTCCTCTCGCAATCTGATTCCGGCTGAACACATGCTCCTGTTTTATTTCTAAAATGGATATCGCCTGATCATCCAGCTCAAGGTCAATAATTTCTCCGATAACTTCATCAAGTGACAGGGACTTTACTTCGTCCTCAAGTGTTTTCTCTGCCACGTTCTTAATTCTTTCTCTCAGCTCCGGTATGGAAAGCTCTAAGCGGTCCAAACGTATCGTCTGGATGCTCACCCCGAATTTACCAGCTAATTCTTCATCTGTAATAAAAGGGGTTGCTTGAATCGTCTGCTGAAGTAATTCCTGGCGTTCTCTCTTATTTCTTCTCATATCTAAACACCATCCGGACAATTAAGACTAGGTACTAATAGTAGTATATAATTTCATAGATTGGAATGCAACGATTGTTTCTGGCTGAACACCAAAAACTTCTGATGCTCAGCTTAATTTTTCCCCGTCCATTACTCCGCTCTTCAGCAAATGCTCTCTTAACACAGCGTATTCCGGCTCCTTCCAGAACGCGTCGGAAGCCACAAGATTCGCAGCATCCTGCCTTGCCGTTTCAAGCGCTCTGTAATCATGAACCATGTCCGCCACCTTGAATTCCGGCATTCCGCTTTGTTTTTTCCCAAAGAAATCACCGGGACCCCTCAGTTCCAGATCCTTTTCAGACAGCTCGAACCCGTCATTGGTCTCCGACATGATCCTCATCCGTTCTTTCCCTGTTTCTGATTTTGGATCAGCCATCAGAATACAGAAAGATTGATGTTCCCCCCGTCCGACTCGGCCGCGCAGCTGGTGAAGCTGTGACAGACCGAAACGGTCGGCGTCATAAATCACCATAATCGTTGCATTCGGAACATTCACGCCGACCTCAACGACAGTGGTGGATACGAGAATTTGACAATGATTGGCGCTGAATTCTCTCATGACCTGGTCTTTTTCATCTGAATGCAGCTTTCCGTGCATAAGGCCGACGTTCCATTTCCCCCTAAAAATATCAGAAAGCATATTGTACACGTCAATGGCGTTTTGCACATCAAGCTTGTCTGATTCTTCAATCAGCGGACAGATGATATAAGCCTGTCTGCCTTGCTTTAATTCTTTTTCGACAAATGCCAAAATGCGATCCAGCATGTCATGTTTTACCCAATAGGTTTCGATTTGCTTTCGTCCAGCCGGCATCTCATCAATAACTGATACGTCCATTTCACCGAACACTGTGATCGCTAACGTTCTTGGAATCGGAGTGGCTGTCATAAAGAGAACATCGGGATCCTGCCCTTTGTTCCGAAGCTTTTTGCGCTGCTCAACCCCAAAACGATGCTGTTCATCTGTAATAACAAGACTCAGCGCCTTAAACTCCACCTCATCTTGGATTAAAGCGTGGGTTCCTACGAGAATATCAATCTCTCCCGCCGCAAGACGTTCAAGCAATTCTTTTCGCCGCTTCCCTTTAACGGAGCTTGTCAAAAGAGCCACGCTGACATCCCATTTTTCAAATAGTGAAACAAGCGAATCAGCATGCTGTTCGGCAAGAATTTCTGTCGGCACCATGAGCGCTCCTTGGTATCCGGATAAGATCGCGGCATACAACGCAATCGCAGCGACTGCTGTTTTTCCTGATCCAACGTCCCCTTGAAGAAGACGGTTCATTCTGTATGGAGAAGACATGTCTGCTGTTATTTCGCGAAGAACGCGTGACTGGGCATTTGTGAGGGGAAACGGGAGGCTTTTGATAAATCTCATGAGTTCTTCGTTTGAAAAAACCTGCCGTATCCCTTGTGTCTGCTCTCTTTCCGCCTTTCGGAACGCCTGCATTTTCAACTGAAACAGCAAAAATTCTTCGTAAACAAACCTTCGTCTGGCAAGCTTTAATGCTTCCCTTGTTTCCGGCTGGTGCATTGCTTTTAACGCCTGATAATAGTCAGGCAGTTTATAGCTTTTTCTTAGCTTTTCCGGAAGAGGATCAGGAAGTGATTCTGCATATTGGATCAGCGCCTGCTGAATAAAGCGCCTCATCATTTTGACGGTAACATTTTCTTTCACAGAATACACTGGTTCAATGCTTTTATCCTCTTGATGCGGCCCGTTTTTCAACTCTTGTACAGAGATCGTTTGGCGGTGCTTGTCCCATTTACCTGAGACCGTCACGACAGAGCCCAGCGAAAGCTTTTTCTTCAAATAAGGCCTGTTAAAACATACGGCTGTGATTAAATAGTTGCCGACAAGAACCCGAAATGTCAGCCTGTTTCGTTTTTTTCCGTAATAGGTAAGAGAAGGCTCTGAATGAACCTTCCCTTCGACTGTCACTCTTTCATCATGCGCTACTTCTTCTAAATCCCTCAGCTCATAGTCATCATAGCGATAAGGGAAATAATTCAGAAGATCAGAAATGTCATAAATTCCGAGTTCGTGTAATGTTTTTTCTGTTTCCGGCCCAATACCCTTAATGTTAGCTATACTAGTTTGCTGATGTTGTTTCACGTGAACCTAGCGCTCCTCCGAAAATTTTTTTCTCTAACTCTCTTCCAGTCGGTGTGGCCGCTAAACCGCCCTGGCCTGTTTCCCTAAGTGCAGTTGGCATCGTTTGGCCTATTTTATACATGGCATCGATAACCTCATCACATGGAATACGGCTAGTAATGCCCGCCAATGCCATATCAGCGGCGATCATCGCATTTGACGCGCCCATCGCATTCCGTTTCACGCAGGGCACCTCAACAAGCCCCGCTACAGGGTCGCACACGAGGCCTAGCATATTTTTTAATGTAATGGCCATGGCCTCCGCGCTTTGTTCGGGGGTTCCTCCTGCCATTTCAACAATGGCCGCAGCCGCCATACCTGAAGCTGATCCAACCTCTGCCTGACATCCTCCGGCAGCACCGGAAATACTTGCGTTATTGGCGACGACAAATCCGAAGGCTCCGGCCGTAAACAAAAAGCGAATCATTTGTTCTCTCGTTGGATTCAGCTTTTCTTTTACAGCAAATAACGTGCCGGGCACCACACCGGCAGAACCTGCAGTCGGTGTCGCACAGATGGTTCCCATAGCTGCATTTACTTCATTTGTTGCAACGGCTTTCGATACAGCATCTAAAATCAACGGGCCAGACAGGCTTTTTCCTGATCGAATATAAGCCTGTAATTTAACGGCGTCTCCGCCCGTTAAGCCCGTTTGGCTCGTCACTCCCTCGAGTCCTTTCTGAACCGCCGCTTCCATAACAGACAGGTTATGATCCATCTGCTGAAAAATGTCCTCTTTTGTTTTTTCTGTTACTTCCATCTCTTGAGCGATCATCACATCAGAGATCAATATTTGTTTTTCTTTAGTAATCTCAATTAATTCCTTTACATTACGAAACATAACTGGCTCCTCCTGACCCTTTCGCTAGTCAGCAATCTTTGTCACTTGAATAATATTCGGCAGCTTTGACAGCTCGTCGAGAATATGGTCGTCTATATTTTGATCGACCTCTATTGTCATCAGCGCAAGCTGGCCGATATCTTTCCGGGCTACTTCCATATGTCCTACGTTGATTGAAAATTTCGCCAGAACATTGGCAACACCGGCGATGGTGCCAAATTTGTCATTATGAACAACTAATATGGCCGGATGATTTCCTGACAGCCGGAGTTCAAAACCATTCAATTCTGTGATTTCGATCTTTCCTCCGCCAATTGAAATACCCGTCAGCTCAAGCTCTCCCTTTTCATCAGAAATGGTGATTTTGGCTGTGTTCGGATGGACCGGAACTGCGTCTTCAACCCGAAACTCTATATGAATTCCTTTATCTTCTGCAATTTGTATAGCGGTTTTAATCCGTTCGTCGAATGTATCAAAATCAAGCAATCCGCCGATAATCGCGACATCAGTGCCGTGGCCCTTATACGTTTCCGCAAAAGACCCGTAAAAAGATATGATGATGCGCTCAGGCTCTCTGCCAAATAAACTTCTGGCCACTCTCCCGATTCTGGCAGCTCCCGCTGTATGAGAGCTGGACGGACCGATCATAACCGGACCGATAATATCAAAAACGCTTCTGTATTTCATGCTATTCCTCCTTATGAACCAGAGCTTATTAGCGCTTTGCTTCTAGACTAATTGATCAGATATAAAATGGCAAGCGGGCGCGTTACAGCGCTGCCGCATTTAAAAGCAGACATAAGAATAGAAGGGCAATTTGCCCTTCTATTCTGCAGAAACGATATACGAATACAGCGGCTGTTTCCCATTGTGAATCTCAACCTCAATCTCCTCGTACTTATCACTGAGAAATGCTTCAAGCTGCTCAGCTTCTTCCCGAGACGCATCCTCACCATATAGAATGGTCACGATTTCATCGTCTTCTCCGATCATTTCTGACAGCAGCATTTTCACGGCTGACAGTTGATTTTCAGAAGTGCCGATAATCGTTCCATTTAGAATGCCCATAAAGTCGCCTTTTTTAATATCTTTACCGTCAATATGAGTATCTCTGACTGAATATGTCACCTGTCCGCTTTTTACTTGCTGAATGGCGCTGAGCATATTGGCCTCGTTCGCTTCAGCTTCTTGATCCGGGTTAAAGGCCAGCAATGCTGACATCCCTTGTGGAACCGTTTTGGCCGGAATGACTAAAACCTGTTCATTCATTACGCTGGCCGCTTGGTTAGCAGCCATAATAATGTTAGAGTTGTTCGGCAGGATAAACACCGTTTCTGCATTTACAGACTTCACGGCTTCGACGATATCCTCAGTACTCGGGTTCATCGTCTGACCGCCTTCAATCACAACAGAAGCGCCAATGCTTTTGAATAGGTCTGAAATTCCTTCCCCCATCGCCACAGTTACAATGCCATACGGCTGTTTTGCCGGCGTTTTTTCGTTGCCAGCGGGCTTGCTTTCTTGACTGATGATAGAGGTATGCTGTTCTCTCATATTTTCTATTTTTATTTTGATCAATTCACCGTAATGCTGGGCGTAGTTTAACACGTTCCCAGGCTCTTCAGCATGAATATGAACCTTCGCCAGCGATTCATCCGCAATCACGAGCAGTGAATCACCGAACTGGCTGAGGTCTTGTCTGAACGTACCTTCATCGAATTCTCTTTTTGCCTGATCAAGCCTCACCATCACTTCGGTACAGAAACCAAATTCAATATCTTCGGTATTCATCATGCTTTGGGCGCTCTTGTGATGCTCCGCGTTGACCATGTCGTCAAGTGACGGAAGAACTGCTTTCTGAGGTACAGCTTCACCTTTTAATGAAGCAAGGAAACCTTCATACACACAAAGCAGACCTTTGCCCCCACTGTCGACAACTCCTACTTCCTTTAGAACAGGAAGCAATTCAGGGGTGCGGTTTAAAGACGCCTCCGCTTCTTCTGTCACTGCAGTCATCAGCGCAGTGATATCGGTTTCTTTTTCTGCTAAGGTCATCGCTTTTTTCGCAGCGTCTTTTGCAACTGTTAAAATGGTGCCCTCTACAGGTTTCATGACAGCTTTATACGCCATGTCTACACCTGCTTGCAGTGCAGCTGCAAATTCCAGCGAATTAATTTCTTTTTTCGATTCAATGCTTTTGCTGAATCCGCGGAACAATTGGGACAGGATGACTCCTGAATTTCCACGCGCTCCCATGAGCAGTCCTTTAGATAACGCGGAGCCCACCTTCCCGATATCATCCGTATCCATTTGTTCAACTTCTCTTGCTCCGGAAGTCATCGACAGGTTCATATTTGTTCCCGTATCACCGTCCGGCACAGGGAACACGTTCAGCGCATCAACTGCACTGGCGTTTTGAGACAGATTCTGCGCTCCCGCATGAATCATCTCGGCAAAGGTTCTGCCGTCTAATGTTCTAATAGACAATCCTACTCCTCCTAACTACGGGTTCGTCACTCGTACGCCTTGGACATAAATATTGACCGAGTCCACTGCGAGTCCGATGGTTTGATTTACTGTGTACTTTACTTTTGTTTGGACATTATGTGCCACTTCAGAAATTTTCGTGCCGTAGCTGACTATGATATACATGTCGATATGTATCTGTTCTCCTACTTGGCGAACTTGGACACCCCTGCTGAAATTCTCTTTCCGAAGGATTTCAGTCAGTCCGTCTTTAATCTGGTTTTTAGAAGCCATGCCGACAATGCCGTAGCAATCAACAGCCGCGCCTCCTGCAACCATTGCGATGACTTCATTAGATATATCAATCTGCCCGTACTTCGTTCTTAATTCAATGGACACACTATTTCCTCCTTCGAATGCATAGAGTTACAGCTATTCTACTATATGGTTTCCATTATGAAAAGACCAGGCAATAATTGCTGGCCGTACCTCTACATATACTATAGCGCTGCTGTTTCCGCAAGATGTCAAGTGAATTTTCTTGAAAGATGATGAAACAATAGTTGCAAACGTTTTTTAGCTGTGGTAAATTATTTAAAGTATCCATATCGAAAGCATCTAAGATCATATGAATGTTAAAAAGTAGATGTTTTGTGCAAGTGAGGAGGGAAACAAATGGCACGTAAATGCGTTATCACAGGTAAAAAAACAACAGCTGGGAATAACCGTTCTCACGCAATGAACGCTTCTAAGCGCACTTGGGGCGCGAATCTTCAAAAGGTTCGTATCCTTGTGAACGGAAAACCTAAAAAAGTATATGTATCTGCTCGAGCTTTGAAATCCGGTAAAGTTGAGCGTGTATAACAAAATGAACGCCTGCCTCAATATGTGGCAGGCGTTTTTATGTGGTGAAAGAGGGCTTTGAACCCCTGGGCATTAATCTTTTCTAAATGAGCCCAGCATCGCCCGGACAATTCCTCCTAAAAACTTCGGCAATTTAATGGTGTAAAATTTCATTTTTTGTCCCCTCCTATAACGTCCCGTAACCACCTTGTTCATTGTTTTCAGCAAATGAATGAAAGCACATGCTTAATCCGTGCTTCTTATCATTATTAATATGCCTTTTGCAAACGAAAAAGTACCTCGTGAATGAATGAGTTCGTTACTAATACATAGTGTTGAACCGAGCGTAATATGACAATTATTTAGAGGATATTTAAAACCAGTCAGAGTCAGCTCATGTATTTCTTCGGAAAACGGTATGAAGGAGATATATCGCTTATTTTCATCCTTCTCAATATCATATTCACCAGGAGGGAACATTTGAATATGATTTTGTTTGTCTATCAGCCTAATTTTTATGTTCGTTTTTACACCTCTAAACAGAAGCTGAATGTTTCCTAAAAAATGATCAGCTCTGCCGCCTGTAATGCCGAAAATCTGAATGATATCCGGATGCTTTTCCAGCGCCCAATCAAGGGCGAGGTCTAAATCTGTTTGATCTTTTTCTGCTTGATACACATGAAGGGCGGGAGCGGCTTGTTCTATCCGCCGGCGTTCTTGTTCTGTTATGCTGTCAAAATCTCCGAAGGCTTCAACAGGAATGATCCCGGCATCTAAAAGAGTGACGGTGCCTTTGTCAACACCAATCCAAAGCGCGTGTTCATCCGAATAGCCGGTTAGATCGGGAATGAGATTATTCGGGCCTCCCGCAACGATATTAATTGTTTTCATCTCTGATTCCTTTCTCTGCATACAGGAAAAAGAGCTTAGGCTACTGTATGCCCAGCTCTTTTCTAAAGCTGTTTATTTATTTTCCTCTGATTTCAGAAATTGCTTTTTTGCGGTCAGACTGGCCATAAACAGCTGAACCGGCTACGAGTAAATTCGCGCCCGCTTCAATAACTAGCGGAGCGGTTTCTTTGTTGACGCCGCCGTCTACTTCAATTAACAGATCTTTTTTTCCTTTTTCATCCGCCATTCGCTTAACCTCTTTTATTTTAGGAAGGACTGAATGAATAAATTTCTGTCCGCCGAACCCTGGGTTCACCGTCATTAATAGAACAAGGTCGAGATCATCGAAAACATGCTCGATGACTTGTACAGGAGTATGCGGGTTTAGAACAACACCGGCCTTCACTCCTTGCTCTTTAATAAGCTGGATGGTACGGTGCAGGTGCGGACATGCCTCAGCATGCACAGACAGGATATCTGCGCCGGCTTTCGCAAAAGCTGGGATATAGCGATCGGGCTCTTCTATCATTAAATGAACATCGAGCGGCAGATCCGTTACCGGCCGGACTGCTTCTACAATCAGCGGACCGATTGTGATATTCGGGACAAAATGGCCGTCCATAACATCAATATGAATATAATCAGCTCCGCCTTTTTCTACATCTTTAATCTCATTGCCTAAAGAAGCAAAATCAGCGGAAAGAATAGATGGTGCAACCTTTATCATTATGCTAATACCTCGGCTTTCTGTCTTTAATCTCCGTCATAAATTCAACATAATGGTCATAGCGGTACTGCTTTATTTCACCGTCTTCAACAGCTTGTTTCACCGCACATTTCGGCTCTTTTAGATGTAAACAGCCTCTAAATTTGCATGAAGCGCTTTTTTCTCTTATATCTGGGAAGGTATAGCCCAGTTCTTCTTCCTCAATGTCTGTAAATTCAAGCGAGCTGAATCCCGGCGTATCCGCAACCAAGCCTCCGGACGTGTGTATCAGCTCCACGTGGCGGGTTGTGTGTTTCCCGCGGCCCAAATGCTCGGAAATCTCGTTTGTTCTCAATCCGAGCTCGGGACTGATCGCGTTGAGAAGCGAGGATTTTCCAACACCGGATTGACCGGCAAATACCGTTGTTTTATCCTGAAAATGCGGGATGATGTCCGCTAAACTGTCTTGGTCCTTAGAGGAGGTAAGATACACGTTATAACCAATATTCCGATAGTCTTCTGCATAGGCTTGTATCATATCTTCTGTATCTTGATCATCAATCAGATCCATTTTAGTAATGCATATGATCGGCTGAATATCATTGGCTTCGACGAGAACCAGGAAGCGGTCGAGCAACGCCGTGCTGAAAGAAGGCTGAACCGCTGAGAAAACAAGGACCGCTTGATCAACATTGCAAATTGGCGGCCTGATAAGCTCATTGGTTCTTTCTTTGATTTCCATCAGATATCCTTCTTTGTCATTTTCAGCCTGATACACAACGTAATCACCGACGAGAGGAGTAATTTTGTTCTTTCTGAAAATGCCTCTCCCTCTGCATTGTATTACTTTATCTGAATCCTCTGATTCATCCAGTACATAGTAAAAGCCGCTTAGCGCCTTAATAATTTTGCCCTCAGGCATATTTTCCCTCCTTGTTATTCATCTTTTGGATACTCAATGGTTTTGTAGCTGACAACTTTATTGTTTACCATTACTTGATAGTACCCTTTTTGGCCGGGTTCAATCTTTAGTTCGATCGTTCGTTCAGTCGGCTCTTTTATCTTAAATTCTTCGTAAGTGTCAGAGATGCTGTGATCCGCATCGTCAACCGCGATTTGCACTTGAAGTTCGTCCCCTTCATTTTCTGGTTCATAGGGGATCTCGACCTTTTCTTTCACTGTTTTCGCAGGTTTTTTCTCAGGTCCTAGAGAGAATGTCACTTCCACTTCATTTCCCGGCTTTACTGCCGTACCTGCTGCTGGTTTTTGTTTGACAACCTGTCCTTCTGGAACATCATCTGAGTATGCTTCTTTTTCTACAAGCTTCAATCCGTTGTCTTCCAGATATCCAGACGCCGCTTCTTTACTGTAGGTTTTCAAGTCTCTAAGCGTAATGTCTTCGGGGCCGATACTGACTGTGAGTTTGACTTGATCTTCACTCGGGACAAGCTCAGTCCCTGCTGAAGGATTTTGGTCAATGACAGTGCCCGCGTTTTTCTCGTCATTCACTTCATTTACCGTTACATGTTTAAACCCTTGGTCCTTCAGCGCTTTTTTTGCCTGGTCGACCGTTTGGCCTGTCACATCACCGATCTCCGTTTTTGCTTTTCCGGTGCTCTTATAAAGGGTGACCGTGGCGCCTTCTTTGACTGTGGTTTCCGCTTTGGGATCCGTTTTTACCATCAGGCCCTCTTCAATTTTTTCGTCTGAGATTTCCAACACCTCGGAATCAACTTGTAAACCTTCTTTTTCCAAGAGGCCTGCTGCTTTTTCGTATTCCATTCCGGAGACATCAGGTATTTTGACATCCTTAGGCATAAAAAGCGACGGAAAAACAGTGACAGCAAGAATTCCAGCCGTGATAAAAACGAGGCATATCGTGAGCAAAACCCACGGCCACTTTTTTCTTTTGCCGTTTTTCTTTGTTTTGTTTTCTTGTGCGGTTGTCAATTCAGCTTCTTTTTCGCCAGCAGCTTTAGCGAGTTCTTCATCTTTAATGATCGGTATCGCTTTTGTCATCTCTTCATCTTCTTGAATCGTAAATCTCTTTTCATTGAGTCTGTCAGCATCAAAAGCGGTTTTTATGTCAGCTTCCATGTCTTCAGCCGTTTCGTAGCGATGAAAAGGGTCTTTGGCCGTTGCCTTTAGTATGATGTTTTCAACGCTTTGGGGGACTGACGGGTTCCACCTTCTAGTCGAAGGAGTTTCCGCTTGAAGATGCTTCAAGGCGATGCTGACTGCTGACTCTCCGTCAAACGGAATACGGCCCGTTAAAAGCTCAAATAGAACGATTCCAAGGGCATAAATATCCGATTTTTTTGTCGCTAAGCCGCCCCGGGCCTGTTCAGGTGATAAGTAGTGGACTGAGCCCAGGACAGAATTGGTATGGGTGATTGTGGTCGAACTTAATGCCGTCGCAATTCCAAAATCCGTTACTTTGATATTCCCCATGTGGTCAATCAAAATGTTATGCGGCTTGATATCTCTGTGAACAATCTGGTTTTGATGGGCATGAGCGATGGCTGAGACAATTTGCTCCATGATGTTCAGCGCTTCTTTAGGGTGAAGCGGCCCATTTGCTGTTATGTATTCTTTAAGCGTCATGCCTTCGACGTATTCCATGACAATATAATAAATATCATCTTCCTCGCCCAAGTCGTAAATGCTGACAATATTCGGGTGATCGAGGCTTGATGCGGATTGGGCTTCTCTGCGGAAACGCCTGATAAATTCATTGTCATTTGCATAGTCAAACCGCAGGATTTTGATCGCGACTTCACGGTCTAGAATAATATCCTCAGCTAAATACACGTTGGCCATTCCCCCGCCGCCTATGACGCGGAGAATTTGGTAACGCCCGCTGATCCGCTTGCCGATTAGCACTGATCTTCACCCTCTTCAACATGTAAAGCAAGCTCAAGCAAAACTGCTGTAATGTTGTCTTCTCCGCCATTCTGATTGGCTTTGTCCACAAGCAGGTTTACTTTTTCCTGAGGAGCTGAATCGCTTTGCAGGATGTCTTTTAACTCAGTGCCTTCCACTTTATTCGTTAGTCCGTCAGAACACAAAAGCAGTTTATCTCCGGGTTCGATGTCAAAGGAACGTGTGTCGATGCTGACTGACTGGTCTGTTCCAAGCGCCTTCGTCAACACATTTTTTCGCGGATGATGTTCAGCGTCTTCTCTGGAAATCTCTCCAGTACGAACCAGTTCATTTACAAGCGAATGGTCTTCTGTCACTTGAATGAAATCATCGTCCTGAAGCAAATAGCATCTGCTGTCACCGATATGGGCAACAGAAACCGTTTTTCCCGTAAATAGCGCACATACAATCGTCGTCCCCATGCCTTGGCATTCTTTGTGGGCTTGAGCGTGATCGTATATTTTGCTGTTTACTGAAAGAATCTGTTCAATAAGCCATTTTTCACATTCCGAGGGCGCTTGTGGAATTGTCTCTGCTTCATTCCATTTCTCCCCCATGGCTTTCACAGCCATCTTGCTCGCAACATCTCCAGCAAGATGGCCGCCCATGCCATCAGCGACAACCGCTAATACAAATTCATCTTTCCCCTTGAATATCCCCGCATCATCTTCATTATGCTGGCGGATTTTTCCTGTATCTGTTTTTAAGGCTGTTAACAACCCTCATCACCTCGTCTCGTCTTGACGCTCCTTCGCGCGAAGCTGACCGCAGGCTGCGTCAATATCATGTCCTTGCTCTCTTCGGATTGTGACATTTACTCCACGGGATTTCAATGTTTTTTCAAAAGCGAAAATCTGATCACGCGGTGTGCGCACATAGTCCCGTTCAGGCACGTAGTTTACCGGAATCAAGTTCACGTGGCATTTGACTCCTTCCAGCAAGTCGGCAAGCTCTTCGGCGTGTTCCACCTGGTCGTTTACGCCTCCAAACAGACCGTATTCAAAGCTGATGCGACGTCCCGTTTTATTAATATAATATTTAACGGCTTCCATGAGATCAGGCAGTTTATATGCTCTGTTAATCGGCATCAAGCGGCTTCTGATTTCTGTGTTCGGCGCGTGCAGGGAAATTGCAAAGTTAATCTGCATTTTCTGATCAGCAAATTCGTAAATTTTCGGGATGATTCCGCTCGTAGAGACCGTAATATGGCGAGCACCGATATTCAGGCCCTTGTCATGGTTAATAATTTTCAAGAAAGCGAGCATTTCGTTAAAGTTATCAAAAGGTTCACCGATTCCCATGATCACGACAGAGCTGACGCGTTCATCCGTTTCATCAAGAGCTTTTTGCACTTTAACTACTTGAGCGACAATTTCACCTGCTTCAAGGTTTCGTTTTAAGCCTCCAAGCGTTGACGCGCAGAATGTGCAGCCAATACGGCAGCCGACTTGTGTCGTTACACATACAGAATTGCCATACTCGTGTCTCATTAAAACGGTTTCGATGGTATAACCGTCATGAAGCTCAAACAAAAACTTCATCGTACCGTCTTGAGAGGTTTGTTTAACAGCCGTTTTCAGCGTTGTTAACACAAAGTGAGTGTTTAATTTCTCACGCAGATCCTTTGACAGGTTTGTCATTTCTTCAAAAGAAGATACGCGTTTTTCATATAGCCATTCAAAGATCTGAGCTGCCCGGAACGGTTTCTCCCCGTTGTCTGTCAGCCATTGTTTGATTTCATCTAATTCAAAAGAATAAATAGACGGACGCTCTGTCCGCAACTCTTTTCTTACTTTTGTTTTATTAAGTTCTGCCATTGCTTATCCCTTCTTTCTCATGCTGCAAATAAAGAAACCATCTGTTCCGAAATAATGAGGAAGGATTTGCAGCCTTCCATCCCGAACAAAGGGTCTCGCCTTTTCGGGCAGCCGCTTTTCAAGAGACAAATCGGGTTCAAAATCAGGATGTTCTTGTATAAACGCATGTATTACTTCATCATTTTCTGTCCGGTCCATTGTACACGTACTGTAGACAAGAGTGCCACCTTTTTTTACTAATGGTGCGATTTCCCTCAGGATCGACAGCTGGATTTCAGCTAGACGCGCGCTGTCATCAGGCTTTTTCGTGTATTTCATGTCCGGCTTTCTTCTGATAACGCCGAAACCAGAGCACGGGGCATCAACCAATATCCGGTCAAACTTTTCGTTTTCAAACGTTTCCCCTGCTTTTCTTGCATCCATTGTCTCCGCATGAATGATTGTCAGGCCAAGACGGTCTGCCGCTTCTTTGATCAACTTCACTTTATGTTTGTGAAGATCAAGCGACGTAACGCTCCCCTTGTTCTTCATTAATTCTGCGATATGAGCCGATTTGCCGCCAGGCGCCGCACACGCGTCAAGCACTGTTTCATCAGGCTTAGGATCAAGGGCGCGGGCGACGAGCATGGAGCTCTCATCCTGGATGGATACTTCGCCGTTTTGGAAGAAATGAGTTCCGGCAATTGATCCCTTTAAGAGCTTCACAGCATCCTCAGCGAGATCGCCTTTTTCAACTTCGATTCCCTCAGCAGCCATTTGATCAAGCAGCTCAGCTCTGTCTGCTTTCATTTGATTGACACGCAGCGTTTGCTTCGGCGGTATGAGGTGGATACGGCAAATCTTTTCAGCCGCGTCAAACCCATACGCATCCGCCCACTCTTTCACAAGCCATTCCGGATGGCTTGTTTCTGTCGCCAGCCGACGTACAGGATCTTCGATGGCGTCAAAGGATGGAACACCTTCGCGCTGGATAGAACGAAGCACGCCATTGACAAAAGAAGCAATGCCTTTGTGTCCGCGGATTTTAGCAATCTCAACCGCTTCATGGATGGCTGCCCTATCTGGAATCTTCTCCAAATATTCCATTTGATATAAGGATAGGCAAAGAAGCTGAATCACCCACGGCTTTACCTTTTGAGGCTTATTGATAAACGGTTTAAGCATATAATCAAGCGCGATTTTGTTTTGTAATGTCCCATAGACAAGTTCAGTCAAAAGCCCTCTGTCCTGATCACTCAGTTCATTTGATTTAATGACCGATTTCAGCAGCAGATTGCTGTATGCCTGGTTTTGTTCTAATTTGATGAGCGCTTCAAGGGCGATGTCACGAACACTAGTTTTTTTCATTATTTACTCCTAACACATCTCCGGCTTCAACATGAGCGCCCCGCACAAAGTCCTCGCCTTTCATGCGTTTTTTGCCGGCCGGCTGAAGCTCAGTTAATAACAGGGCCGTATCATTACCTGTGGAAACGATAATCCCTTCCTTTTCAACTGCAACGACTGTGCCGGGCTCAGCTGTTGTTGGTGCTAGTGTTTTTTTCGACGCCCACACTTTCAAGTTTTGTCCGTTTAGAGTTGTATAAGCAACAGGCCATGGATTTAATCCGCGGATCTGGTTGTAAAGCTCTTCGCCCGTTCTGGACCAGTCAAGCAGTTCTTGCTCTCTTTTGATATTAGGCGCGTACGTCGCTTTCTCTTCATCCTGCTTTTCGGGTGATATGCTGCCGGCAATGACGTTTGGAACCGTTTCAGACAATAGCTTCGCGCCAGCAACGCTTAATTTATCGTGCAGCGTTCCGACATTATCGGTTTCTTCAATGTCCACTTCCACTTTTGAGATCATGTCCCCGGCATCCAATTTTTCTACCATATACATAATGGTAACCCCGGTTTTCTTCTTTCCCTGCAAAATAGAGTAATGGATCGGAGCCCCGCCGCGCAGTTCCGGCAAAAGAGACGCGTGAACGTTAATGCAGCCGTATTTCGGGCTGTCGAGAAGCTCCTTAGGCAAAATTTGTCCGAATGCCGCCGTTACAATAAGGTCAGGTTTTAATGCCAGAACTTTTTCAATTTCTTCTTTCAATCTGACTTTTTCCGGCTGAAGAACCGGGATGCCGTGACGCAATGCCTCTTCCTTGACCGGAGGAGGTGTCATCACTTTTTTTCTGCCTTTCGGACGGTCCGGCTGTGTGACGACCCCCACTACTTCATATCCGTCCTCAATCAGGGTTCTTAAAACAGGAACTGAAAAATCCGGCGTTCCCATAAATACGATTCTCGTCATCAAATCATCCTTCCATATCCGCTAGTTCATCTTCTGTATAGTATTTACTGATTTTAGATGTAAACAGCACACCGTCTAAGTGGTCCATCTCGTGCTGCACAGCTCTCGCCAAAAAGCCTCGCGCTTCCAGAATGAACGGTTTTCCCTGACGGTTAAACGCACGCACTTTGACATAATCAGCACGTGTGACATCACCATAGACGCCAGGAAAGCTCAGGCATCCTTCAATTCCGGTTTGCTCACCGCTTTTCTCTAAAATTTCAGGATTAACGAGATCAATTCTGCCTCTGTCATCCCCGATATCTACGACAGCCACTCTTTTTAAGATGCCGATTTGCGGCGCTGCCAGTCCGACTCCATCCATTTCAAGCATGGTGTCGTACATATCATCAAGCAGTTTTCTTAGCTTTTTATCAAAAACAGTCACGCTTTCC
Organism: Bacillus sp. F56; assembly: GCF_001748205.1. NCBI lineage: Bacteria > Bacillati > Bacillota > Bacilli > Caryophanales > Bacillaceae > Bacillus > Bacillus sp. F56. Next base: position 107,468 of record NZ_BDFC01000012.1, read on the forward strand.
GTCGGTGTTTCCAAAACCTCCGCCGGATGTGTGACGACCTTTTTTACTGCCAATTTGTTACCCTCCAAGACGTGAGATCTTACATCATCATATAAGGATTCATATCAATTGAAATCATTACATGCTTTTGTTCAATTTCGCGTTTATAATGTTCCAGTATCTTCTTCAATAAAGCGGATAACTGGGTTTCCTGTTTGTATTTTATCACGCATTGATAGCGATATCTATCTTTGATCCTGGCTATCGGCGACGCGCTTGGCCCGAGGATTTTCGTGTCAGCTCCGCAGTTTGCTTTCAAAAAAAGAGCAATTTTTTCAGCTGTAACCGCTGCTTTCGCCACTTCCTCATGAGAAACCGTCACAAGAGCCAAAAAGTAGTAGGGCGGATAGGATTGCTCTCTCCTATGCGCCATTTCATGCTGATAGAACGTTTCATAATCATGCGTTTTCGTCAGCTGGATACTGTAATGGGACGGTGTATACGTTTGAATGGTGACATGACCGGGCTTTTCATGCCTGCCTGCCCGGCCGCTGACTTGCGTTAACAGCTGAAATGTTTTTTCAGCCGATCTGAAATCAGGAATATGAAGTGTTGTATCGGCACTTAACACTCCAACAAGCGTGACATTCGGAAAATCAAGCCCTTTCGCGATCATTTGCGTTCCGAGAAGAATATCCGCTTTTCCTTCTCCGAAAGCTGACAGTAGTTTTTCATGGGCGCCTTTCCTTGATGTCGTATCAACATCCATCCGAATCACTCTCGCATTTGGCAGCACTTTTGTCAGCTCTTCCTCCACTCGCTGTGTTCCCGTTCCGAAAAAGCGGATATGCTCGCTTGCGCATTCAGGACAAGTATGCGGAACCGGCTCTTCATGTCCGCAATAATGACATTTCAGCCTTTGGCCGTAACGATGATACGTCATGGAAATGTCGCAGTGCGGACATTGCGGGACATAGCCGCAATCCCTGCACATCACAAAGGAAGAATAGCCTCTTTTATTTAAAAACAGCACCGCCTGCTCACCCTTGGCAATCGTTTCTTCAAGCTTTTCCATCAATTCAACAGAAAACATCGAGCGATTGCCGCTTCGAAGCTCCTCTCTCATATCGACAAGCGAAACCTCAGGCATCACTTGATGGTTAACGCGGTGCTTCAGTGAGAGAAGCTCGTACACGCCCTTTTGCGCCCGTGCATATGACTCTAATGTCGGCGTAGCACTCCCTAATACAACCGGGCAGCTGTGATGCTCAGCACGCTTGATTGCCACCTCTTTCGCGTGATAGCGCGGCATTTCTTCCTGTTTATAAGAAGACTCGTGCTCTTCATCGATGATAATCATTCCGAGATTTTCAAACGGAGCAAAAATTGCGGATCTGGCACCGACGACAAGCCGTACTTCCTTTCGATGGATTTTACGCCACTCGTCATATTTTTCCCCTGTGGATAAACCGCTGTGCATGACTGCCACCTTGGAGCCGAAGCGGCCCTTAAAGCGATTGACCATTTGCGGCGTCAGCGATATTTCCGGTACGAGGACGATGGCTTCTTTTCCTTTCGCCAGTACTTTTTCAATTGATTGCAGATAAATTTCCGTTTTTCCGCTGCCTGTCACGCCG
>NZ_BDFC01000013.1:0-89756 GCF_001748205.1 Bacillus sp. F56
GAATAAAAGCTTTTGTAACTCAAGGTATGTTTTTACTAGGTTCATGCCTTCGTTTTTTATTTTACCTATCTTGGCGAGTGGTCAATTTTTTTTTACTGCCCAGAAATATGAAAAACATCAAAAAAGGTGTAAATAATGATAATGAGCGCTGTATAACCCTTAAATATAGGACATGATAAGATTTCATAAGGTTAAGGGAAAAGAGCAGGAAAAGCAGGAGCAGAAAATTGGAGAAAAGTAATTACTAAGGGGACTGATTTGCATCATATAGGATTTAATATAAAAACCTTTTATTTTTAGAAAAAGAGAAGATGAAAAACCTGGTGTAAATTTATCTCCAAAGTATAGAAACTAAGGAATCTTTTAAAAAACTAAAAAATGATGAAATTACGGAAAGGTAATGAGTGATTACCTTTCCGTAATTCGTTAATTATCTCTTTGAGCAATACGATAGTTCATCTTAACACTACCACCTTGAGCCGGTGGTGAAGCTGTAAATGTGTAATTGTATGTCCAACCAAACCAACCATTTTTAACCTCAGTCGAAATGTTGCCTTGCTTGCCTGGTGCGATGGTTCTTGAGACTTTTCCATCAATTGATATTTTTATGTCATTACTCCCTGTATTTGAAATCCAGAAGTTCACTTGTGCTCCGTCATTCTCATCTAATTCGAACTCCCGGCTCCAGCTTGATTGTTCAACAGAGCCCTCTGAAACCTCCTTGTTTAGAGCTTTGAATTCTCCACTACTTGTAACAGTATAATTTTTCGATGATACACTTGTAGTCGACTCTGCAAAAGCAGGTATAGTACAAGTTCCAACAATTACACCAGCTATCAGAGTAGATGATACTCCTTTGAAAATGGACTTAAGATTCACGATCAAGCACTCCTTTTTCATTTACGGTATTATACATACTCTGTATGTATAATACAAATAATACCATGTAAAATAATTACAGTAAATATTTTTTTGGATAATGATGTTTGTAACTCAACTTTTGTATCCCAAACATCCCAAATCAGACAAGTAAGCCTTGATATAGGATAGGTAAGTGGAAATTGCGTTCTCCTTATTGAGGTACTGCTACTAGCAAAGATTTTCCGATACCCGCAAAACGAAAAAACACTATCCATTCTCTAAAGTAACAAAAAGGGTAGTGTTTTTTGTGCTATTCAAGATTAATACGTACTCTTTTTTACTCTGTCTATCTACACTGAATTACAAAATCGGACAGGTCAAGATACTACCAAAACAAAAAACTATCGCACCCAGTGTGCGAGACCACATTACTCCTTTTGTTAGTGGTTTCTTAGGTCTTAGCTGGAATTATAATTTAAAGCCAATATTTTTAATTATTTTTTAAAAAAGTAGTACCTAATTTTTTCCGAAATTCATGAAAAAAGAAGAAATAGGTAGAAATGAAGATAAAGAATGCTTTATTTATAAGGTTTATGTAATACATGATACGTTTTCACTATGTTGAGGGTCTAGTGGGTGAATAACCCGTGGGAGGTTCAAGTTCTCTCGGCCGCATCTCACGAAGAAAATGAGGTTTGTTATCAGAAGTGAGCGTCTAATTTGTCCGCCATGTCTTTTCGTTTGTTAGGATATAAAATGTCCGTATACGTCAATAGTTTCTTTTACAAGAGCCCTAGCTATGTATTTCCTTCTCATTCATATCAATAGAACACTATTAGGGCGTTGTTTTGACATACTTTAGGAACGTTCGATGGTCGATTTATTGCCGATAAAGTAAGGATAAGGAATACTCAGCGAAATTAAAAATATTAGGTTTTATCTGATGGTGAACTCAACATATAAAGTATGCATTTCTGGCTTTGAGAAAAATGTTTGCTGATTTAAAACTTTCATTTGAAGTCGCTGATTATTTTCATGAACAAGGAGATTTAATGCTTTCTGATGAATATTATCGTATGAGTATTGAAGCAAGATGAAACGTTACGTAAAGATTAAAGGGATGTGATAAACACTCCTCTTTATCGCACTCACCCGCCTCAAATTGTGGGAGACTGGAAGATACGGAAATCGATAAGATTGGCATAAAAAACTTATAATCTAAGGCGGTACATAGTTATGAAAAAGGCGTTATTTCTTATATTAGACAAGTATGCAGATTGGGAAGGTGCTTACTTAGCATCAGCATTAAATCAAAGAGAAGATTGGTCGGTTCATACTGTTTCTTTAGACCCTATTGTCAGTTCTATAGGTGGTTTTAAAACATCTGTCGATTACATAATTGGGTTAGAACCTGCGAATTTTCATTTACTAGTTATGATTGGCGGAGATTCTTGGAGTAATGATAATAAAAAACTTTTACATTTCGTAAAAACTGCATTTCAAAAAGACATTCCAATAGCAGCGATATGCGGTGCAGTGGATTTTATGGCGAAGAATGGTTTGCTGAATAATCATAGCCATACAGGTAATTTAGTTTACTTATGGAAGGATTATGAACAATATAAACCGATTAGCAGTTTTGTAGAGAAACAAGCAGTAAGAGATAAAAATTTGGTTACCGCAAATGGAACCGCCCCTATTGAATTTACTAGTTTGATTTTAGAGATGATTGATTTTGATACTCCTGAGAACATAGAGAAATTGATGTATATGAATCGTTATGGTTTTTATAAATTTTGTGATAAATATGGAAATCCATTTGTTGATTCATCTGCGGGAAATGATTTTCCTGAATAGGGGCTTTAATATAATAAGGGAGCTCCAAGACAATAGGGGTTTCCATTTTATATTTATAAATGATTATTAAAAGGACGGCATGTGTTGTTGGAAATCATGTTAATTGGTCTTACACCGGTGTCTTTTGCAGTTTTTGGATGGGATCGTCTTAGCTTATGCAAGAAAACACCATAAGAAGAAGCCAAAGGTAATGAGAGGAGTAAACCATGTGTTTGCTCCTCTTTTTTTCTGTCTATAAAATGATGTCCTGTGAATTCAATGCGGTTTTTAACAATTTAGTCGGTTTAACTTTATTTTTTTGATTATAAACGATAGGCCATACCTATCATTTCTATATAAATAATTGAATTGTATTATAAGTTAGGCTGACCTATACTTTTATTGAAAATTGACTTTGTGAGAAACCATCAAGGTATAAGACAATTGTTAAATGCTAATTCCGAAAAAACCACGGAGGTATTGTATGAAAAATTTTAATGTTGCAATTCCAACTCCATTTCATAACGACGAGAGTTTATTTGTAGAAGGTTTTAATGACATTCTGGACTATTTAAAAGATAATGGGATTGATTCTGTTCTTGTATCTGCTACTACTGGTGAACAAAATTCAATGAGCATTGAAGAACGAATCCAGATTATTCATTATTTTAATCAAAAACAATTCAAAAATGTTGAGCTTATGTTTGGTGTATCAGCAACAAGGACCAAAGATGCCATAACACTCATTAAGGAGCTTGAGGACTCTGTCTTTGACGCCATTTTGATTCAGTTCCCACCTTATATTCAACCAACTCAAAAACAGGCTATCAGCTATATGAATGAGTTGCTGCAACACACAACTAAACATGTAGTGCTTTACAATAATCCTTTTAGAACAGGATTTGAGCTAAGTGCTGAATCATTTGAAACGCTCATCAATCAAAAACATTCAAATCTTGTAGGACTTAAAGAAGAGAGCGATGCCAAACGTCATTCAAGTACAAAACTACCGGATGACTTTGTGATGTTTGCTGGTGGTGATGTCAATCTTCCGGAAAAAATACTTAATGGCTGTAATGGGCTGTCCAGTATGGTTGGGAATGTATATCCAAAGGAGATTAAACAACTATTTCATCAATTAATGTTGAATCAACCAGTTGATCTTAGGAAATTAAACAATATCATAATTGAAGTTACAAGCGGTCAAGCAATAATGAATATAAAGAACCACTATAACTCGTTGGGAATAAAAGTAGGGCCATGTCGTTCTCCGATAAATTGATTGTAAGAATCAAACCAGTGACGATTTCACTGCCGTAATTACAGATAAACACAAGTACTGTTGAAACAGTAAACATTCTGAAACTTAATGGTGTCATTGCGTGATACGGAGGGGCAATATTGATCATGGGTAATTCACAATTAACAAATTACGGAGGACAATCGCGATTGGATTTAAAGCCTAGGATAGGATGGCTTATCATAGGTATCATCCTAATTGGCGCAAATCTTAGAGCTTCACTAACATCGGTTGGTCCGCTAATAGCTGCAATTCGTGATGACTTGGGGATTTCTAATGCACTGGCAGGAGTCATAACCACAATACCTTTACTTGCTTTTGCATTTTTATCCCCTTTTGCTTCTCATTTAGCTCGGCGTTTTGGTATGGAGTTAACCCTATTGATGTCCTTAGTGATATTAACAATTGGGATTGGAATACGTTCGTTTGTTGGAAAAGAAACATTATTTATAGGAACGATTTTAATCGGATCATCAATTGCCATTTGCAATGTTTTATTACCCAGTCTTATCAAATATCACTTTATGAAACAAATAGGTATGATGACAGGACTTTATGCAGTATCTATGAATTTATTTGGAGCTGTTGGCTCTGGTATAAGTATTCCGATTTCGTCATCTTTAGGTTTGGGATGGTCAGGGGCTCTTGGATGTTGGGGGCTTTTATCTCTGCTCGCCATTTTTATTTGGCTGCCACAACTGCAATATCAACAAAAGTCTGTTCAGGTTGAAAAAACAGGAGAGGAAGTGAAATCCATAAGCTTATGGCGTTCTAGGCTAGCGTGGAATGTGACGTTATTTATGGGGTTTCAATCTTTCATTTTCTACACAGTGATTACATGGATACCTGAAATTCTTGAAGAGAAAGGGGTAAACACTCATGAAGCTGGCTGGACGTTGTCTTTAATGCAACTTGCTATGCTTCCTGTAACATTTCTCGTTTCTATTTTAGCTGGACGTTTAAAAAGCCAGCGGTTATTAGTAGCTGCAGCTGCTTCTCTATTAATTTTTGGGTTTGTTGCTATCATGTATGGGGATACACTTCTTATGCCTTTATGGATGATCATAATTGGAATCGGAATTGGATGTGCATTTAGTTTAGCTATGATGTTCTTTAGCTTGCGTACTCAAAATGCGAACGAGGCAGCTGAACTTTCAGGTATGGCTCAATCTTTAGGTTATCTTCTATCTGCTATAGGGCCTGTTTTATTTGGTTGGTTACATGACGTTACACATAGTTGGACGGCTCCTTTATATATGTTAGTTTTTACTTCAGTAATTGTTTTGATCTCGGGAATAAGGGCAGCGAAAAACGAATATGTGCCAATCAAGGGCTCGAGTTTAAAGTCAATCTAATAGAGACAGACTATAAAGTACTATTCATTTCCTAAAGGAGGCGCGAGATGGAATTAAAACAACTTGAATATTTCTATGCAGTATGCCAAGAACTTCATTTTACAAGAGCAGCTGAAAAAGTAGGAATTTCTCAGCCTTCTTTAAGTCAACAAATTAAGCTATTAGAACATGAAATTGGCACTCCTTTATTTGATCGTATTGGTAAAAAAACAGCACTTACTGAATCAGGAAAGCTTCTCTTACAGTATACTCGCAAAATTTTTTATGAGGTAGAACAGGCTAAGACCTCAATAGATGAATTAAATGGACTTCAAAGAGGGACAATTTTGGTTGGCACTTTGCTGACAGTCGAGGATTACCTGATCACGCCTACTTTACTGAGTTTTCATCAAAAATACCCTGGTGTGAAGGTATCCGTTTTTGGGCTGCGTACCGGGGACATTCACAAACAACTCATAGAAAATAAGTTGGATTTGGGAATTGTATTCTTGCCCATGAAAGGCGATGAATTAGAATCAATTTCTTTATCCACAGAAGAAATGGCTTTTGCAGTGCCTGAAGGTCACCCGTTAGAGAATCAGGATATGTTAGATGTAGAGGTGTTAAAGACAACACCCTCAATTTTACTCCCTCAACAGTATTTTATTAGGAATCTTATAGATGAAGCTTGTAAAGACTTAGGATTCCTTCCGAAGCCGATTTTTGAAATTACAACCATGCAGTCTTTAATCAATATGGTTATGAAAGGGGTAGGAGTAACAATCCTTCCTAAACCTTATTTAGAGTACCTTAATCACCCTCATATAAGAATCATTCCAATTTTAAAACCTAATCTTTCTCGTGAAATTGGAGTTGTGTATAGAAAAGATAAATATTTGAGTGCTGCAACCCATGCTTTTATTAGTGCGCTTAAAGAAACTGTATGTAAGTCAAATAACGAGTGAGATCTTGATTGAATACTGGACAAACTAACTCATGGCGATGGAAGGGGTATCATGAATAGACAAATCATTCATTTAGCTGTTGGAAAACCTAAGGAATATGATTGGAATCATCGAAAAGAAATGTCCGCGATAGGTAAGTCGACTGTATCATCTATTGAGCTGAAAAAAGCCGGCATTGTTGGTGATGATGTTGCAAACCACAAATTTCACGGCGGCGTTGATCGAGCAGTATGTTTATATCCATTTGAGCATTATGCGTATTGGGAACGAATGTTTAACAAAAAAATGACTCCGCCTATTTTTGGAGAAAACATTACTGCAACAGGCATGTTGGAAGAACAGGTTTGTATAGGTGATGTGTATAGAATAGGTGGTACCATCATTCAAGTAACACAAGGAAGAGTGCCATGTGCAACTATATCGAAATACAATGAAGAGAGAGATTTTCTGAAGAAAGTGGTCGAAACATGTTTAACCGGCTATTTTTTTCGGGTGCTCCAAGAAGGGACGATTGATTCTCATTCAGACATAGAGCTTGTTGAAAAGGACCCATGTGACATATCTGTACTTTCTACCACGCAAGTTCTTTTTCATCAAAAAGAGGATCAAAAATCAATTGAAGAAATATTGAAAATCGATGCTCTCGCAGAGGATTGGCGGAAAAGATTTTTAAAACTGTTGTGAGTTTTTAGCATGGAGTTGTGCAAAAAAGTTGGTTCATTGATATTTAGTTATTGAAATTTGACTAGATGAAATGTGGAATTTTAGGAGTTGAAATTTATGTTTGGAATTCATGATCTTTTTTTGTTTGTATTGTCATCATTTGTTTTTATAGCTGCTCCTGGCATAGACGCTGTGTTTGTATTAAGCAGAAGCATCTCGAACGGCAGAGCTAGTGGTTTTGCTGCATCTGCTGGAATTGCTTCCGGCGCTTTTGTTCACACAATACTTGCTACTGTCGGATTATCCATTATCTTAGCGAAATCGGTTGTTCTGTTTACTGCGATAAAAATAGTAGGTGGGCTATATTTGATCTACATTGGAATGAAAGCACTTCTTAAGAAAAGTGACGGAATAACTTTAAAGGATACAGCTAATGAGACGCTTAAAAAACATTATACCCAGGGGGTTATTACAAATATCGCTAACCCTAAAAACATTCTGTTCTATTTATCGTTCTTGCCTCAGTTTGCATCAACATCAGGGTCGACTGTGTCATTGTCATTTCTTATTTTAGGAAGCATCTTCGCTGTTATAGCCTTATTGTGGTACATCTTAGTAACGTATTTTTCAACGATGGCCACAAAAACAATTAAAGACAACAAAAAATTCAATCATATTCTCAATAAAGTATCTGGAACAGTATTTATTGCTCTTGGCTGTAAGTTGATGGTTAGTCAAAAATAATTTTTAGGGGTAGTCATAAATGTCTACTCCTTAAAGCAGCCTCCAAGTATATGTCATATCGTCTCCTTATATGAGTGTATTTGGAACTGAAAAAGTGCTGACCTCTGCACAACATCGTTGCGCGAGTCTGCACTTTTATTCTGCAAGATACACTGTCCCTTATCATCGATTATGGGGGAGTTTATTTTAATCCGTTGTTAGCCGCGCTGATACTTGGCTTTTAGAGGCTTTTTTTAAGTGGCTAAAACCAACAAATTTTTTGCTTTCTTCATCCCATAGGCGGAACTTTAACGACTTAAGACTTGTTGCCAGTGTAATGGTCGGGACGTTTTGCAATGGTTCAGTGTTGTTATGCACTTTTTCAAGCTTATAGTTTGGGACTCTTGGGCTTAAGTGATGAACATGATGAAAACCGATATTGCCTGTTAGCCACTGCATGATTTTTGGAAGTTTATAAAAAGAGCTTCCTTCAACTGCTGCTTTTACATATTCCCAATGCTCATCTTCTTCAAAATAAGAATCCTCAAACGTATGCTGAATATAAAACATCCAAATTCCTAGAGAGCCCGATATCATAAAAATCGGCACCTGAACCAGCAGGAAGTTCTGCCAGCCAATAGCCCAACTTAAAAGTGCTGCCAAAGCGACGATCCCCAAGTTCGTTACATACGTATTCATCCGTTCTTTGCGTTTTGCCCCTTTTCGATTAAAACGATTGGTAATTCCGAAGACATAAATCGGTCCAATAATAAACATAACAAACGGATTTCTGTACAAACGGTACATTATTTTTGTCTTAGTTGAGGCTTCCTTATATTCCTCAACGGTCAGTACCCAAATATCGCCTGTACCGCGTTTGTCCAGGTTGCTGCTTGTCGCATGATGGACAGAATGGTCATGTGCCCAATGATCAAAAGGATGCAGAGTCAGAATTCCTGTTAATGTGCCAAGGATTCGATTCGCCTTTCTGTTCTTAAAAAAGGAATAGTGGCAGCAATCATGAAAGATGATGAAGGTTCTTACTAAAAAGCCTGCCGCAACGACAGAAATCGCTAATGTAAGGAAATAAGAGATCGACAAGCTTTTATATGCCAAATACCATAACAGAAAAAACGGTGCCAATGTGTTAATGATTTGACAAATACTTTTGTGTAAATCGGACTTTTCATAAGGTGTAACCAGTTTTCTCAAAGTCCTTAGGTTTTGTTCTTTCATTTTTAAAAGTTTCTCCTTCCCTGGTGATCTTCTAAGTGTAGAAAACGTTTTATAGCCTTTGAAGGCCCAGCGTCATACACCACATATATGATAAGTATTCTTCCCATCCATCTGTGAAATTATTGGAAATGATAAACTGATTTCCAGTTCAATTCCATCTTTATTAGCGAATCAGCCGGAATACAAAAAGCGTATGAAGATTATACCCGGCTCTTTACCGGGCCAAACTCTCTCACTGCTCCCCTATGGGAAGGGATTTATTTGAACCGTGAACATTGAATGTTTGAGGAATAGAGGTTTTGGACAGTGATAATGAAGTAATGGGGGTATCCACATGTTTAACAAATAATGCTATGAATAAAACGAAAATATTAATTTGCAGTTATTTCCGATTCCTGATATAATAAAGAAGAATTATTTTTGTTCGGTGTAAAGGATAGTATGAATATTGACTTTTCGTCTTGATGATACTTTGGGCAAGGATAGTATATATTGTGTGTTCACACACTAGGAGGCAACAAAAATGGAACAAGGTACAGTTAAATGGTTTAATGCAGAAAAAGGTTTTGGCTTTATCGAACGCGAAAATGGAGACGATGTATTCGTACACTTTTCTGCAATCCAAAGTGACGGATTCAAATCTTTAGACGAAGGTCAAAAAGTAACGTTTGACGTTGAGCAAGGTGCTCGTGGAGCTCAAGCTGCTAACGTTCAAAAAGCTTAATCTTCAATCGTTTATACAAACAGGCTCTTTATACAGGGCCTGTTTTTTTATGTCTATATCATACCCAATAAAAAACCCTACTCAACGTTCGAGTAGGGAGATGCTACAAGGTAATAGAAAAAGATTTAAAACTTCAAAGGTTTGTTTACAGTATAACATACTGGGTTGACAATATGCGGAATGTATATAAATTAATTACTTTTCTTTTCGAATACAACTGCATTTTCATTTTTCACTAACTGCCCGTAAATGTAAGTACAAGACTTCATAATCTCAAGTCCTACAAACCATTTTCAGATAACCTCGATTGAAAAAGATATTTTCTTTTCCTGTCCAAATGCTTAGTAGCCGTTAGCCGGGACCAATACTATTTTAGCGAGGAAGCAAAAAACCAGTGGATATAAGAAATTCTTAAAGATAGAGTGGAAATTGATTCTTTTTTCTTCTAGAAATAATCACTTAGAGATACCTAAAACAATGGAAGCCCTACCTCTCTTCCATCCTTACGGCTCCTTGTCCGTGCCAGTGTGAATCAGGATTATAAAAGCAAAGTGACTATTTTATCGAGTTTTTTGATAAAACTTCAAAAGTTCGTAGAAGAAATTTAATATAATAAAATGGATTAGATTGTAGAATAACAAAAGAGGTTAATACTCTAAAAGTAAGTTGAAGAAGTTGAACGTTTTGAAATGGATTTACTTTTTTAACATAATATTATTGAAAATTCAGGGTATTCATGCAATACATAATTAACCTTAGCAGAAACTTTTTATTTGTTTTTCAGTGATTCCTTTAATTACTTCCAGTTCACTAATCAAAAATTCATATGCGTTTTCCAACATTTTTTTTTCGCTTGAATTAAGTGCTTTTTCTTTCTTCATGCGCATTAAATCACGTACGACTTCAGCGCCTTCTTGTATTTCACCCGTTTTTATTTTGTTCGTGTTTACTATATACCTTTGCTTCCACGGCAGTAACCTATCTGATTCTCCATGCTGAAAAATGTGTATAATGTGTTTTAATGCACGGATATCAGTAACTGGTCGTATACTTGAACTCAATATTTTACGCGTTGGAATCATAACTGTCATATTACTGATTGACATTCTTATGACATAATACTGTTGTTTTTCCTCTAAGAATTCTTTTTCTTCTATGGCTTCAATTATACCTGCTCCGTGCATTGGATAAACAATGTTATCGCCAATTTGAAACATATCATCCACCTCCATATATGGTAACCTTCTTAAGATTACCATATATGGAGGTGGAATATCAAACTTTTAATAATAACATGATCGAATTTTTGATGTCAATAACTTTTTTTAAAAAAACAGATCAAGCAAAAACAATAGGGAACGTGTCGGATTTCCAATCAAGGAAAAGGTCAATTGATCCGTGTATATCCTAAAACTTCGACTAATTAACAAAGATCAGTTTTTCATTGAAAATGAGTTATTCAATCTCCCTTAGGAATTCATGACTTGGCTCATAAAAAAATGTTGGTATGAAATTAGACAGGCGGTTACTTTAACAGACAGGTTACCAGTGGCATGTTTGCTAATCGATATGGGCACAAATTTAATCATAAATTTCTAACCATAATTCGTGGATAGAGAGTGTAATGAAAACAAGCTTTCATAACTAGTGATATGGTTTTAAATGTTGAGGACTTAGTTGATGAATAACCCGTGATGGTTCAAGTCTCTTGGCCCAACCAATGATATCAAGGGATGAAGACCTTGGTATTTTTTGTGCTTATTTTTAAATGATCTACTGCCCACAAACGGCCACTTACTTCAGATGCATGTTCACTTATCTTGCGGACAGAAAAAGGTTTGCTGACAGGGAATTTGACAACCATCAAATGAGTATTGAGGCGAAAAGAAAAATAAAGAAAGGAGAGATTATAAATGAAGACCAGAAACATAAAGAAGTAAAGTGGAAAGAAACAAAGTTAATTGAAAAGCAAACTATATAAAATAGTTTGCTTTTTTTGGTTATGAATTCACTTGTTTTTCTTTCTCTTTAATCACTAATAAAACACCGCTAAGAATTAAAAACGAACCTATCCAAAATGTCCCGCCTATTTGTTCTCCCAGCAGAAGCCACCCAAGTAATGTTCCAACCAGAGGCTGAAAAAAGAAAAAGAGGCCTCCACTTGAAGCGTTTAATAGCTGTAACCCGCGATTCCACAATAAAAAGGCACAAGCTGTTGAAACAATTCCCAAATACAGAAGACCACCTAGAATTTTAGGGTCAAGCAGTTGTGACGTAAACATAGTGCTAGGTTTTACAAAAGGAGTTAGCGCCACAATGGCAACAAAAGTTGAATACGTTGTAACAAGTATAGGTGAATAACTGCTTGGAACGCGTTTGATCAGCACTGACATAAGTGCCCATGTAAGTGCTGCAACAAGCAGAGAAATACCGCCAAGCTGATGAGATGTATCAATATGTCCGTTTCCCACAATACATAATACACCTATGGTCGCTAAAATAATTGAGATTCCTTTTTTGATAGTCAATGGTTCCTTGAGTAATAGACGAGCGAATATAACCATAAACGCTGGTGTTGAAGACGTAATAATTGCTCCCATTTGTGCTGTAGACAACATCGTTCCATATTCTTGTGTAACAATTGAAATCGTGTTGCCAACAATTCCAATGGCAATTATTAATAAAAGGTCGCGTTTATGAATTTTCCAAGATTGTCTCTTTATGAAACCAATGATTAGAAGTGCAAGGATGGCGATGACGTACCTCATCCAAACCAATTCAAAAGGCGGAATCACTGCGACAACAACCTTAACCACAACATACATGCCACCCCAGATACTAGCGGCTAAAGCTAAATATATAGAACCTAACAAGGTATTTTTCATTTTTTTGTTCCCTCCGTATTTAAAATTAGGTCATTACATGCCCTAACGGAGAGAAGTAGTCACTTTACTCCATTAAGGGCGGAGAAGTGCTACTGGAACATCATTTTCAAATAGTGGAGCTAAAAACATGTTGATATCACCTCGATTTTTAAGTTGTTTCTCATTATACAATGCCGTTTTTAAAACCGTAAACACTTTAAAGGGTACCATTAACAGGAACCCCATTTCTAAACTTTATAAATTAATGCTTCGTATGAATTTTTTTGTATGTTAATGGTGTCATTTTCATCGCTTGTTGAAATTTACTTATAAAATAACTGGTACTGTTAAATCCAACTTGATAAGACACTTCTGTCACATTGGAGTCAGGGTGCTGCAGTAATAATAAGCTTTTTTGAATTCGATAATTCATTACATAACGTAATGGCGTTTGATTCAGCATTCGTTTAAAATAACGGCAGCATTCAGAACGGCTCAGTTGGCCAGCTTTTGCAATGTCCTCTAATGTGATTTTTTCAGCAAAATGGAGATGGATCCAATTTAACATTTGTTTCATTCGATGGCTTTTTATCATTTCAGATTGATCGTACTCCAATTGAAAGCCATTAATGACCAGGTTTTTCCACATTAACGTTAATTGCATGGTAATGTCAATCTCATAAAGTGATGTCTTTTGTTGAATCAATTGATTTATTTTTTTTACAGCTTCTAGAATGTTTTTTGCCCAATGTTGATTTCCGTCCAAATATAAATAGGATAAATTGGTTGAAAACATATAGGGCTGAACATAGCTTGAATAAAGTTCTTGAGATAAAACGAAATGGGGTGACACATTTAAGCAAATATACGTACAATCCGAGCCATCTTTTTCTTCTGCCATGTGCAGGCAGCCACTATTGATAAATAATCCATCCCCTTCTTGAACCACTATTTTTTCTTCATTTATTTGAAAGACAGCTATCCCTTTTAGTATCAAAACAAATTGAATTTCATCATGCCAATGAAGCGGAATATAGCCATTTATATTTTGATTGATCCTTGTCTCGTAACAGGCAACCGGTAATTCTACCGTCCGGTGCTCTGTTAATTCTTTTAAATTTTGATCGATCACAAAATTCTTCATTCGGACATCCCCACCTCAATATATTTATATTTTTTTATTATATTTGAGTATTTTTTATAAAGGTATGCATTTATCATAACACTATTATTATATTTATTAGTGAGGAGTCATGTATGAATACTTCCAAAAGAGGAATGGGATTGTTCTATGTTATAACAGGGGCTACATGTTGGGGAATTGGAGGCACGGTAGCAAAAAAAACTTTTTCAAGACTATCAAATTGATGTCAATTGGCTTGTAACGACACGCTTGCTTACGGCTGGAATGCTACTTTTAATGCTTCAATTGTTCAGAAAGGACCGGTCTCAGGTTATTGGGGTTTGGAAAAACAAAGCGTCAGCTGGTCAGCTTCTAATTTTTGGCTTATTGGGAATGCTTGCTGTGCAGTACACATATATGGCATCCATTCAACACGGGAATGCTGCCGTTGCTACATTATTGCAATATTTATCCCCAGTAATCGTTATTATCTACTCGCTTGTGCGAAAACAAACTGTTCTTACTAAACAAGATATCATTACTGTTGTACTTGCTTTAGCGGGTTGCTTCTTTTTGTTAACAAATGGGTCAACGTCTCAACTTTCAGTGCCGGCAGCTGCAGTAGTATGGGGAGTTTTATCAGGATTCGCGGCAGCTTTTTATACTTTATATGCCGTTGGTTTATTACATAAATTTGATTCTCTTGTTGTAGTGGGGTGGGCAATGATAATCGGCGGTGTTGCATTGAGCTTTATCCACCCGCCATGGCAGCTGGATTTTCAGCGTTTACCCGTTGAGGCGTATGCATATATCTTATTCGTGATATTATTTGGAACAATGATTGCGTTTTGGTTCTTCATAAAAAGCTTGGAAAGCCTTTCTCCCAAAGAAACAAGCCTGCTTGGCAGTCTAGAGCCTCTATCAGCAGTTGTAACAACTGTCGTTTGGTTAAAAGCGCCATTTGGTTTTTTTCAATGGGTCGGTGCTTTCTGTATTATTGGGATAACTTTAATATTGGCTTTAAATAAAGAGACTTCTATGCAGAGTAAAAAGTCGATATGAAAGATTAGGAATCATGCAAATCGGGATATATAAGGGCTTGAACGGTCCAGCAATGAAAAACACTGGTGGAGTTTGAGCCCTCTCGGCTGCATCAGGGATACCAAGGGGATTGCCGCCCTTGGTATGATTTCTTCAAGAACCTTCAATGCCTCTTCCCTGATCGAAAACAGTATTACTTTTTTGCAATTGGTATCCAAATTTCACTTTTAAATGATGGTGATGTTACATCCTTATGCTCATTCCACAGTATTTCGGGGCCTTCTATTTGTTCGTAATTTGACGATGGAAACCATTCGGAATAAATGCGTCCCCACACTTCTTGCAGTGTATCCGGAAATGATCCGATGGCTTCGAATACCGCCCATGTTGAGGCAGGAACTTCTAGCTGTGAGAGGTGATTTGGACACTGCTTTGTTGTAGCTGCACCAATATAATGATCAAGTTCTCCTTTTTCCTCCGCCCGACCTTCAGAAAAATTTGTGGATGCGCTAATGAGCCCTAATGGTGCTACATTAGAAATCGCTTTTAGTTCACTTATTGCTTCTTCATCTAAACTTTCCCACATAGCTGCAATTTCCGGATGAATCCCTTTGAAAATAATAGGAACTCTTTTTGTAATCCCAACAATGCGAAATGCCTCTTTTTCTTCAATGCGATAGTTCATTTCACTTCCTCCTTTGATTGATAATTGGAAGGTCATTTTTGGATAAGCTTTAAGCGAATGGCCATTAAGCCTGGCTTTTGATGGGTTTACGCCATGTAAGTTTTGGAATGCCCGTGTAAAAGAATCTGGTGAGTTATAACCGTACTTGATTGCGATATCAATCATTTTCGCATGGCTGTCTTTCAGTTCAAAAGCTGCAAGAGTAAGTCGTCTGCGACGAATATATTCCGATAATGAAATACCTGCAAGGAAGGAAAACATCCTTTTAAAATGATATTCAGAGCAGAAAGCAAGCTTTGCTGCTTCTTTAAAATCAATATCATGAGTGAGATTTTCCTCAATATACTGTAATGCCCTGTTCATACTTTTAAGCAAATCCATTTATTTGGCCTCCTTTAACCAAAGAATAACAGGAGTGAAATGTATATACCCGACATTCTGTGCACAGTTTTGCAGGATGACTTATATGAAATAAAGTAAGTGATTCACTTGTATTTGTACAGGTTTTATTGAAGCATGCTGTTCACAAAAGGCATCAATAAAAGAAAGTTATATTTGTCTTATAAGCAGCACATTCCTATAATTGAGGGAAAAAGGATGCGAATCATGCCTATCAATTCTTTTGAAAACTATCCGATGAGCTGGAAGCCATCGATTGATAAAGCTGAAAAGCCTATTTATAAAGCAATTGCAGGGCAATTGGAACAGGATATTATAAACGGAGTATTATTACCTGGAACAAAACTTCCTCCGCAGCGAGAATTGGCCGATTATTTAGATTTAAATGTGAGTACGATTTCCAAAGCATTTAAAGTGTGTGAGTTAAAGGGGCTGCTGAGTGCGGCTGTAGGGAGCGGCACATTTGTATCGTATGATGCGTTATCGAATGCGTATTTACTTGAGGATACAAAGCCGACACATTTAATTGAAATGGGAGCAATACTTCCAGATCACGCTTCATATGAGCCCTTGTTACACCAGCTGAAAAACATGGTTCAGGAGGAGGATTATGAAAAATGGTTTAGCTACGGCCGGGCAGGTGAAAGCCTTTGGCAAAAAGATGCAGCTGTAAAGCTCATCCAAAGAGGCGGATTTGAAACAACTGTTGATCACATTTTATTTGCAAATGGAGGGCAAAATGCGATTGCTGCAACATTGGCGAGTCTTTGTAAGCCTGGAGATCGCATCGGTGTTGACCATCATACGTACCCTGGATTAAAAACTGTTGCATCATTGCTTAGTGTGCAAATTGTACCGATAAAATCAGAAAACGATGAAATGAGTCCGGAGTCACTTGAATATGCGTGTAAAAACGAAAATATTAAAGGTTTGTATTTAATCCCGGATTATCATAATCCGACGACTTCCTTTATGTCTGTTGAGAATCGAAGAATGGTTGCAGACATTGCAAAGAAATATAATCTGTTTGTTATTGAAGATGCATCGTACCATCTTCTCAACAAACATCCGCTTCCGGCACTCGCCTCGTTCGCACCGCAACAGGTTATTCATATTGCAAGTTTATCAAAATCGTTAGCGCCAGGCCTGCGTCTGGCTTATGTAGCAGTGCCGAGGCAATATAAGGAGCCACTATCAAAGGCGCTTTATAATTTTAATATAACCGTTTCCCCGCTATTAGCTGAACTTACTGCTCGCACGATTGTATCAAATCAATTTGAAGTCTTAATTGAGCGTCATCGTGAACAAACCATTCGCAGAAATCAACTCGTAAACCGATATGTTGCGGGATATACATGTTTAGGCATTGAAACAGGCATTTTTCGTTGGTTGTTGTTACCGGGTAAAATGACTGGTGCCGAATTTGAAGAGTTGGCTGCGCGACATGGCGTGCAAGTGTATGCGGCTGAACGCTTTGTAGTGGGAAATAGTTGTCCTGAAAGAGCTGTTAGGGTTTCTGTCTGTGCACCGAAAACACTTGAAGAGCTTGAGCAAGGGTTAATGATCCTAAGACGTTTGCTAGACGGCCTTACCTAATATTGTTTGCCATACAATTATGACATTGTATGGCTTTTTTGTGCATGTTATGATGATCCACATCTAGAGGAAGGTTTATACAAATTTAGGCTTTTAGAAAGGAAGGTCAGAATATGGCAGACAAGGACAGCGTAAAAGCAATAGACGTCCATACAGCTTCGTTACAAAGCTACATCAATTCCCCAGAAAAACAAAAATCGTTATACAAACGTACATTATTCGTTGTGAGTATCTCACAAATTTTTGGCGGTGCAGGGCTGGCGGCAGGGGTGACTGTCGGTGCGCTTATTGCACAGCAAATGCTAGGCACCGATGCGTTTGCGGGTCTGCCTTCTGCTTTATTTACTTTAGGGTCAGCAGGATCCGCATTCATTGTTGGTAGGCTTTCTCAACGTTACGGCCGTCGCACAGGTCTTTCAGCTGGCTTTATGATTGGCGGACTTGGAGCAATAGGAGTGTTGATGGCAGCAATTTTAAATAGTATTTTCTTGTTATTTGCTTCATTGCTTATTTACGGTGCAGGAACAGCCACAAATTTACAAGCCCGTTATGCAGGTACAGACTTAGCAAATCATAAGCAGCGAGCGACAGCTGTTAGTATGACAATGGTTTTTACTACATTTGGTGCAGTGGCAGGTCCAAGCTTAGTGAATGTGATGGGTGATTTTGCTCTTTCTATTGGTGTTCCATCACTTGCTGGCCCTTTCATTTTAGCCGCAGCAGCATATATGTTAGCAGGTGTGGTCCTTTTCATCATGCTTCGTCCAGATCCATTAGTTATAGCAAGAACAATAGAAGCGGCAAATGAAGAGCCTGATGATAAAGGACATTTGGCGGCAGCTGAGCATACAGAAAACAAAAAAGGCATCATTGTTGGGGCAACGGTTATGGTTCTTACTCAAATAGTAATGGTAGCTATTATGACAATGACACCGGTTCATATGAGACATCACGGGCATGACTTGGGTGCAGTCGGTCTTGTTATTGGTTTTCATATAGGTGCTATGTATCTCCCTTCACTGGTTACAGGTGCCCTTGTTGACAAGCTGGGACGTACTGCGATGGCGATTGCTTCTGGAACGACGCTTCTTCTGTCAGGTGTAATAGCAGCATTTGCTCCGGGAGATTCTATGGTTCTTCTCGTCATTGCTCTTTCTTTACTGGGATTAGGGTGGAATTTTGGCTTGATAAGCGGGACTGCCCTTATTGTAGATTCAACTGATACTGCCACACGAGCTAAAACGCAGGGGACAGTGGATGTTCTGATTGCCTTGTCAGGAGCTGCTGGCGGAGCATTATCTGGAATGATTGTGGCCGGTTCAAGTTTCCTCGCATTATCACTTACTGGAGGGGTTTTGTCCTTATTACTCATTCCGGTGGTGGTATGGTCTAGGGCTGCTAAGGTGTAGGATTGTGTAAATTCCATTAATTTGTTATATTGTTAGATAAAGGTTTGTGAGTCGTTTAATATTCTAACCAAATATGAGTTTTTTCTTTAAATCTAGTTAAATAAGCCATTTTGCTAAATATGACTTATCGCTGTGACATATGAATGCATACCTTTCATTAGGTAACATAAAATGGTAATCGGCGTTAAAAAAAGGCCGGAATACTCGCTTTAGGTGAAGGAGTCATAACGTTGTTAAAAAGAATTTCTCTTGTTTTTGTTACATTAATGATGTCCATCGTTGCTGTTTTAGTGGCTGCCAAAGACTCCCCTGGAGATCACGTCGTTTCATTTGAGCAGCCTATTATCTTATTGATCTCAATTGGGATCGTTGTATTTTTATTTATCCCGCCATTAGCCATGTCTTTTTTCGATAACGGGGTTGTAAGAATCATATCAGGGGTATACCAATGTTTTATCGTTTTCACTTTTCTGGGGCTCATTCCAATTGGATTTCTTATTCCCAATGGTTTTTGGACAATTATGGTTTCTATTGCAGGCACTTTAGTCAGTATAGCTAGTGTTGCAGTGACTTTATGTATTGGGAACAAAACAAGGTGAGAAGGCTATGTGGGCCTTCTCTTTTTATGTTGTTGCATCATCTCCACTTTCAGCTTAATCTATTACATAATAAGAGCAGGAACATATAGAAGACGAGGAACCAATAAGCCTTAATTAAAAATGCCTGGAAAGAGGGGAATTCCTTCATGACAAATAGCAGAACGAATCCGAAGGTTGATGATTTTTTAAATAAAGCGAAAAAGTGGAAGGAAGAATTTGAGAAGTTGAGAGCCATCATTCTTGACTGTGAGCTGACTGAAGATTTTAAGTGGATGCATCCTTGTTACACATACAATAATAAAAATGTCGTTTTAATACACGGTTTTAAAGAATATTGTGCGCTTCTGTTTCACAAAGGTGCCTTATTACAGGATGCCCACGGAATTCTTATTCAACAAACGGAGAATGTACAGGCGGCGCGCCAGATTCGGTTTACCAGTGTTCAGGAAATAAATGAGATGGAAACCATTTTGAAAGCCTATATTCAAGAAGCCATTGAAGTTGAAAAAGCGGGTTTGAAGGTGGAAGTTAACAACAATATTGAATTGAGCATTCCTGAAGAACTTCAAAATAAATTCGATGAAATCCCTGAATTGAAAACTGCTTTTGAAGCATTGACCCCGGGACGGCAAAGAGCATACACTCTTTATTTTTCTCAAGCCAAACAATCCAAAACCCGAGAATCAAGAGTTGAAAAATATGTGCAAAAAATTCTCGATGGAAAGGGATTAAAGGATTAGGAATGATCTATTCGAACGACGATAAACAGTGCCTATATAGGCAAACGCAGCTTAATAGGATAGTTTCTATAGAAGAAAAAACAAGCATAGTAAGATGCTTGTTTTTTCTTATCTGCCCATTATGAATTAGTCAGGTGCAGGCAAACGTAAACTGTTTAATGAATCATCATGATAGTAATGAGCCGCTTGATTTTTTCATCATCGCCTGTATCAACGTACACTTTTTTTGTGTTTTTTATGATACTCTCAGTCACTTCCCGCATGACGCCTTTTTCGAGATGATCAGCGGAATCCCAGCGTAAAGGCACATTGTATACATGAATCGTGCCATCCCCATTACCATGATAAGTGACTGATCCATCCACTAAACGAGAACCTGCTAACTGGGTCACATCTTCTGGATAGCTGGCACTTGTATCATCATTAGGGTTAATTGGCTCACCAGCTGAAATATGCCGAACATTTAATTCATCTATCTCTTGATTGGGTCCAAGTTGAAGCCAAACTCTGGCATATTCGATTTTCTCAGAAGAGTATGCTGCCAATACATTGTCTTCTTTGCTTTTCTCTTCTTCTGAAGTGGTCTCATTTGAAGCTTTTGTTGCGGGTTCTTCTGATCCTGTTTTTAGCTCGGATTCATCCTTGCGTATTTTGGTGCTGTCTTCAGTCTCAGTGTGTTTTTCGTCAGATTGTACAGCAGAAGCTTGATTTGAAGGTTGATGTGCTTCTTCATCCTTACTGCCCGTACATCCAGCAAGTAAAATCATGAGCAGCAGGGCAGTATTGCAATAACATATCATTCTGCGTTTCTTCATTCTTTCATTCCTCTCCATTAATTCAAGTCAGCTTCATATATAAGTTTTATCTATCTAAATATTACCATGGAATAGATAGGATGTTAAAACGGTTTAAGAAGAGGAAGCGATCTTAAATAGCATCGCCAAAACTTAAGAATTCTTTAGAAGTTTTGTCCCTTTTTTCTTCAGGTTTTGAATGTAGAGTGGGATATAAATGCAAAACAAATACGATATGCCTTATCCGCCTCGACCGCATACAAAATACCAAGGGTTGCTGGCCCCTGGTATTTTTATGCCTTCATGTATTATTGAGGTTTACGCTAAAGGTCTGCCTTACTTTGCAAATCGCCGAGCAGCAGCGACGCATATGATAACAGCGATATTTACTGCTACGAGTGTCCAGCCCACTTTCTCGTGCAGAATCACTGAGGCAAGCAGCAATCCAAAAAAAGGCTGGAGAAGCTGGAGCTGCCCAACCGCCGCAATCCCCCCTTGGGCAAGACCTCGATACCAGAACACGAAGCCGATCAGCATGCTGAATAAGGATACATATGCAAGACTGAGCAGCGCGGGAACGCCGATGCCCGACCAGGAGTCTGGTGTAAAAAAGAACGACAATGGCAGCATAAGAGGAAGCGACAGAACGAGTGCCCATGAGATCACCTGCCAATTCCCCAGACGCCGTGAAAGCCTTGCCCCTTCTGCATAACCGAGACCGCATACGACAATAGAAGCCAGCATGTACACATCGCCTAGCGGAGATGAACCTCCCCCTTGAATCAGGGCGAAACCTGCTACCAGCAAGCTGCCGGCAGCTGAGAAAATCCAGAAGACGGGCTGAGGGCGTTCACCCCCGCGCAGTACGCCGAAAACCGCCGTTGCGAGTGGAAGGAGTCCAATGAAGACAATGGCGTGTGCGGATGTGACATGCTGAAGCGCTAAAGCTGTCAGCAACGGGAAACCAACCACTACGCCGAACGCGACCACTAACAATGAAATGAGGTCTCTTTTGGCAGGATGCTGCTGCCGGAAGATGAGAAGGAGACCTCCCGCCAGTACACCAGCTATCGCAGCACGGCAAACGGTGAGAAATAACGGATCGAAGTCTAACACAGCCATACGGGTCGCAGGCAGCGAGCCGCTGAAAATGAGTACGCCTATAAAACCATTTATCCAGCCATTTGTTGTTTTGTTCATTATAATCACTCCACATATGTTTCTTGTTCATTGTCTGTATTTTCTTAACAAAGCCGGTAGCTAAGGATTACAATGACTATAAACTGGAATTGGCCTTTTTTAAACGGCCAGTTTTCATAAAAAAATGCATACCAGTTAGGAGAACAATGTGCAAATGGATATCACGCCTTTTTTGAATAGAAATCTGGATAGTCCGCTTTATCAGCAGCTTTATCGGTATTTTAAAGAAAATATGCATCAGGGCCGTATTCAAAAAGGAATGAAGCTTCCTTCAAAAAGGCTCCTGGCGAATCAGCTTTCCATCAGTCAAACGACTGTAGAACGTGCCTATGAACAGCTCGCTGCTGAGGGCTATATTGTGAGCAAGCCAAGAAGCGGGTGGTTTGCTGATTATCATAATTCTGATTTTGCCTATGGCAGAATGCCAACCACAGCACCCATTCAACAAGAAACAGAAGAAAGCAAACAATGGATTGATTTTCACTATGGAAATGTAGATTCTTCTTACTTCCCTTTTTCCGCATGGAGAAAAAGCATGGTCAATAGTTTGGACCGATATGGACACGAGCTTTATCGGCCGGGACATGTGTTAGGGGAGTTTGAGCTGAGAACACTCATTGCAGAGTACTTGTATCAATCTCGGGGAGTTCATTGTGCCCCTGAACAAGTGATTATAGGTGCCGGGAACCCTATTCTTCTGCAAATCTTGTGCCAAGTTTTTGAGCCGAATATTTCTATGGGATATGAGGACCCTGGTTATCCAAGAGCACGCAAGATTTTTGAAGCCAATCGCATGAAGATTGTTCCAATACCAGTTGATGATGAAGGAATCTGTATACAGAAGATCAAAGAACAGCAGCCAAATCTTGTATATGCCACACCTTCCCATCAATTTACGCTGGGAACAATCATGACGATCAATAGAAGAATTCAGCTCCTCAAATGGGCGGCTGAAAATCAATCCTTTATCATAGAGGATGACTATGACGGGGAATTTAGGTACACAGGACAGCCGGTTCCTTCTCTGCAGGGGCTTGATCAGCATAACCGCGTCATTTATATGGGCACTTTTTCTAAGTCTCTTTTGCCCTCGCTGCGTATCAGTTATATGATTCTTCCTTTGCCTCTTTTAAAAAAAGGCCATGAAATCACGTCCTTATATAAGCAGACAGTGTCCTGCCACAGTCAGTTAACGCTAGCTGAATTTATAAAAAATGGAGAGTGGCAGAAACACATCAACAGAATGAGAAAACTTTACCGTAAAAAAAGAGCCATTGTATTAGAGGCAGTGCAAAGGGAGTTAGGAGAGCATGTTAGGATTCGCGGAGAAAACTCTGGACTTCGTATCTTACTTGACGTTTATTTGCCGTTTGGTGAAAAAGAGTTAATTGAGAAGGCGAAAAAACATGGCGTAAAAGTTTATCCTGTTTCTCCTTCTTATCAACATCATCCTCCTGTAAAAAGGATCTCACTTGGATTTGCAGGGGTGTCTGAATCAGACATAAGAGAAGGCATAAAAAAACTCAAAGCCGCTTGGGAGATATGAGGGAGCTTTCAGTTTTGCGAAAAACCCAAGTGACGATTAAGTGTTGAGAGATGTTCAGTTTCCAGTCTATGATAAGCCTTGCGTCATTCCATTCTCTTAAACGAAAACCAGAGTTTTTGATTTGCTCATCACAGTGCTAAACTAAACATAGATAATTGAAAAAATAGAGGTGTAAGAATGAAGTTAGATGAGTTTACAATTGGCCAGATTTTCAAAACGAAATCATTAAAAGTAACAAAAGATGATATTATGCGGTTTGCGGGTGAATTTGACCCTCAGTATATGCATGTTGATGAAGAAAAAGCGAATAAAGGCAGGTTTAATGGAATTATCGCTTCGGGCATACAAACACTGGCCATATCTTTTAAACTTTGGATTGAAGAAGGTTTCTATGGAGACGATATTATAGCCGGAACAGAGATGAATCATATGACATTCATAAAACCCGTATATCCGGATGATGAATTGTTTACAATTGTTGAAGTTATTGATAAGCAGCCAAAGAGAAATGGATTGGGAATACTCACTGTATTGTTATCTACTTATAATCAAAAAGAAGAAAAAGTATTTGAAGGTGAATTATCCGTATTGATAAAACGATAACTCAGAAAGCCCGCTTTCCTAAAGCAGGCGAAAGATTTTAGCAAGTTTCTTTTGAAAAATAAGAGGTTAAAACATCATAAACAATAGGCAAAGAAGTAAATCCCTCATCTTCTAGAAAATGACCTCCGTGCTGAACTTCATATAACGCAGCGTCAATGTGTTGTGCCAGATCCTTGCTGAATGAAAAAGGCACAATTTGGTCGTCCTTAGAAGCAATGACAGCACGGTGCTTCGCGGACTCGATGATTTTTTGATGATCAAACGATCCCTGTGTAAATTCATCTAGCATCTGTAAAGTGGGCAACGATTTGGCAAAGCCGGAAACAAGGATGATTCCGCCAAGCTGTTTTCGTAATTGAATATGTTCTAAAAATCTCAAAATGGCGGGGCACCCTAAGCTGTGCGCAACCAAATACGTATTTTCGTGTAAAGTGTGCTGATATAAAGAGAGTGTATCCAGCCAATCCTCAAGTTTTGGCTGAAACGGATTAGGCATGTTTAAAATGTCTGCTTGGACCCCATCTGCGAGCAGACGTTTTTTCAGCCAAGGGAACCAATGATTTGTTGAGGAGGCTCTGTAGCCATGAATGATATAGACTTGTTTTGTCATTTTTTCCTCCTAAGAAATATTTTCATTCAGTATAAAATTCCTCTCATTGGGAAACAAGTACGCACTTTTTTGTAAGTAGCTTTTACGTATGAGGCATTCTTTGTGCCATTCCCCACTTACACATTTCATCTATAAGGGGATACAAAGACAGCCCTCTGTCAGATAACGAATACTCTACCTTCAGAGGTGTTTGAGAAACCTCAGACCGATGAATAAGGCCGTCAGTTTGCAGCTCTTTAAGCTGTGCGCTTAACATTTTATGGGTAATGGAGGGCATAGCCCTTTTCAGCTCGCCGTATCTCATCGTTTTTTCACACCCTAACTCATAGAGAATTCTCATTTTCCATTTTCCCCCTATAAGAGATAAGGTGTATTCAAACGGGGCTTGTTTACTGCGGCAAAGATTATTCATTGTCATTAACCCTCCTTTTTTAAGTATCATATCAGAATAAACCAGGATTTTCGGTGTTGAGGTTTGAAGGGCCTGGCGGGTAAATCTGAGGGGGCAAGTTCTCTCGGCCGCGTACATGAATGTTCTCATTCAAAGAGGGTTACCTTACTGTTAATTACTTTATTTAAAAAAACGCATGTTTTTAGCTGAAAATAACTATTATGGTATATTTAAATATAACGAAATATAAGAGAAATGAGGAATGGTATGAATACACCCAAAAAACATAAGAAATTTAAAGCGAAAATGATTTTCCAAATCATCATGGTTATCATTGGAGGAATCATAGCGGCATATGGACTAGAAACAGTACTCATTCCAAACAGTGTATCTGATGGAGGGGTAACGGGTCTTAGCATCGTTGGTTCACAGCTCTTCAACTTGCCGCTGGGGATTTTGATTGCGGTTATCAATATTCCATTTGTCTGGTTAGGATATAAGCAAATTGGGAAAAGCTTTGCATTATTATCAATTATCGGAATCATATCGCTTGCCGCGGGGACAAGCTTTTTCCACCACACACCCGCTATCATAGAAGGAGATACCCTGTTAATTACCGTTGTCGGCGGGATTATCCTTGGATTCGGAATGGGGCTGGCGCTGCGTAATGGAGGTGCATTAGATGGCATTGACATGCTTGCTGTGCTGCTATCCCGAAAACTGCCGTTTGGAACGAGCGATCTCATCCTATTCTTAAACCTTTTTGTGTTTATTTTTGTTTCCACAGTATTTGGCTTACAAGGGGCATTGCTTTCAGTCATTGCTTACTACATTGCATCCAAAGTGATTCATGTTGTTGAGGAAGGTTTAAGCGGGTCCAAAACCTTCCAAATCATTACAACAGAACCCGCATTAATGGTAGAGACAATACGTGAACAATTAGGCCGAAGCGCCACATATAAAGAAGCTTACGGGGGTTTTTCCCACGAGAAATTTAAAGAAATCACATGTGTCATCAACCGCTTAGAAGAGACCAAACTAAAGGAAATTATTAATGATATTGATAAAACTGCCTTTGTTACCGTGTATGATGTAGCTGAAGTGAAGGGCAGCAATTTTAGAAATCTCAATCATCATTAGAAAAAAGCGGTAACTGACATGCCGCCGGTACATATAATCAAAAACACTCTTGAGGGTTTTGTGGGTGTAACCGGTGAAGGCCTGAATTATAGAAATACCAAGGGTGTCAAAACCCTTGGTATTTTTTCTGCCAAAAATAAGCCATTTTGGTGAAAGATTATTTCTCTGTGGCGAAATAAAGCAAAGCGATGACCGGAAAAGCGATACCAATCCATAATGCTGTACTCCACCCGCCTGTGGCATATGCCCATCCTCCAATAGATGACCCTATAGCACCGCCTAGAAAGAAGATTGCCATGAATAATCCGTTTAATCGACTGCGAATTTCAGGCGCCAACGAAAAAATGGCACGTTGACTGAGCACAAGGTTTGCAGATACGCCCATATCTAACAGAATAGCGGCAGCCACTAGAACTGTTATGCCGAAGGGGGAGCTGCTCTGAATCATGAGCGGCAGTAATAAAGAGACAATGACAACACCGAGAGCGATTCCAGTGGCAATCCTGGTCAAGCCGCGATCAGCCAGACGGCCGCCTATTGGTGCAGCGACTGCACCCGCAATGCCTACCAATGCGTAGAGTGCTATTGCCTTCTGAGAAAAATGAAAAGCAGGACCGGACAATAATAAAGGAACAGTCGTCCAAAACAAGCTGAAAGCTCCAAATACAAATCCATGATAGATGGCACGGCGGCGTAAGACTGGAGTCGTGCGCAGCAGCTTCCACATTGAACCGAGTAATGCCGTATAGTTTGTATTGGCTGTTGGTTTTCTGGCAGGAAGCACTTTTGATAATACGATGGCCAGGGCAACACTTACCACGGCGGACAAAGCAAATATTGCATTCCACCCCCAGATATCAGCGACTAGACTGGATATCGGCCGGGAAAGCATAATACCGAGTAATAAGCCGCTCATGACATTGCCAACAACCCGGCCTCGTGCAGCGTCTGATGCAAGGTATGATGCAAATGGAACAAGCACCTGGGCTGCGATTGACCCCAATCCGATGAAAAATGAAGCTGCTAAAAATAGTGCTCCATGCTTCACAAATGCTGTTAGTGTCAAAGCCGCTGCGCTTAGAAGGAGCGATGCAACGACAAGTTTTTTGTTTTCGATAATATCTCCTAAAGGGACAAGAAATAGTAAGCCAGCAACGTATCCGATTTGGGTTAGTGTGACAATCAATCCAGCACTGCTTGGAGAAAGTCCAATTGCCTTACTAATTAATCCGACCAAGGGTTGTGCATAGTAAAGATTAGCAACAATGATACCGCATGCTGTTGCGAGAAGAAGGGTTAAACTGGGTGAGATCTTCTGACCTGCTTGTTTGTTTCCATTAGCCATAAGAATGAACTCCTTTTTAAGTGGTTTTTGAGTGTAACATGACTTCTCTCATGTTAATTTCTAAACTGAACGTTTAGTTTTGTTTATTAAGGAAAATAATATACTAAACGTTTAGTTTTGTAAATGGGTTTCTGTTTTCTTTTTTTATTCCGGTTAAGTATACTGAACGTATCGTTTATATTTCGGGAAGGAATGATTTATGTGCAGAGTAAACGAGGGCGGCCGCGTGATGAAGGAACGCATAAGGCGATTCTCTCTGCAGCCTATGACCTATTGCTGGAAAAAGGCTTCGATGCGGTGACAGTCGATAAAATTGCCGAGCGTGCGAAAGTGAGTAAAGCAACGATTTATAAATGGTGGTCTAACAAGGCTGCCGTTATCATGGACAGCTTTCTTTCGACCGCGACGGACAGGCTGCCTGTGCCTGATACAGGGTCGTCAGTACATGATATAGTAACCCACGCCACGAATTTAGCAAGGTTTTTGACAAGCAGGGAAGGAACCGTTATTAAGGAATTAATAGGGGCAGGGCAGTTGGATGAAAAATTGGCAGAAGAATATCGCACACGATTTTTCCAGCCTCGCCGCCTCCAAGCGAAAGGCCTTCTAGAAAAGGGAATTCAAAAAGGTGAATTGAGAGAGAATCTTGATATTGAAGTAAGTATAGATCTCATATACGGACCGATTTTCTATCGTCTGCTTATAACAGGGGACGAGGTGAATGACTCCTATGTGCATGATTTGGTGATGAATGCGTTTAAGGGAGTTCAAGCTACGTGAAAGATTTGGTACAGAAAGCCTTCAAAGAACAGGGAGAAATCAACGGCCATTTTGTAGATGTCATGGCAATGGAGAAAATACTTGCAGTATAAAACAGGTCTCTAAAGAGGCCTGTTTTTTTATGACCGGATGATCCGTCTATTTTCAGCTTTGGCTGAATGACCACTCCCTGCAACTTGAAATCGTCTCATTTTTATCATGATCTGGATCATGATTGAAAACAGCCGGTCCTATATCTTAATAATCAAATCGAATGTGTAATGAAGCAATGCAAAGGGTTTTCAGAATGAGGTTGGTGTTAAGGAATCAAAAAGCCTTGATGTTCCAAATATAAGGGATTGTTTATATAAATAATAGTTTATATAATGGCGGAGGCGCTAAAAAACGCGGGGAGAGACTCATGCTTATGCTTTCGTTTAGACAAACAGAGCGCTGTATAAAAAAACGTAAAGGGGAATGTATAGACATTTGTTGCTTTTATAACGAGTTGAGAAGGACGAGTGCATATGACTTGATGACTCGCTGTTTAAAAACACTTAGTGATCAAACAAGGCTTATAATGATGAAATGATTTCTTGAACAAGAATATCGTGTCTGTCAATTGGTTGATATGTTCGAAATAAGCCAGCCCGCCATAAGCCAGCATTTGCGAAAATTAAAAAACGCAGGGTTTATGAATGAGGACAGAAGAGGCCAATGGCGTTATTATTCAATAAATGGTTCATGTCCTGAGTTTGATACATTGCAATTGATCTTACATCAAATCGATCAGGAGGGTGAATTGTTAAACCACATCAAACAAAAGGAAACTCAAGCGTGTTGCCAGTAAGGAGGCATTAGATTGACATCAATGATTTTGGCGGTATTCATCTTTTTATTAACTCTAGTATTGGTCATATGGCAGCCGAAAAATTTATCTATAGGGTGGTCAGCCTGTGGAGGCGCAGCTTTAGCTCTAGTAGCAGGTGTTGTCAATTTTCATGATGTGTTAACTGTGACAGGGATTGTTTGGAATGCGACATTGGCTTTTGTGGCTATCATACTGATATCGTTAATTCTTGATAATATCGGTTTCTTTGAATGGGCAGCGCTTCATATGGCTAAGGCTGCAAAAGGAAACGGTGTGCGGATGTTCGTTTATGTATCTATATTAGGAGCTATCGTCGCTGCGTTATTTGCAAATGACGGCGCCGCTCTTATATTGACACCAATTGTATTAGCGATGGTCAGAGCATTACATTTCAATGAAAAATTAGTTTTTCCTTTTATCATTGCCAGCGGATTCATTGCAGATACGACCTCGCTTCCATTAGTAGTGAGCAATTTGGTCAACATCGTTTCAGCGGATTATTTTCATATTACATTTATTGAATATGCATCCAGAATGATTGTCCCGAACTTGTTTTCGCTGCTGGCGAGCATCATTGTGCTTTACCTTTTCTTTAGAAAAAGCATACCAAAACGTTATGATCTGTCTGAGGTGAAGAAACCTATTGAAGCGATTAAAGATCAAAACATGTTCAGACTATCGTGGTATATCTTGGGGCTCCTGGTGGTTGGATATTTTGTAAGTGAATTTTTATCTATCCCTGTATCAATGGTAGCTGGCAGTATTGCAATCATTTTTTTAATCGCTGCGCAAAAGAGTCCGGCCGTCCATACAAAGAAAGTGGTGAAAGAAGCGCCATGGGCTATCGTATTCTTTTCAATTGGCATGTATGTTGTTGTGTATGGTGTCCGAAATGCCGGATTAACTGATGTCCTTTCAGACGTCATTCAAGCCGCAGCTGATCACGGGATGTTTGCCGGGACAATTGGAATGGGCTTTATTGCGGCCATTCTTTCTTCCATTATGAATAACTTGCCGACTGTTATGATTGACGCATTGGCTATTGCCGGTACAGATACACATGGGATGATGAGAGAAACGCTTATTTATGCAAATGTGATCGGTTCAGATTTAGGGCCCAAAATAACGCCGATTGGTTCCTTGGCGACATTATTATGGCTTCATGTCCTTTCGCAAAAAGGTATGAAGATTTCCTGGGGCACGTATTTTAAAACAGGAATTATCCTCACGATACCCACTTTATTGATCACACTTGTCGGCCTGTATATTTGGCTGCTGATCATCCATTCTTGTTTCTAAAAGGACAAGTCAATATATCAAGGAAAACATTGCACAGGTAACTCTTGCCGCAGCCAAATGGCTGAAGGGTGGGGGGGAAATACTTGGAGACAAGTGGAATGTGTACAGCGCAGCAATCGAAGTTCATAGATGACATCCGAATGCTGTCAAAGCCATTGAAAGAAGCAGGGATTGATATTTCAAATCAACAACGGATATCATTGATCCGAACATTTTAAACAATGCTGATTTCGTTGTTACACTCTGCGGGGTGCAGCAGATAAATTGGGGGTTTGATGATCCGGCAAAAGCACACGGAACAGAAGACGTTTTTCCAAAGAGTCCGTGCTGAAATTGGTGACCGTTTAAAACCGTTTGCTGAAACTGGGGAATAAATGTGCTGTTCAACAGGTGTCTGCGAGCTGAGTGCAGAGACCTGTTTTTTGTTTTCATTTGTCTGAGATCCGTAACAGAGAAGTTATTTAGCTTGTGACGGAGGAAAATTGATTTTGTTAACAGAATCATGAAGGAGAAGAGTTGTAAAGGGGTTGTTTGTTTGAAGGAATTAACGAAAGAAAAATATAGCAGCTTAAAAACAACGTTTGCTGACAAATATTGTCCCACATTTGTCTATTCAATATTAGACCAAGCCATTCCGGGAGTTGTTTATGTAGATGACCAAACATTTGCTAGATCGTTTTTTATAGGAACGAAATCAGGCATTTATTTTCTTGCGGGAGACCCGGGGAATCAAGTTTTTAATGATTTCATTGCTGAATATTATGAAAAACAAGCGAAATCAACAAAACGATTTACCCTGTTTTCTTCCAGTGATCGATGGGATAGCGTACTGAAAACCATATTGAAAGATGACATGAACCAAATGAGGAGAATGGCATTTTCTTTTCGGCAAAAACCCTCTAAACCGCCTTTTGAACTTCCAAAGGGGCTTGTATTGAAAAGAATAGATGAAGACATCATGTCAAACAGCACAGCTTTTAACAGCGCTTATTATGAGGAGTATTGGGATTCTGTCTCACAGTTTTCTTCAAAAGGCTTTGGATTTGCAGTATTACATGGCAATCATGTAGTAAGTGAGTGTACTTCTATATTTGTAGGGCATGGATTAGCGGAAATGGATATCTATACACTTGAAGAATACAGAGGACTGGGCTTAGCTTATTGCGTAGCAAATAGGTTTATAGCGTTTTGTATGGAAAATGGGATTGTTCCTGGCTGGGATTGTGATGTTTGCAACAAATCGTCCATTGCATTAGCAGCTAAACTAGGATTTAAGCCGGTAACTGAATACTCTATTTACTTTTCTGGATAATCTTAAGAAAGAGCCTTTAAAGAAGATACCAAACGATGTTGGTATCTTTTTTGTTTTAGAGTTTTTTAATCCTTTTAGCAGAAAAATGGGTGATGAAAATTTTATTCATTTTATTTACTTTTAGGTAGGTAAAACATACCCCGCCAACTGTAACCACTCCGCCGAGCAGAGAGATCAATGTGGGTATCTCGCCGATCCAAATCCAAGATATGACCAAGGCTAAAGCGGGTGTAACATAAAGTGAAAGGGTTGCTTCTGAAGCCCCGACGAGTGAAGTGACATATGCAAGGGCAAAGTATGGCACAACTGTTGGCAATAAACCTAAATAAACAATTGACAATGTTGCGTTCGTAGAGGCGTTTATCATCTCTCCGCCTAAGCCTGGCAGAAACATAAGCATAGGTATTGTTCCGCCCCAAATTGAAAATGTAACGAATCGGATAAATCCATATTTTTTTATATAGCGGGGTTGAAAAACGAAATAAATACTCTCCGAAAAAGCGGCCAGCAGGATGAACAAAATACCTTTCATTGAATAAGTATAGTCTCCAGACCCAAATGCAATCAATGACACACCCAATAAACTGATCATAGAGCCAATCCATTTCGCAAATCCAAAATGCTCTCTAAAAAACAGGCGGGATAGCATGGCTGAGAAGATCGGTGCTGTAGTAACGAGTAAGCTTGCAACTCCGGCACTAACTGTTTTTTCACTAATGTTCAGCAAAATGTGATAGAGTGCAAAACCTAAAAACCCTAAAAGAAAAATGGCAGGAATGTCTTTCAAGTCGGGTAGGCGCATCCGAGTCAAAACAGCAAAAAGCAATAATGCCATAGAGCCGATTAACAAGCGAAATAAAGCAAGGTGTTCTGGTGTGTACCCTTCCAGACCTGCGCGAATTCCCGGAAAAGCAGATGCCCATAAACAGATCATCAGACTGTTTGAGGTGATCAATTGAACTGTTTTCTTTTGCATATTCCCCTCTCCTCTTTACAAAAACCAACCAGTTATTTAATGTGTTTTTATATTAATAAAGATTTGGTGATATGGCTTCAACCAGTTAAACGGATTTTGACCCAACCAATTTATTTTAAGGAGACCGATTTTATGAGCTTTCCAGAAGAAAAAAAGATGAAAAAGCTCCCTAAGTACAGACAAATCGTTCATTTTATTAAAGAGAAAATAGGAAATGGAGAGTGGCCGATTGGAAGCAAGATTCCAAGCCAGCGCACGCTTGCAAAAGATTTTCAGGTGAATCGGAGCACAGTGATTACAGCCTTAGAGGAATTGATGGCCGATGGGTTAATAGAAGGCACAATGGGGAAAGGCACAGTTGTTATCAACAACACATGGACACTGATGGCTAAGAATTCTGCTCCCGATTGGGATCGATATGTCACCTCTGGCATTCAGATGCCAAGCCGAAAAATCGTTCAAGAGATCAATCAATCAGAATCAAATACAGATCTTATACAGCTCAGTAAAGGTGAACTTTCAGCTGAGATTTTTCCTTTGGCTGTTATGAAAGAGATGATGGGGAAGGTATCTCAACACATGGAGGCATTCGGATATGAAGAACCAAAAGGTTACTTACCTTTGAGGGAGGCATTGAGCAACTATTTAAAAATCATTGGAATCAACGTCTCATCTTCTTCCATTCTGATTGTCTCAGGAGCATTGCAAGCCTTGCAGCTGATATCAATGGGGCTGTTACAAAGAGGATCAACCGTATATCTTGATCAGCCCTCCTACCTTTATTCATTACACGTATTTCAATCAGCTGGTATGAAGCTGACTGGACTTCCTATGGATAATGAAGGACTTTTGCCTGAAAATGTTCATTTAACAAGAGGAGAGCGTGGAAGGGCTATCTTATATACAAATCCATGTTTTCACAATCCGACTGGTATTCTTATGTCTAAAAAGCGGCGGGAAGAAATCCTAGCAGTAAGTGAGAATACACAGCTTCCTATTATTGAAGATGACATTTATCGTGAGTTATGGATCGATGAAATTCCGCCATATCCTATTAAAACAATTGATAAAAATGGACATGTACTGTATATAGGAAGTTTATCGAAAACTTTAAGCCCAGGTTTGAGGATTGGATGGATCGTCGGACCGGAACCGGTGATTGAACGTTTATCTGACATTAAAATGCAAACAGATTACGGATCCAGTTCGCTATCCCAAAGAGTAGCGGCGGAGTGGTTTACTTCCGGCCAATACCAGCAGCATGTAGAAAAGGTTAGGCAGCATTTAAAGGTGAGAAGAGAATTGGCCTTGAGTGCTTTAGAAACTCATTTGAAAGATGTGGCGACATGGAATATCCCAAAAGGGGGGTTTTTTGTCTGGATAAAAATATTGCCTTCCATATCAATGAAATTACTTTATACTAAAGCCTTATCAAAAGGGATTCTACTCAATCTCGGCAGTATCTATGCTCAGGAAAAAGGGAATTATATTCGCTTATCATATGCTTATGCAACTCTTGAAGACCTTCAAAAAGGGATTTATGAGTTGGGTTTGATGGTAAAAGAATTGGCAAGTAAGTAACTTTTATATCCTTAAATGGATGTTTCACTAAAAAAGAGATCAAGCCTAAAGATCGCTTGATCTGATAATAACAAGAGTTACTAGAATAAACCAAATCATGGTTCGGTCTTAAAATAATCATGTCTCTGAACGAAAGGTCTTTCCGACTTCTCTTCCTAAACCAAAGTAATGTCTGAAATTATAGATCAGTGGGCTCCATTTGGAGGGGTTGATATGGTTTTCGTCCAGTATAATACTTTCATCGGCATGAAAGTGCAGTGCCTGCGTCTCTACAATGGCAAATGATTGATCATATTCTGGAATCCGAATATGTTTCACTTCGGCTTCGATTTGGATAGGGCATTCTTTAATTCGTGTTGGTGATACTGTTTTTGATTGTAAAGGCGTTAACCCTGCTGCCTCGTATTTTTCTTTTTTATATGTAAATCCGAGCTGCTTCTTTAAAGGCGGTATACTTTTTTTTCCGCTATAAGATGAAATTTTTTCTACGTTTTCCCATAAATCCGGGCCAGGCAAGTTTATGACACACTCTTTGTGTCTTTCCAAATTGTCGATGGCTTTTCCGCCCAGTCCTACTCCAAGGATTATATAATGTCCAAGAGCCCAAGAAGAAGACATAGGACTGATATTGGTGGTTCCATCCTCATTCAACGTGGTTAGAAGAAATGTCGAGGTTCCATAATACATGATCTTTGGCTTGATTTCTTTAAAACGAAGATTGTCTCGCTTTTTAATGTCCAACGCTATTCCTCCTTGTCATGCTTACATTTATATTGTAAAGGATTAACATTTCAACTATCATCGAAATATGAATGTAAGGAGGAAAACCATGAATCCTAATATTGCAAAAATCTCTTCGTTGCTATCAGATCCCTCGCGTTCTTCCATACTTTTGAGTCTAATGGATGGAAGGATACACCCTGCGGGAGAGCTTGCATATCTCGCTAACGTTAAACCTCAAACCGCAAGTTTTCACCTGAATAAATTGCTTGATGCGAAGCTGATTAGCGTAGAAAAGCATGGAAGACATCGGTATTACAGATTGTCTAACTCAGATGCTGCCAACATGATTGAACAATTGCTTCATATTGCGCCTGAAGGTAAAGTCAAATCTTTAAAAGAGTCAAAAGAGAAAAAGGACTTGCATTTCGCCCGTACCTGTTATGATCATTTGGCAGGTTATGTGGGCGTGCAAATGGCACATTCACTAGTTGAGCAGGGGATGTTAAAAAAAGTTGGTTTAAACTTTGAGGTGACTTCAGAGGGTGCTTTATTCTTTTCGAAGTTAGGCATCAATGAAGAGCAACAACGGAATAAGAGGAGAGCCTTTGCCCGCTGCTGTTTGGATTGGAGTGAACGGCAGCATCATATTGCAGGAGCATTAGGAAACGCCCTATTGATGCGCATGTTAGAAGAAGAATGGATCGTTCGTATGCCTAAAACGAGAGCGATTAGGATTACACAAAGCGGGAAAATTGCGTTTGAAAAGCACCTAAACGTGAAGCTTTAGGATTTTGAAACGGAAACACATGGTGATGCGGCACGATATCCAGGAGAAGGAGTAAGATTCGTTCTAATCTTACTCCTTCTTCTTATTTTGAAGCAGCTCGATTCCCCATTGCAATAGAGATGCGGTTCCAGCTGTTTATTTGATTAATGATGAGAACAAGGTCAACATATTGTTTTTCATCATAATGTTCCCGCACCCGATGATATAGCTCATCAGGAACCCTTTTAGATGGAATGAGCGTGATGTGTTCAGACAGTTCGAGAGCAACTTTCTCTTCAGGGGAGTAAAAATCACATTCATTCCAAGCATGTAAACAGTAAATTCGCTGTTCAGTTTCTCCCATTTTACGGGCATCGGAAGTATGCATATCTATGCAGAAGGCACAGCCGTTTAGTTGAGAAACTCTGATTTTGATTAGTTCTCTCGTAGTTCGGTTAATTGAGGATTGTTTCGTGTATTTCTCCATATCCATCATGATTTTCATACCTTCAGGTGCAATCTCATAGTAGGACACTCTTTGACTCATCAGGCAAAACTCCTTTCCGTCGTATATCTAAATTGTATCTCGATATTGATATCTTTACCAATGTGCGAATTGTATGGCGTTATTTCACTATTTTTTGGCAAAAAGCTGCTTAGAATAAAAATAAGGGTAACCCAAAATGATGAGTGGAGCTGCTAAGGCAAGCAGGGTCCACGAGCCTGAGTGGCTGTCTCTAATGACTCCAATGAATACACAAGTACCGATGAGAAAATATAATAAAGCACCTAAAAACCAATACATGTTCATTCCTCTTTTTCCTTGCATCTGATTTTTGGCTGCGTATTTTTATCTGTCATATGGCTTAATCGATCAGGATATTGATTTTTTAATACCTTCTCAGTCCGGATTCCTTTTCTTTTTAATGATAAAATTGTAAGATCAATTGATTTCAATGATGATCATTCCTTCAATGAATAGTATGTTCCTTATGATTTTAAAGATAAATTTGAAAAGATAAAACGTACATAAAGGCAGAACGTTCATGTACGTTTGGGCAATGATCTTTTGTTGGAAACTCTAATGTTGGGTTCGATTCTCATGAATTTTGATGTGGTGAAACAGGTAAAGGAAGTGGATAAGGTTTGCTGATAAGGAATCCTTTCAAAGATAAATATTACTCACATGATAGGCGTGCATTAAACATGCTTGCGCTTAGAGTGCCTGGCCTGGCTTTTATTCTTATGATCTATACAGCCTCTATCGTGCTGCAATTTGTTTCTGGGAGCTGGTCCATTTTATTGTTTTATGTGTTTACCATATTAATCGCCATTTTTGCTTTGCTTCATTGGCACTCATATCGCTGGGTTAAGAAAAGAGTGATTCTGTATTTCGTGGTACAAGGTTTGATCACCTTTGCACTTGCTAATCTCATGACTGGCTTCTTTATACTTGTCATTATCGGCCTTTATGCATTTTTAATTGGGCAAATCATAGGAATGGCAGACAGAAGAAGGGCTTTTCCCATTCTTTATCTATTGCTGCTGCTGGGCATAAATTCGGCGTATCACCTTAATAAAGGTGAAGTGCTGCATTTTATTGTTATTGCTGCGCCGATCATGATTGTCATCATCACTTATGCCGCAACATTTTTTGCCCAAGTCGATGAAAAAATAAAAGCTCAATTGACTCTTGAAAGGCTGGAGCTAGCTCATCAGCAGGTCGAACAGCTGACGCTGCAGAACGAAAGGCAGCGGATGGCCCGAGACTTACACGATACGCTTGCTCAAGGACTGGTCAGTTTAAATATGCAGCTGGACGCGATTCATGTACATCTCTCCAAAGGCAACACAGAGAGAGCGAAGGAAATCATACAACAATCGATGAAAAGAGTGAAAAGCACATTAGCTGATGCACGTTCAGCAATTGATGATCTTCGCAGCAAATCAGAAGAAATCGGTGTTTTAAAAGAAAGAATTACCTCACTGATGGATCATTTTATAGAGTCGACAGGCATGGCTTGTTTATTAGATTACAGATTGCATCAGGTGCTGGATGTGCGTACAGCTGAAAACTGTTATTTCATCATTGGAGAATGCATGACGAATGCGGCAAAGCATGCTGAAGCAAAAACAATCTGGATTTCCATTTGGGATGACGATAAGGGGAGGCTCCATTTAACAGTTAAGGATAACGGCAAAGGATTTGATGTTGAAAAAGGAAAGAAAAAGAGAGGGCATTATGGGCTTCTTGGCATACAAGAACGTGTCAGATCCATGAATGGCCAATTCAATATAAAGAGTACAAAATTGAAAGGGACACAAATTGAGATTACTGTACCAATTCAGGGAGAGATGCAAGATGAATAAGGTTTTAATCGTTGATGACCATCTTGTCGTGAGGGAAGGTCTGAAGCTTTTAATTGAAACGAACGATCAATACACCATTATAGGAGAGGCGGAAAATGGCAGAGCAGCAGTCCGTCTAGCAGATGAATTGCAACCGGATATCATTCTTATGGATTTGTATATGCCGGAGATGAGCGGGTTAGAAGCCATTAAAAAAATAAAAGAAATACACGATATCCCCATCATTATTTTGACTACATATAATGAAGATCACCTAATGATTGAAGGGATCGAATTAGGAGCGAAAGGATATCTGTTAAAGGATACGAGTTCAGAAACCCTTTTTCACACAATGGATGCAGCGATAAGAGGAAATGTGCTATTGCAGCCTGATATCCTTAAACGCTTGCAGGAAATCCAATTTGAGCGGATGAAGAAGCAGAGCAGTGAGACGCAGCTGACAGAAAAGGAAGTCATTGTTTTAAAAGCAATTGCTAAAGGGCTTAAAAGCAAAGCGATTGCCTTTGATTTGGGCGTCTCTGAGCGAACAGTAAAGGCCAGATTAACGTCCATTTACAATAAATTAGGCGCGAATTCAAGAACTGAAGCAGTAACGATTGCCATGCAAAAAGGTATTCTGACATTAGACAAATAAACTGCATATTTGAAAATTGCCCAAACGTACATGCCCGAATGTACGTTTTTTTTATTTCGTGGTCAACTACAATGAGAAAGAATGTGATTAAGCAATGTGTTGAAAGGAGATTATCATGTCAAAAATGTTATATACATTAGGAGGATGGGTTGCTCGGCATCGCGTAAAAGTCATATGCGCGTGGATCGTTTTGTTAGTTGCTTCGATAGGGCTTGCCATCACGTTAAAACCAAGTTTTTCTGAGGATATGTCTATACCTGACACACCTTCGGAAAAAGCGATGGATGTGATTCAGAAAGAATTTCCGCACGGCCCTGATAAAGGAAGCATACGGGTGATTTTCGGAGCTGAAGATGGAGAAAAACTTACTGCAAATTCAGCGAAAAAGGCAATAGAAAAAACATTCAAGGAAATCAGTAAAGATGATTCTGTTGACTCGATTGCAAGTCCTTTTGTGACAGGAACAATCGCGAAAGACGGCACAGTTGCCTATGCTGATATCAAGTATAAATCTTCAGCGGATGATATAAAAGATTACTCTATTAAACACTTAAAAGACAGTTTGAAAATCGCTGATGATGAGGGATTGCAAACGGAGCTGAGCGGTGATATACCGGGAGCCGAGATGGAAATAGGCGGTGTGTCTGAAATTGTCGGCATTATCTTGGCCTTTGTGGTGTTAGCCATTACGTTTGGCTCTTTATTAATAGCGGGTTTGCCGATTTTAACTGCGCTGCTTGGTTTAGGGGTAAGCATTGGACTGGTTTTGATCGGGACACAAGTATTCGATATTGCTTCCGTCAGTCTTTCATTAGCCGGAATGATTGGTCTTGCTGTTGGGATTGATTATGCTTTATTTATTTTTACGAAACACCGCCAGTTTTTAGGTGAAGGCATACAAAAGAATGACTCGATTGCAAGAGCCACCGGAACAGCTGGGAGTGCAGTCGTTTTTGCCGGACTTACTGTGATCGTCGCACTTTGCGGATTGACGGTTGTTAACATTCCTTTTATGTCTGCAATGGGGCTGACAGCAGGGCTTAGTGTACTGATGGCTGTTCTTGCCTCCATCACGCTGGTGCCTGCCGTCTTATCAATAGCAGGGAAACGGATGATTCCGAAAGCAAACAAGAAAAAAGGAAAACAAAGCTCTGCCACAAATGCATGGGGGCGTTTTGTCACAAAACATCCTATTCTGCTAAGTGTTTGCAGCATTCTCATTTTGATCGTCATTAGTATTCCATCTATGCAATTAGAACTGGGCTTGCCTGATGCGGGGATGAAAGCGAAGGATAATCCGGATCGACGGGCATATGACTTGCTTGCCGATGGGTTTGGAGAAGGATTCAATGGCCAATTAACCATCGTAGCGGATGCCGAAAGTGTCGAAGGAAATAAAGCGGAGGCTTTCGCAGATGCAGTGAAAGAAATAAAGGGCTTAGACCATGTAGCAAGTGTCACCCCTGCAATGCCTAATAAAGAAGGGAACTTTGCCATCATTACGGTCGTTCCGGAAACAGGTCCAAATGATGTGGCAACGAAAGATTTGGTACACGATGTACGCAGTTTGTCAGATAAAAACGGAGTAGATTTGCTTGTTACTGGATCGACTGCAGTGAATATTGACATTTCAGATCGCCTGAATGATGCGATACCGGTGTTTGCTGTACTCATTGTCGGCTTTGCATTTGTATTGCTGACCATTGTTTTCCGTTCGCTGCTTGTGCCGCTTGTTGCTGTTGCAGGTTTCATTTTAACGATGACAGCCACTCTTGGGATCTGTGTATTTATCTTACAAGACGGCAATCTCATCGACTTTTTCAAAATACCTGAAAAAGGGCCGATACTCGCCTTCCTGCCGATTTTATCGATTGGGATTCTGTTCGGTTTAGCTATGGATTATCAAGTATTTCTTGTCAGCAGAATGCGTGAAGAATATGTAAAAACAAAGAATCCAGTACAAGCCATTCAGGCTGGATTAAAACACAGCGGTCCTGTTGTCACCGCGGCTGGTTTAATCATGATTTTCGTTTTCGCAGGATTTATCTTTGCCGGAGAAGCTACTGTGAAAGCCAACGGATTGGCCCTTTCCTTTGGTGTGCTCTTTGACGCATTTATTGTGCGAATGACACTGATTCCAAGTGTGATGAAACTGATGGGGAATGCAGCCTGGTATTTGCCGAAATGGCTGGACAAGATCATCCCGAATGTGGACATAGAAGGGCATCAACTCACACAGGAAATACAGCCAGAAATAGCTCATGAACAAAAGAAACAAATCATGTAATAGAAAAAGCAGATCTTTTATGATCTGCTTTTTTGCTTACTATTCCCGATCAAGCTGTAAACGATTTTATAGCCGAACATTGTGGTGGTATTTGGAAAGTGAAGGAGACACTTATGGCGCCATCACTCATTTTCGATATGTGGCAGAAGCTGCGTCATACTAGCAGGCATCCTAGGAAAAGTGATAAAGCACATCAAATGATTTTTTTGACTTTGCATTCACTCCTTGATGCCAAGGATCTTGAGAATCCTTTTTAAAAATTAAGGAATTTAAAACTGATCTGTAAAAAATGCAAATGAAACAAGCACACAAAACCAGTTCTGGGTCTTGTCCAATCGATCATGATATAAATGCAAAAACAAAATGATGTGTAAAAAATAGAGTCCATGAGAGAGACTCTATTTTTTGAAATGG
The DNA here is from genome assembly GCF_001748205.1 of Bacillus sp. F56. NCBI lineage: Bacteria > Bacillati > Bacillota > Bacilli > Caryophanales > Bacillaceae > Bacillus > Bacillus sp. F56. The sequence goes on from NZ_BDFC01000013.1 coordinate 41,720, forward strand.
CTGGCTAGAAGCATATTGCAGGTCTTATGAATGCGAATCACTATCTTAATAAGCACCTATTGTGAAATGTCTTTTTCTGCATTAAAAAAACGCATTACACGTTCATTTACGTATGCGGGTTGCTTCATCGATAAAACATGTCCGGCATTTTTAATGACTTCCGCCTCAATATCAGGAACGAATGAAGAGGCTCGGTGCAGGGCTGAGTGGGGATCATAGATGACTTCATGTTCACCGAGTAATAATAGAATAGGGACTCTTGCTGATTGTAATTCCTCATCGGTAAATACATACGGAAATCCGTCGGCTTTAGGATTTGGATTTCTTGATCCATCCTGCCACATTACCCCCGCCTGAAACTGCTTCACAAAAATCGGGTGCAGCACACTGTGATCATTCATCATCCAATGTAAGAATGTTTCAACTCCATTTGGAGCTGTAAGGCCAAGAGCATATTTGTAGAAATCGTGATGAAATGGCAAAAATGTTTCTGCCGGACTCAGTATAGCTGCGCTTTTTACTCTCTCAGGCATACGTAAAAGGAAATTCATCGTATGGAGACCGCCAAGCGAAAGTCCGATCATGTGGGACTTTTCGATCCCCAGATTGTCAAACACATCAAGAAGCCAATTTGCGTAATCCGTTCTCGTACCGCTTAGATTCTCAGGAATACTCTTGTTTTTATCACCTATGATATCAACTGCATAAGTTCTGTATTTGCTGCTCCAATCGGCGATGTTGGGATACCACATCGTGGAACTGAATAATGCTCCGTGGAGTAATACAAGCGGCGGGGCATCCTCTGGCCCGCTAGCAATCACATGGGTTTGTCCAAAACGAGTAGATATGTAGAATGATTTGCAGCGGACCGGCCAAAGACTAAGGCTTTCATTATAAGTTTGATAATAGCGGATACCGCTGTCACTTAATTCGGGAATACTAGATGAATGGTTTGACATACAAGTGCCCCTCTCAATTTTGTTTAAATGAATGTGCCGTTTCGTGATGGGGAGTCTGATTTTGATATAACAGAATTTATTTACAATATAATACAGAGGTTATTCAACGTCAAATCCAAGATAAAAAAGGGAATAAAACGATTGGAACAGATTATTGAAAATCAATATAACAGAATATTAACCTCCTTTTTGGGAGCGCCGCAGCAATTCCAAAACCAAAAGTTGAAGCGAGCACAATGGAGGTGATCTCATCTAATATTCCGTTTGTCAGGAGGTATGATAATCTCCATGCAAAGCGGCTTCAACAGGGCTTAAAATTGAAAGGGAACCGATACAGAATAATAGGATCACAGTTGATAAACCCCCCGCTAAATTGCTTTGTTCACCAGCATGTTGAATCGTAATTCTTTCATTTTAACAACCTTTCTGTTCATATGATTTATACATTCACATTAAATAGTACAGTGAGTTCCAAAGGTAAAGTTTGCGGCATAATGAAAAAGCCCCTTTTAAAAAGCAGATCTTTTATGATCTGCTTTTTTGCTTCACGTTCATTGCCTGATCATGTTGTAGGCGATTCTATGGCCACTCAATGTGGCAGTATTTAGAAGGTGAAGCCGCCATTTTGTTTTTACGCAGGTAGAGGACATCAAGCGGTATAGGGTGTGTTTGATCAAGTTAGCCGAGATAATGTTTCAATCTCTCTAATCCTATTCTCAACTCGTCTAATGATTCTGTTGAAGAAAGCGCAACACGCAAATGCTTATGAGGAGTGGCAGACCCGCTCAAAAAGCGATCAGAATGAAATGCGCGGATTCCATGTTTCTTCAAATCCGTTTCCAGCTGTAACGCATCGGTATCATCATTGATGGAAAGCCACCGATAAAAGCTGAGAGGATGTCCATTCAGCTCTGTTTCAGGAAAAAACTCTGCAAACATATCATTAGCCGACTGGGCAAGCTGTTTTTTTTGAGAAACAATATCGTGCGCTTTTCCTGATAAGATCAGTTCTGTTATGACCTCTGCATCAAAAGAAGACGTTTTTACATTAATGTTGAACATCGCCTGATGGATTTTCTCGCCCAAGGCATCTCCATAGACCATATAGGCCACTCTTAATCCTGAACAGATTGACTTAGAGGTGCTGCAAATATATACGCTTTGTTCTGGGAGCAAGTTGAACATGGGCTCCTGATAATCAGAAATCAAGCCTGCGGTCATAAACGCATGAATATCGTCCTCAATCAATAATAAACGATGCTTGCGGATCACTGCCGCGATTTCTTTCTTTCTGGCACTCGACATCATAACAGTAGTTGGGTTACAGCAAGAAGGCATCAAAAAAATGCCATGAATGTTGAGTTGAGTACATTGCTTTTCTAGTTCGTCCGGCAGCATTCCATACTCATCTCCGGGAATCGGCACTAGCTGAATGTGGTGCATTTTTGCAAGTTCAATAAAGTTTGAGTACGTGTATAAGTCAGTGGCAATTCTATTCCCTGGTTCAAACAGCGCGGCCAATGAAATGGCCAGCGCATTTTGGGCACCGGAAACAATTGAGATATGGTCTTGGTCAGTTTGAATGCCAAACGATTTCATCCAGTTTAGCCCTGCTGTTTTTTGATGCGGAATGCCTGTTGGATCATTGTAATTGAGTAACTGTTTTACGTAATGTTTACTCGCAACCTGTTAAATCACTTCCGTTACAATTTGATTGGTTTCTTCAAAAGAGGCGATTAAACCAAGATCGATACAGTTGGTGATTTTATCTTTAGAAATCGTAATTGAACGAGCGGCGCTAGGAGAAACAAAGGTTCCCTTTCCGGTGACCGCATAGATCAGTCCCTTTACCTCACACACTTTATAGGCTCGGGTAATTGTAGTGAAGTTTAAGTCAAGAAAGTCAGCTAATTCTCGCTGGGGCGGGAGCTTTGTACCCGGTGCCAAAAAACCATTTTTGATATCGTGTTCAAGCAGTGCAGCGATTGATTCATAGAAAGGCCGCTTTAACGCCTCTCTTTCTGGCTTCCAAGACATTGGGTAATTGTCGAATGAATTGACCGGCATAATCCACCTCTATTGTTTCGTTTTCCATGAATGGTTTTTAAAAGGAGTGCAGCAAGTTTTCTCTATTATGATACAAAGGATAATTGTAATCCATACAATTATCTTGTTTGTTGTATGGATTTAATATGGTACTTTAAAATAAAAATGTTGCAAGGTGTGAATCTTATGACAAAAAGAACTCAAATAGGGGCTGCATTTCGTTCGGCCTTCCCGTATACGATTCCGATTTTTGCCGGATTTTTATTTTTGGGAATTGCTTATGGAATCTTTATGCATTCTATAGGGTTTAGTGCAATTTATCCGATCATCATGAGTTTTATTATATTTGCAGGATCAATGGAGTTTGTTGCCGCCCATTTCTTGCTGGGCGCGTTCAATCCGTTGAATGCCCTTTTTTTGACGTTGATGATCAATGCCCGACATTTGTTTTATGGAATTTCCATGTTGGATAAGTACAGGGGGACTGGAAAGAAAAAGCTTTATTTGATCTTCGGGATGTGCGATGAATCATTTTCTATCAATTATACCGCTAATGTTCCGGCGAATGTTGACAAGGGCTGGTTTATGTTTTTTGTGACATTGCTTAATCATTTATATTGGGTCGCGGGAGCAGCGATAGGCGGTATTTTTGGATCGTATGTGAAATTTAATACCGAAGGGCTTGAATTTGTGATGACCGCCCTCTTTATTGTGATCTTCATTGAGCAGTGGATGAAAGAGCAAAAACATCACAGTGCTCTCGCAGGCCTTGGGCTTTCAGCTGCCAGCCTTATCATTTTTGGCGGAAACCATTTCATTATTCCTGCTATGCTCGCCATTTTAGGGATACTTACTGTTCTGAGAAAACCATTAGAGAAAGCTGAGGTTTCTGTATGACGATGAGTATAACGCAGCAAATCATTACCGTTGCTATGGTCGTGCTTGGCACAATGCTGACACGGTTCCTGCCATTCATGATTTTCCCGTCTGGCAAACCGACGCCGCAATACATACAATTTTTGGGCAGAGTGCTGCCATCAGCGGTAATCGGGCTTCTGGTTATTTATTGTTTTAAAGACGTGAGCCTACTTTCTGGGAGTCACGGCATCCCTGAATTGATTGGAGCAGCTGCAGTTGCATTGCTTCACTTTTGGAAAAAAAATATGCTACTTTCTATAGCGGGGGGAACCGTTGTTTATATGGCTATGGTACAATTGTTTTTTTAACCGTATGGGGAACGATCAATGATCAAACTTTTATTGAACTTTTTAAAAATTAATGAAATTGACACAATCTTATTTTGGACTCAGCACCGTGCCAATGTATATAGCATCTGTAGTGTTTCCTTGCCATTCAAGAGGTGTCTACTTTATTCGGAGGATTTATCATGTCAAAAAAAGTGTCTGCTTCCTATATCATCATTATAGGACTAATGCTATTTGCATTGTTTTTTGGGGCGGGAAATCTCATTTTTCCGCCTATGCTTGGGCAAATGGCTGGAAAAAATGTATGGGTTGCCAATGCGGGTTTCTTGGTGACAGGAGTCGGCTTGCCGCTGCTGGCAATGACTGCATTTGTTTTTTCAGGTAAAGATAATTTACAATCGTTAGCCAGCCGTGTGCATCCGGTGTTTGGCATTGTGTTTACAACGATTCTCTATCTGGCCATCGGGCCTTTTTTCGCTATCCCAAGATCGGGGAACGTATCGTTTGAAATTGGAGTGAAACCTTTTTTATCAGATGATGCAGGCCCTGTTTCATTGATCATATTTACAGTATTGTTTTTTACAGTTGCATGTCTGTTATCACTTAATCCCACAAAAATAGTGGATGTGGTCGGAAAAGTTTTAACACCAATTAAATTGACGTTTATCGGTTTGCTTGTAGTGGTAGCTCTTGTTCATCCAATTGGAACCATTCAAGCGCCATCAAAAGGGTATACATCGCATGTGTTTTTTAAAGGCTTTCAGGAGGGATACCTTACACTGGATGCCCTTGTAGCATTCGTTTTTGGAATCATTGTGGTGAATGCAATGAAAGAACAAGGGGCAGCCACCAAAAAACAGCTGATCATCATTTGTGCGAAAGCCACTGCGATTGCTGCGACACTTTTAGCCCTTATCTATACTTCCCTTTCATATATGGGGGCCTCCAGCGTTGAAAAGCTGGGGTTTTTAGAAAATGGGGCCGAGGTTTTGGCTAAGGTTTCATCCTATTATTTTGGATCCTATGGTTCTATCTTATTGGGTTTAATGATTACGGTAGCATGTTTGACGACAAGTGTCGGACTCATCACAGCGTGCTCTTCGTTTTTTCATGAATTATTTCCGGGCATTTCTTATAAAAAAATAGCTGTGATGTTAGCGGTGTTTAGCACACTTGTTGCAAATATAGGATTAACAGAGCTCATTAAGGTGTCCAAGCCTGTCTTAATGACGATGTATCCAATCGCGATTTCCTTAATATTTTTAACGTTTTTGCACTCTGTATTTAAAGGGAAGGCTGAAGTGTATCAGGGGAGCTTACTGTTCACGTTTATCATCAGCCTATTTGACGGTTTGAATGCAGCTGGGATAAAAATTGAAGTCGTGAATCGCGTTTTCACTCAGGTTCTTCCTATGTACAGCATAGGGCTTGGGTGGCTTATTCCAGCCATTGCAGGGGGGATAGGCGGCTATATACTGAGTATGTACCGAGCAAAAAAATCATGATTTAGCGCTGTAGGGCCGATAGAACCACTCACCTTCATAGATGGTGATTTCCCTGATCCGTGTTCTAAAGAGTTGAACAATGACTCAGATCTGCAGGTGGAATAAAGCTCTTTTCCGCCTGCTTAATTGGGGGGAGAAGCTTTGTGTATGAGATTAGCACACATAGATAAACACGAAAGATCGATCCTTCGTGAGTTTCAGCTACAACGATCAAAGACGAGCCCATCTCAAGTTGCGTTCATGGAGCAAGCTGCAAATGATGTAAAGACATATCGCGTAACATCAAAACCAATCCAAAAGAAAAAAAGAAGGCAGGGCAGAGCTGAATCAAAAGCCTCCCGTGAAGCAGCATTAAACATATTAAAGCAGCAGAATAAGCCAATGAGCAGTATCGATTTGAAAAGAAGGATTGAAAAGGAAACCGGCGTACACATTTCGAATATGACATCATTTATGAATACTTTGATGAAAACACACCCCGAGGTGAGAAAGCCTTATAGAGGGCAGTACATTGTGATTTGAATGCATGGTATCAAAGACTCAGCATTACAAATGTAGATCAGAGACAGAAACACAGCGCATGTTCAGCATGAATGATACCAAGGATCTTGACGACCTTGGTATTTTTGTTGTGAACTGCCGGCCATCGATCGGTTTATGTACAAAGACGATCGCAAAGATTGTGATGAATGAATTGACGCCCATATGACCATTCTCCGTTTGTTCCAGTGATAAAACATGGCCGGCATTCATGATTACCGCTTAATTGATGGCGATTTGTTAAAAATGCAATCCAAATGAATGAATTACAAAAATCACAACAGGAGGGATCAACAGGGAAGGCAGCAGATTCAGTGTTTTGAACTTCTTGATTCCAAGAATGCTTAGACCTGAACTGAGGATGAGTATGCCTCCCACAATAGTAATTTCGTTAATAAGGTCTGTATTGATTGCGCTCTCCATTACTTTAGCAAATAAATAGATGGAGCCCTGCCAAGCAAACAATACAATGGCAGCTGCCGCTATTCCAAAACCAAAAGTCGAGGCGAGCACAATGGAGGTGATCCCATCTAACATACCGTTTGTCAGAAGGTACGTATAATCTCCATGCAAAGCCGCTTCAACAGGACCCAATATTGACAGCGAACCTATACAAAATAATAAGACCGCAGTTGATAACCCCTCCGCTAAATTGCTTTTAGAAAATTTGTTCACCAGCTTGTTGAATCGTAATTCCAGATTGATGATCTGGCCAAGCAAACCTCCAATGGCTAAACTCACGATGAAAAGAATGGGGTATTTACTATCAGGCAAATGCTGTGTAACGGCGTTGATTCCCAGCGCGACTGCAGCGAATCCCATTGCCTGCATCAAAATATCCTGGTATTCATCTTTAATGCCTTTTTTGAATATCCCCCCGATTATGCTTCCCGCAATGATCATCACTGTGTTAAAAATTGTTCCAAACATAAGCTTTCTCCTCCAATAATGATTCCTGCATAAAAAATAAACCCTCTAGTTAGTAGAGAGTCAAGGGAGATCAAAAACATATTCATAAGATTATTTGATGGGCAAGAGGATTTCAGTCACATAATTGTCTAGGTTATTCGTAATGCCATAATCAATGAGTGTGATTTCGATAGAATCTCCTGCTACCTCATAATGATGCTCTTCCATATACGCCAGTAATGTTTTGTAGTATGGTTCGGCTTCTGGGTGTGACCCTCTAAACCTAATTTGCAGATATTCTCTTGAAGGGAAAATGATTTCTGATGAAGTTTTTTCATTTTCATCTTCAAGAATCATAAATATACTGGAATATTTGTCAAACTGTTTTGCCTTCACATTTGCTGCTGAAATAGATAAACCGATTTTGCCTATAAATATATCTTCGTTCACATTCAGGTGGGTTCTCAATTCTGCTAACGAATGTTCGATATCATGGCCGAGAACATATTCATGCTGTAAATAAGCCACACGAATTGCGGGAAGTTTGATTTTTGAAATGTGATGTAACGGTGTGTGAACGGCATCTTCTATATGTGTGATGCGGCGGGAGATCTTTCGTTCAATGCGTTCCAATTCTTTCTTCTTGCGGTCAATTTCAGCTTGCTGGCTTTTTAGTAGATGAAGAAGGGTATTTGTATTTTGAGAGTTATAAAAATCAAGCAGCTTATGGATTGGCAGGCCTAAGGCCCTCAAATACTTGATGGTATCCAGCCGCTCAAACTGTTGGGTGGAATAATATCGATAGTTCGTTTGCTCGTCTTTATATTCCGGCTTCAAAAGACCGATTTCATCATAATACCTAAGAGCAGAGATTTTCACATTGAATAACTTTGACACTTCTCCAATCGAAAAAAATTCCTTCATTCTAACAACCTTTCTGTCCCTATGATTGATATACATCCATATTATATAGTACAGCGAGTTCTAAAGGGAAAGTTTAACAGCATAAAGCAAAAGCTCCTTTTCAAAAGGAGCTTTTCATTCTTCGAAATAAGGATTCACATGGATGAGCACTTCTTCAACATCGGAAAACTGTCTTTTGATTTCATTTCGAATTTCGCGGGCAATGTCATGTCCCTGCTTAATTGTCAAATCATGATCCAAAGATAGACGGACATCAAGCAATTTATAGTGGCCGTGTTCTCTCGCGCGGATTCTATCGATTCGTTTTACCTGATCACATTGAAAAATAACAGCTTTATATTCCTCGATCAGCTTGGGGTCAACGCTCTTTTCCATAAGCACATCAACAGACGGCCTGATTAATTCCATAGAAATCTTAAAAATGAGGTAAGCAACGATTGCACTGGCTATTGCATCGGCGTACAACAGATAGGACCAGCCGCGTGTGTTTCCGATGATAGCCAATAGGACGCCGATAAAAGCGGCAAGGGAGGCAACGATATCGCCTTTATGATCGTATGCAATCGCTATAATCGCTTTGCTGTTCCATTTTTCCCCTTGCTTGATAGAATAACGATATAAGATTTCCTTAGCCACGTACGAAATAAGAGCCGCAAATAATGCGCTGTATTGGGGAACGCTTGGCCCTTTAACAAAGGACAAAATCGCTTCAATGAGGATATAAACGGATACGATCACTAAGATTATTCCTACAATCGCCTCACTAATGACTTCTGCTTTTCCGTGTCCAAAAGGATGGTCTTGATCGGGCGGTTTATTGGAAATGCCGATCACTGCCAAGACCGCAATCGAAGCAACGACATCTGCCGCAGAATGGATTCCGTCTGCAAAAACGGCTTCACTATCGCCTATTAGTCCAAAAAAGACCTTTCCTGCCATTAGGATCAGATTGGCGATCAATGCAATCAAAGCAACTTTTCTGCTGATTTGTTCTCTTTCACTTGCCATTTTTTCCTCCTATAAAACTGCACAAAAAAAATAGGAGTGCTCTTTAGACGCTCTCCGTATCCTTTTCTGTGTAATCACTTTGCTTATCATACCAATTCAATTTCGAGTGGGTCTATAGCAACGTTGTTTCCTGGTTACTAATAAATAAGGTAACAGAAAAAAAGTTGGAGCTGTGCTAAAAGCTCAGCTGCAAACAAATGAGTTCTCATGCAACAAGGAGTGGCGATAATAATGCTGCCTTCAGCGAAAAATTCCATCTGTTATAAAAAAACTATTGACATTAGATGATCTGTATTTTACTATTATCTCATATTCAAGATATTTTAATTCGAGACATTAAGTTAATAAGATCAACGATCAAGGTCCAATCGCAGTCAGTTCTTTTTTAAAAATTCAATGAGATTTTTTATAGAATAATATCTCGAATTCGAGATAAAAAGGAGTGTATCGTAATGGCTGAATTTACACAGTTAGTCACTGAAAGAAGATCTGCAAGCAATTTTCTTTCAGGTCATCCAATCACAAAAGAAGACCTCAATGAGATGTTTGAATTGGTTGCATTGGCACCATCGGCTTTTAATTTGCAGCATACAAAATATGTGACGGTTCTAGACCCGGATGTAAAAGAAAAGCTGAAACAGGCCGCAAACGGACAATATAAAGTGGTTAGCTCATCTGCGGTTCTTTTGGTATTAGGGGATAAACAGGCATATCAGCAAGCGGCTGACATCTATGAAGGATTAAAGGTGTTAGGGGTATTAAATAAGCAAGAGTATGACCATATGGTTCAAGACACCATTTCGTTTTATGAAAACAGGGGAGAGCAATTTAAGAGAGATGAGGCGATAAGGAACGCTTCACTTTCTGCGATGATGTTTATGCTGAGTGCTAAAGAAAAAGGCTGGGACACCTGCCCGATGATCGGCTTTGATGCGGAAGCCGTAAAACAGATTTTGAACATAGATGACCAGTTTGAGGTTGTCATGATGATTACAATTGGGAAAGAAAAAACAGAGAGCAGAAGGCCGCGCGGCTACCGTAAGCCTGTGAATGAGTTTGTTGAGTATATGTAAAAGGAGCAGATAAAAATGGCTAAAAAAACAATGGGAATTCATCATATTACAGCGATTGTCGGCCATCCTCAAGAGAACACAGATTTCTATGCAGGAGTGCTTGGGCTTCGTTTGGTCAAGCAAACTGTCAATTTTGATGATCCAGGTACGTATCATCTTTATTTTGGAAATGAGGGCGGGGAGCCGGGAACAATCATCACTTTCTTTCCGTGGGCTGGAGCCAGCCAAGGCGTCATTGGAGACGGCCAAGTTGGCGTAACGTCATATGTCGTGCCGAAGGGGGCTATGGCATTTTGGGAAAAGAGACTAGAAAAGTTCAACATTCCATACACCAAAATCGAGCGCTTTGGAGAACAATATATTGAGTTTGATGATCCTCATGGCCTGCACTTAGAAATCGTGGAAAGAGAAGAAGGAGCGGCTAACACGTGGACCTTCGGAGATGTAACGCCTGATGTTGCCATTAAAGGTTTTGGGGGCGCAACTTTATTATCAGCGCAGCCTGACAAAACCGCGGAGCTATTGGAAAACATTATGGGGCTGGAACGAGTCGGCAGGGAAGGAGACTTCATTCGTTATCGTTCTGCCGGTGATATCGGAAATGTGATTGACCTTAAGTTAACGTCTATTGGCCGCGGTCAAATGGGAGCCGGCACGGTGCACCACATTGCTTGGCGGGCTAGTGATGACCAAGATCAATTAGATTGGCAAAGATATATTGCTTCTCACGGATACGGTGTAACGCCTGTTCGGGATAGACATTATTTTAATGCCATTTACTTCAGGGAACACGGGGAAATTCTGTTTGAAATCGCAACTGATCCACCGGGCTTTGCCCATGATGAATCACACGAAACAATGGGCGGAAAATTGATGCTGCCTGTGCAATATGAACCGCATCGGGCACAAATTGAACAAGGGCTGCTGCCGTTTGAAGTAAGAGAATTAGATTGATTTGACACATAAAAAAATAAAGAAACATATATTCAATTGATGATTGCTGGATGGTATTGCAGCAAAGAATCAGATGAAATCAAAGATGAGGAGAGATAAAAATGGAAGATGCAGGACTGTTGCTAATTCGGATTATGATTGGTGTGGTGTTTCTGTTTTATGGCACACAAAAATTATTCGGCTGGTTTGGGGGATACGGAATTAAAGGGACCGGACAATGGTTCGAATCAATTGGGGTAAAACCAGGTAACGCTGCGGCCGCTCTGTCAGGCCTTGGGGAGTTAGTAAGCGGAATTCTATTTATTTTAGGTGTGTTCCTCCCGCTTGGAGCTGCTATCATCACAATCATTATGCTAGGTGCGATCGTAAAAGTTCATGGAGCGAAAGGCTTTGCGAATGGCGCCGGCGGTTTTGAATATAACGTGGTGCTCATTGCCGTCTCCATAGGGGTTGCACTCATCGGTTCAGGAGCTTACACTTTGCATTTTTAATACGAAAGTAAATCAGAACAGTTACTGTCATGCAGTAACTGTTCTTTTGTATTTACATTTTCGGCAAGCTTGCAGGTAATCTGAAAAGCAAAAAAGCGGAAATACTAAATATAAATCTGTATAGTGAATGGTATATATTAGCTTGGCCATAAAGGCAGACCTATTTGAAGGAGTAAATGGATGAAAGAAATGACAGCATTACATTCATTAGATTCTATAGATCATTTTATCAAACAGCACCAATTCAGTTTTATCTATATATCAAGGCCTGGCTGTACAGTATGTCACGCAGTTCTGCCGCAGCTTAGAATAGTGTTGGATCAGTATCCAAACATCAAATTGGGGCATATCAATGCTGACGATGTAGCAGAGGTCGCCGGCAGATTTTCAGTCTTTACTGTTCCCGTGCTTCTTTTGTTCATTGATGGGACTGAGTATTTGAGAGAAGCCCGCTTTGTTCATTTTGAACAGCTTGAACAAAAGCTGGATAGGGTTTATCGATTATATGAAGGCGAATAAATGGTTTATCCATTTAGATCTTTTCGCTTCTTTATTGGTCGTCATGAACCCATCAGCATATGAATAGTCCTCACTTTATCATATCCGCAGCACTCATCCTGTGGAACATCATTGGGCTTTTCAGAAAAGAAGTATCAAACGAGACAAACGTTTAAAAAAGAACTCATATGAGTTCTTTTTTTGTGGATCATGTTATTCTTCACTAGGTGAAGAAGGGTTATCATTCTGCCCTTGATCACTTGTATCATTATCACAACTTGCTGAAATAATAATGGAATTAGAAGGAGAGTAATCTCCTAATGTGAAATTGACACCGTAGTTTTTGCTGTTCGCAGTATGGCTGTTTTGCAAGTTTTGTCCGATATCTGTATTGGCGTTTTGTGTCATCCCATTTATCGTGAGATTTGAGATGTTGATTTGAGATCGCATGTTTCAAGCTCCTTTCATTCAGAAGTAGATGTCATAGAGGACGCTGGCAGTCTATTTACTTCTATGATATTTCGTTTTTATTTCATTGCATCAACATAATGGTAAAAATAATAGTGCCTCTTTAAGCGAGTCAATGAGCATCTCTTTTGAAGATGAACGTAACAGCACTCAAACCTATCAGCAGAATTAAAGCCGCCTGATCAAGAGGCGGCAGATCGTTATATGTCATCTATGAATTTGATGTATCGTTTTTCGTTTGTCTGAAGGATATGATGGTCGTTTTTAATGATGAGTAGGAGCCTATAGCGGCGTAGCCATAAAACCAGCCCATAAACACGCCGGAAAAGAGGCTGTGTCGATGGCTTATGAAAACAGAAATGACAAGACCTATTATTAAAGCAACCGATGGCACAAAAGTTTTGGGGATTTTCAATAATATTTTGAGGATTTGGGTTATCACTATGATGATTGGAATGGCTATCACAGCATCCCAAAAGTTTGTATGAATAATTGGAAAAGCCATATGGCACCTCATGAAGTGTTTATTTCTTAATTTTTACGCTAAAAGCTTGGAAAGCAGCTCTTGGATCGCATATGTTACATTTTGGGCTTGATTGGCGGAGCTTGTTTGGCTTAAAGTATTGGATTCAAAAACCAAACCTGTATTACTCCCACCGGAACCCTCTGTTGTTTTAGACACAGAGAACGGGCTGATGGAAACTGCAAATCCGTTATTAAAAACGCTGTTCCCGGATATCGAATGAATATAAACTGGGCATTTCATCATTCATCTCTCCTCTCCGTTATGACTGTTTATACAATATGGTGTGTGAGCAGCAGTTGCTTAAGCAAAACGGCAAAAACTTTCAGTAAGAGACAAAAACCTGCAAAATGCCACAAGCGCCTTTTGTTAATGCAGCTTTTTAGGGACGTTTTTTTTATTTTTTTTACCAACTTCATCAAAAATATTCTGATTGCCAGACTGGGCTTGTCCATCCTTATTTAGAAAATCCGGGTGAATGAGTTTTTTCAGATCCCTGACTGTTAAAGGCTTGGCGTCATCAGTCAATTCTATTCCTAATTGCCCGTTGGCCTCTAATGTCGCTATTTTAACATCTTGTATAGCCGTAACGCCGTGAAGCCTTAGCTGCATTTCAAGCTGGTCAGCTGTAAGTCTCATCTTCTTTAAGTTTTCGATATGAAGCTGTCCGTTTTCAATGACGATTTTTGCTTTTCCGGTTAACATCTTTTCAATGGTGTTCGATTTCATTTGGATCCATTCCATAACGATGAGTGTGCTTGTGAAAATTGCCGCTGCAATTAATGTTTTGAAGAGGCTGTACTCGATGATTGGCTGAACGATAATCGTTCCGATCGAAATCATGACAACCGTTTGAGTTGACGTCATTTGTGCGATTGATTTCCTTCCTGAAATTCTCAGCAAAATGACCCCGGCTACAATGAGAACAAGAGATTCCCAAGTGAACTTCATGCTACCACCTGACCAATGAGGAATTAGATTTGTCCTGGGATTGGCTTTCCTTCTGGCCAATCGCAATTTAATATATCCGAAAGGCAGCCGGTTCATTCTGCTCTAAACCGAACAATATTTTTGGGGTAGATGGGATATATTAAGCCCAACAATGATATCGGCAGGAGTTTTTTGGCCAACACAATCTGGGAAGCGGGGAGCGCCATAACATGATTGAACTAGAAGTTGTCATTAGAACGATTGCCAGCTTTGGATTGCTGTTAATCGCAGAACGGATTTTAGGCAAACAGACAATTTCTCAAATGACGATTTTTGATTTTATTGCGGCGATCACATTAGGGGCGATTGCTGCCGGATTAGCTTACAATACTTCAATAAAACCGCACAATATGGCCATTTCGTTTAGTATTTTTGTGCTAACCATTTTTCTTATTTCGTTCCTGTCGATAAAGAACAGGAAGCTGAGAAAATTTTTTGCCGGAGATCCTACAGTGCTGATTCAAAACGGGAAGATACTTGAATCGAATATGAGGAAAATGCGTTACACACTTGATTATTTAAATCAGCAATTACGTGAAAAAGAAATATTTAATATCGAAGAAGTACTTTTTGCAATCCTTGAAACGAATGGTCAGCTGACTGTGTTAAGAAAACCGCAATTCCGGCATGTAACCAAACAGGATTTAATGATTGCGGTAAACCAAGAACACAGGCTTCCGATAGAGCTTATTATGGACGGAGAAATCATTCAGAATAATTTACAGCAGAATCGATTGACAGAATCCTGGCTTTTGGAAGAATTGCGAAAAAGAGACATAAAGGTGAAAGAGACCGTATACGCAGTGCTGCTTGGTAATGGGGATATTTATGTGGATCAATATAAAGACCATATATCAGCCCCTGTGGATAAGGAATGAAAGGAACCATCTTAAAGCCCTTTTTGCAACGGGATGGTTTCGACTTGTCTTGGGTACGAAATGTGGAGAAGCCCGTTTAATAGCTGAATTTGTAATAAATGGGATTCGGTGGCTTCAGGAAGCTGAATGGTTCGCTCAATTTCTCCGTAATACCGTTCACGCAGCACCACCATTTCGTCTGGAAAAACAGGCGTGAGCGTTCCTTTGATTAACAGCTGGGTTTTAGATAATAAGCGGATTGTTAATTCTTCCTCATACACACCGGGCATTTCCACAATGATAAAATTATATTCTTCATCTTGATAAAAGTCGTAAACAAACGTAGAAGCTTCGGAATCAAAAAAATGTTCCGGGGCTTTATACTTGAGCACATTTGTCCAAAAGTCACTTTGTTTATATTCATTCGTAATCTCAAGCCACTTTCGAATTTTTTCGAAATCCATATGAGATTCTCCTTAAATTTGATTTGCAATCGGCGCAGAAGGGTTTCCGATTTGGTCTTGGTCACTAACGTCTGAATCAATATTTCCAGTGTTCAAAAGTGAAGACGTAGGCGAAAGATCCCCTAAGGAAAAGTTTGCTCCAAAATATTTGCTGTTCGCAGTATGGCTGTTGTGCACAGTCGGACCGACATCTATATTTCCGTTTTGCGTGACGCCGTTGATCTTAATATTTGCGATGTTAATTTGATATGGCATAGACGAAACCCCTTTAATCTAAAATTGGCGGTGGTGCAATCGGAGGAGCATTAACATTGGATGTATCAGAGTTGCCGATAGATGTCTGGTCATTTACATCAGGATCGTTTAAGAAGTTTTCCATAACCGATTCTGTAGGTGAGGTATCACCGAAAGAAGAATTGGTCCCTTGAGATTTTTGATTGTTGGTAGGGCTGTTATAAGCAGCTTCGCCTATTGTAATTGAACCATTGCCCGAAATACTGTTGATCTTCAAATAATATAGGTTGATTACTGTAGACGGCATCCCATCACACCCTTCCATCTTTCTGTACAGTACATTATGCGCCGCTGCACCCAATTGTTCCTTGCTTTTGCTGGCAAAACTCTATCTGGCCCCGGAGTGATGCTCGTTAGAAAAAAAGAATAAAGTTTGTCACAGCCTGAATGTCAATCTATTCAGCAAATACTTATCAGTGAATGAAAAGCCATTGATATAGGAATCAATGAATTGATTGAGTTATTCGAAATACATGAGACCCTTTAATAAAGGAAGCTGGCAAATAAGATCAGTTTGAAATCATTGACAATGAAGCTAATGCCATGAAATAATACTTTTGAGTAACATTACTTGTGGGTATTATTTTGGGGGTGGTCCTAGTTGAAAAGTAAAGGACGTAAAGGAGAAGAAAGCCGAAAACGATTACTCAAAGCTGCCGCTAATGAATTTTCGATTCGGGGATTCCATGACACGAAGATAAGTGAGATTGTAAAAAAAGCTGGGTTCACGCAGCCTTCATTTTATCTGTACTTTCAAAGCAAAGAAGCCATCTTTGAGGAATTAATCACCGATTTTCACTCCCGAGTAAGAAAGCTGACAGAGTCACTCCTCTTGGAAAACGGATTACACACGGAGGATGTGTCAAAACGGGTGCTGTCTGCTGTGGAATCTGTTTTTCAATGTCTGGCTGAAGACAAGGATGTAACCAGGATCGGCTTTTTTCTCAACCCGGAAGCGAAACAAATGAAAAAAGACCTGGCGATGGTTTTGAAAGGAAACCTAGAAGCAGAACAGCGGCTTGGCTATTTTCACTCCGAGCTGGACATGGAAACGGTCGCTGAATGTTTGATCGGCATGATCGAACATTTAACGGATTCCTTTTTGTTAACCGGAATCAAAGATCCGGCAAGTCTCGCCGCAGAGGTTGTGAATCTTTTAATATACGGGATGCTTCCAAAAGGGAGTGACGTAAGATGATATCTACTATTTTGAAAGTCAGTTTGGCAGTTTTTATGCTTGTGGGAGGCATCATCAAGGTAAGCCGCGTTCCCTTTCAAGTTGAGCATTGGCGGCATTATCAATATCCATTATGGTTTCTGACTGTTACTGGCATTCTTGAAATAGCCGGGGCACTTGCTATGACAGCGGGAATTTGGAATCGGTATGCAGCGTTAGGAGCAGGTGTGCTGTTTGTCGTTCTCATGGCGGGAGCAATTCATGCGCATATTTTTCGAGCGCGGCAATCGGTCCTTATGACAATACCTGCGATGATCTGTTTGATTGTGTCTATCATGATAATCATGGTGTAACAAACCCATATGCAGGAGATCTCCTTCTCTTATTGAATAATAGAAAGTCCCAGGTATTAACCGGGTAATTGAAATAGAGCTCCATTTCTGCGTTATTCGTCCGGCACCAGCTGGGCTTTTTTTATAAAGGAGGAGTACAGAATGACATTAACTTTAGAAGCCATGACTTTGAAAGAATTCGAAGCCTTTCGCGGGATGTCCGTGCAAAATTATGCGAAACAAAACATAACGTCGGGAACTTGGACGGAAAAAGAGGCGCTTGAGAAATCGGAGCAGGCATATGAGAACATGATTCCGAACGGGCGAGACAGCAGCAATCATTATTTTTGGAACATCACAAATGTACAAGGGGAAAGAATGGGCTGGCTCTGGCTGTATGCTGATCCGTTTCATCCGCAAAAGGAAGCGTTTATCTATTCCTTTGGATTGTATGAAGCCTTTCGCGGAAAAGGACTGGCTCAATTGGCGCTTCAAACGCTTGATGAAAGAGCAAGAGAGCTTGGTGCGGAAAGGCTGGCCCTTCATGTGTTTGCGCACAACGAGACAGCCGTCTATCTTTATCAGAAGATGGGTTATGCCATGACCAATATACGTATGCGGAAACAGCTAAGCTGAAAAGCCGCTACGTTACCCAAACACAGCATGCCTATCTGGAAGCGGTGATAGGGGTACTATAAGTCATCTTTTTGAAAATATAAAGAAAAAGGACAACAGCTGTTGTCCTTTTCAATGCCGCTTGAACTTTCCCCATCAGTCTTTTTTGTCTTGATCATCCAGCTCTTTTATCCGTTTCGTAAGCTCGTTGAAAGCCTGATCAAGCTCCTTATACCCTTTATCATTTGGCGTCATAAAACTGAGCTTTCCCAGCACTTCTTGTCTTTCTGTCTCAAGCTTTAACCGAAGCTCCTCCCGCTCATTTCTTTCTGAAGGAGTGTTGTTTAACTGCTTTTCGATGCCGTTGTTTGAGATGACGAGTTTACTGTTTGTTGTTTTTTCGAGAAAGTAGCGGTCATGTGAAACCGCCAGCAATGTGCCGCTGTATTGGGACAGTGTTTCTTCCAGCTGTTCGCGTGACGGCAGGTCGAGATGGTTTGTCGGTTCATCTAAAATCAGCACGTCTTTTTCCTCCAGAATATATGCCATCAGCTTGATCTTTACACGCTCACCCATACTCATATGCTTGATCGGTTCAGTCCATTGGACGGCTGTAAAACCTAAGTGCCTCATCAGATTTTGAACGTGCCCCCTTGCTTTGAATGTTTCATTCTCAAATAACTCTTCCGGTGTTTGTTCTAAAGGCAAATCAAACACCTCCTGCGTTAAATAGCCGATGTTGGCGGACGGCGACACCCATACGCTTCCTTCTGCTGTTTCCTGTCCAAGAATGATATTCAGCAATGTCGTTTTTCCGCTGCCATTGGGGCCTATGATCGCAACCTTTTCGCCGTGCTGAATTGTAAAGTTTGCGTTTTTAAAGAGAGTCCTTTCTCCAAAAGCCTTCGTTACATTCTGAACTTCCAAAAAACGTTTTCCTGTTTTGTGGGTTGTATCGATTGAAAAGCTGACTTTATATTCTGGGGTAACGGGTTCCGCCTTTGCTTTTTCCAGCTCTTTTTCCAGCCGCTTCCGCTTGGACTTTATTTGGGCATCCGTACGCTTCGCTTTTACCCGGTGATATTCTTTAAACCCCTCCTTTTTCGTCGATTGGGCGTGGGCTTTTTCCGACCAAGAAGCGAGCTCATTCATTTGTCCTTCAATTCGTTCAACCATTTTTTGCTGCTTTTCATATTCGCGCTGCTGGGTGAGTCTTCTCTTCTCCCGGAACTTCATATACCCGGAGTAATTCCCTTTGAATTCAACCAGCGTCTGATCCTCGAGAGACCATATTTTTGTGGCGGCTTCGTCTAAAAAATATCGATCGTGAGAAACGAGAATCACAGTGCCGTTATAATGTTTCAGCTGTTGTATGAGAAATTGCAAGCTTTTTTCATCAAGGTGGTTTGTCGGTTCATCTAACAGCAGCAGATCTGCATCCTCTGAGAGTCCTTTCGCCAGCCGCGCTTTCAGTTTTTCACCGCCGCTTAACTGATGAAATTCCCGAAGGGGCACATGCCATTTCTCCAGTAACTTCTTTTCGGCAGGTGTCTGATTGGCAAAGGAATACGCCGCGGTTTCCTGTTCGACCAAAGCCATTTTTATATCCGCACGAAGGATTTGTCCTTGTGCAGGGGCCAAGTCGTTGTGAATAAGGTGCAGCAGCGTAGATTTCCCAGCGCCGTTTTTGCCGATAATCCCAATGATATCTCCTTGCTGAACACTGGCATTTACGTTTTTAAAAACAGATAGATCCTTCACTTCGTAGCTCACGTTTGTTAATGTTATCATCTCTTTCATCCATATCCCTCGCTTTAAAGGGAGAATAAAAAAATCCTCCCAAATGTGTTGGAAGGATTAGCCGTGCCTGTGCATGATCAAATAAGCTATTCTTTATAAATAGCGGTGTCGTTTATATAGAAAATGGGCAGACTAATCCTATTTTTTCTGATTTGAAATATTGATTTCAAACGGTAAAAATAAGATTAGTTAATCATTGTCCACCCATCATCCCTTCTTGTTTTGATTACAAACACTATAGCATACCTTCAAATTCAAAAGCAAAGGTCATTTTCATCAAAAAAACTCCTGCTCTCATTTCTGAGGCAGGAGTTTCGAGTCTTATTGATGCTTCGCTTTTCTCACTTTATAAATCACAATCAGCAAAATAAACCAAACCGGTGTGACAAATAAGGAAACACGAGTATCCTGTGCCAGTGCCAGCACAACCAGAACAAACGCCAGGAACGCAAGAATCAGGTAATTTGTAAACGGATAAAGCGGAAGCTTAAACTTGTTTGTTTTCGCTAATTCAGGTCTTGTTTTACGGTATTTCAAATGGCAGATGACCGTAATCCCCCAAATATAGATAAAGCATACGGTTGAAATACTTGTGATCAGGGTGAATACGCCTTCTGGCATGATGTAGTTTAACGTAACACCGATTAAAATCACGATAGCTGAAAAGAATAAAGCGTTTCTAGGCACTTTACGCTGAGTCAGTTTCGCCATTGACTCCGGCGCATTGTGATCTTTCGCCAGGGAATAAACCATACGGCTTGTACTGAATACAGCGCTGTTGCATGCTGAAGCAGCGGATGTTAACACAACAAAGTTAATGATGCTTGCAGCCCCGACGATGCCAACCGCGACAAATACTTGTACGAATGGGCTTTCGCTAGGATTGATGACATCCCAAGGATAGATGCTCATAATCACGAGAAGAGCACCGATATAAAAAAGCAGCACACGGACAGGGATATTGTTAATCGCCTTAGGGATTACTTTTTCAGGGTTTTCTGTTTCACCGGCCGTAAGCCCGACAAGCTCAATGCCGACAAAAGCAAATACAACCATCTGGAACGAGAGGATAAACCCGTGCATGCCATTCGGGAACAGGCCTCCATGGCTCCAGAGGTTTGTGAAGCTGGACACTCCAGAGCTTGTGGAAAAGCCTTTGAAAATCATCACAAGGCCAATGACGATTAACGCCAAGATGGCAATGACTTTAATCAAAGCAAACCAAAATTCTAATTCTCCAAAAAGCTTGACTGTCGCCAGGTTCATAATCAGTAAAATAATAAGAGCGATTAAGCCGGGCACCCATTGCGGCACACCAGGGAGCCAATATTGAGTGTAAAGCCCGACGGCTGTCAGATCAGCCATCGCAATGGAAATCCAGCAGAACCAATATGTCCAGCCGGTGATAAAGGCTGCCATATCGCCTAGATAGTCTTGTACAAAATCCACAAAAGAGTGGTAGTTCAAATTTGATAACAGCAGTTCACCCAGCGATCTCATAATTAAAAAGCAAATGATTCCTGTGATCATATAAGCAAATAAAATCGACGGTCCGGCAAAATGAATCGATTTGCCAGAGCCGAGAAATAAGCCTGTCCCAATAGCCCCGCCGATGGCGATAAGCTGGATATGCCTGTTTTTCAAGCCTCTCTGCAATGTTTGCTGATTTATATTGTCTTTCGTCATGTCGTCTGTCACTTTATGTGTTCCTCCATTAAAAATTGATTATTGAGTCAGCAATCTATTTTTAATGATTATTATAACACTAAAATTTCTATCTTTTTTACTATAAAGGGTATATGAAAGGAAATTTTAATGTGATTTGGACTATTCAGCAAAAGAAAGCAGCTCCATGTAGAAGCCGCTTTCCTATGCCTGTTCAGTTTTTTGCATGTACAGGTAAAGCCCATAATCTGTCGGTGCGGATGCGTATCCTGCCTGCCGCAGCATTGCCGTCATATTGCCGCGATGGTATGTTCCGTGATTGACAACGTGGGGAATCAGTTCGGAAACAGTTGTTTTCATGATTCCGCCTGAGGGATTTTGAATCTGGAGGGGCTGATTGAGCTGTTCTTTTTGCTGTAAAAATAGTGTGTAGCGCTCGGATAACTTCAGAAACAGGTCTTCCATTTCCTCCATTTCTTTTGCCTCTGTCTGTTCTTTTAGCTGTTCAGCTAACGCCAAAGCATCGCTCATCGTTTTGCCGGAAAACACTTCAATCCAGCCGAGATCAGAAAGGTAAACATGAGACAATACATGGGATATCGACGGAAACACACTTTGAATGTCTTGATGGTATACCTCTTTTGGAAGCTCTTTTAATCGGTTGAAGATTTGCTGATTGGCCCAGATGTTATATTGATACAATTTCAGTGCAAAATCTGACATGTCAATTTTCCCCTTTCACGGTTATAACTCCTATTATACACGAACGAGTGTTCCAGATGTTCATAAATAAAATATGTTGACAGATATAGTTTAGAGGAATAAACTAATTAACATTAATCATAAAGTTTAGCAGGGTAAACTACAATGAGGAGGGGAAGATGTTGAATGAACAAAAGCTATGTCAGGCGATAAACCTGTTTGTGGAGGTTCTGCTTGAAGGGACAGAGTTTGTGCATCGTGAAATCAATCAGGATGTCTTCAAGCATATCTCAAGGGAACAGGCAGACCTGCTGAAGATTTTAAAAGTCAAGGGCCCAACCTCTCCCGGCAGCCTGGCCATGTACCAAAATGTACATAAGAGCGCGATTTCTAACCGACTGAAAAAGCTGCTCGAAAAGGGATTGGTTCAATGGGACGACTGTCCGGCAAAAAGTGATAGGCGTTCTAAGCTTATTAACATTACACCCAGTGGTGAACACATACTAGAGGAATTAGATTCTGCCATCTTTAACGCGCTCAAAGAGCTGATCGATGATATAGATGAGGAACACGTAAATTCCATCATAGAGATATTCACTATTTTAAAAAGCAAATTTAAAGGAGGAGATTCTGCCGAATGAGAGCCATCATCAAATTCAAGTGGGCAATTGCAGCCATTATATTAGCGCTTACCGTCGTATTGAGTTTATTTTCTCCGAACTTAACGGAGCTGGCCAATCAAAAGGGGCAGGCCCAGCTTCCCGCTGATGCTGTTTCAGAAAGGGCAAACGCCATTTTAAAACAAGCGGGAGAAGACAATCATTCGATTAGTGTCGTCTTTACATTAGACCACGCTCTAAAGAAAGAAACAGAGGATCAGCTCCGGACAATGATCGATAAAATCAAAAAGATCGATGGTGTAGAAGAGGTAACATCTCCTCTGTCAGCGGAAAAAGAAGTCAAAGACCAGTTGATGTCGAAAGACAAGAAAACCGTTCTCATTCCTGTCACGATTACAGGTTCTGATAAAAAGGCGGAAAAAATCGCGGACGAGATTTATCAAATCGTTCCCGATGATTTGACGGCATATATTACGGGAGCTTCCCTTATTAATCAGGATTTCGCTCACAGCTCAGAGGAAGGGCTTAAGAAAACGGAAGTGATCACAGTCTGCCTGATCATCGGTTTACTGCTGATCGTGTTCCGATCTGTTGTGACGCCTTTTATACCGATTGTAGCAGTGGGTTTTTCTTATCTGATCAGTCAATCCATACTTGGCATCCTTGTATACTATGTTGATTTTCCTATCTCGACGTTTACGCAAACCTTCTTAGTCGCGATTCTGTTCGGCATTGGAACAGATTACTGTATTCTGCTTCTTACACGATTCCGTGAAGAATTGGCAAACGGGCATGACAAAAAAGAAGCGGCGCTTATCGCTTACCGCACAGGGGGAAAAACCTTATTCATCAGCGGATTCGCGGTATTAATCGGATTTTCCGCGTTAGGATTTGCGAAGTTTGCGATTTTCCAATCCGCCGTAGGAGTAGCGGTCGGTGTGGGAATCTTAATGATCATTCTCTATACACTGCTGCCATTATTTATGGTGACACTGGGTGAAAAATTATTCTGGCCATCAAAGAAAGTGCTGTCGCACAGTGACAACAAATTATGGGCGTTTCTTGGCAAACACTCCGTTGCGCGTCCGTTTCTGTTCATTGCCATCACGGTGGTGATTACGCTTCCGTTCATCTTGACCTATGATGACCAGATATCATTCGATTCAACTGCGGAAATCAGCAGTGATTATCAATCAATCAAAGCTCTCGAGGCCATCAAGGACGGATTCGGGGAAGGAAAAGCGTTCCCGATCAACGTTGTCGTAAAAGGAGACAAAGATCTCACAACAGCTGATACAATCCCTTATCTCGGAAATATCAGCAAAGCGATCGAGAAAGTCGATCATGTTGACTCTGTCATGACCATCACGCAGCCGACTGGTAAAAAAATCAAAGATTTATATATTGATAACCAGCTAGGGTCGGTTTCAGACGGGCTGGATAAGACGGTAAAAGGGATTGCCGATGTCCAAAATGGATTAACAGATATAGAAAACGGCCTGAATCAAATGGCAGGGCAAACCGGCTCGGCCTCAAATAGCGGCTCTGGTGGTTCACTGGGCGATGCCGCAGATGGTTTGGGCAAAATCAATCAGCAGCTGCAGCTCGTGAGCAAACAGATTTCCCAAACCGGCAATACCGCACAGACCGTGCAGCAGCTTACAGCAATCAGCGGACAGCTTGGCCAGATTCAAACCGGCCTTGAACAAGCAAACCAGCAGCTCTCAGGCCAGCAGGCACAAGCCGGAACATTGACAGAAAGCCTGAAGAAGCTGTCAGAAGGCGTGAAGAGCGCAAATGAAGGCCTGACGAAAGTCTCTGACGGCATTACAGCTTCCAGTGATATGTTAGAGGACATGAGCAAAAGTCCAACTGTAAGAGATACAGGCATATTTATTCCTGATCAAGTAATGAAGGACAAAGACTTTAAGAAGTCAATTGACCAATATTCCTTTGCAGACGGCAAAGGTGTTCAATTAAGCGTCGTTCTGGATTCAAATCCCTACTCAGAACAAGCCATTACGACAATCAACAAAATCAAAAAAGCTGTCGCAAACGAAGTAGACGGCACTCCTCTGGAGGATGCCCAGATCGTGTACGGCGGGGTCACGAGTATGAATGCGGACTTAAAAGAGCTGTCCACAACGGACTTCTCCAGAACGATGGTGATCATGATTATAGGCCTGTTTATCGTGTTAACCATTTTGTTCCGCTCCATGATCATGCCGATTTATATGATCGCGTCACTGCTGCTGACGTACTATACGTCCATATCTATCACAGAATTGATTTTTGTAAACGGCTTAGGAAACGCCGGCGTCAGCTGGGCAGTACCATTTTTCAGTTTTGTTATCTTAATCGCGTTAGGGGTAGATTATTCGATCTTCTTGCTGGATCGATTTAAGGAAGAGGTGCACCTTGGCATTCAGCAAGGTGTTGTCAGGTCAATGAGCAAAATGGGATCTGTCATTATTACAGCTGCTATTATACTGGCCGGTACGTTCGCGGCGATGATGCCTTCAGGCGTCAATACGCTGATGCAGGTGGCAAGTGTTATCATTATCGGGCTCTTGCTATATGGCCTTGTCATTCTTCCGCTCTTCATTCCGGCAATCATTGCGACCTTCGGAGAAGGAAACTGGTGGCCGTTCGGCAGGAAGAAAATAAAAGAATAATAGAAAGAAGAGTGATGAGTGGTCATCACTCTTTTTTCATGACTAAACGACAAAATCAAATCAAGGGTTAACTTCAGACATGTTAACCAAAAGGTCAGGCGGTCGAACGGCGGCTATACTTAAAATTAAAGAGCCCGGAAAACATTCCTGGGCTCTTTGTTTTATTTCCATTCTGCAATTGTATCAATCGGCAGGCGGTAGGAAGCATAGCCTTCGTCTGCTGCTTTTCCGATAGAAAGCAGCATGACCGGTACATAACGTTCTTTATCCAATCCGAAGGTTTCCGCGATGTTTTCTTTATCGTATCCGCCGATCGGGTTTGTATCGTAGCCGTGCGCGCGTGCAGTCAGCATCAGCTGCATGGAAACGAGGCCTCCGTCAATCAGGATCGTTTCGCGGTTCACCTGTGCCGGAAGCTTTTCAAAATGAGCGGTCAGCGCGGCGATTTGTCTGTCTTTGACCTCCTGCGGCATATAACCGAGTTCAACGGCTTTAGAATAGATTTCTTCTAAGTAGTCATCATTGTTCATGTCTGCAAATACAGCGATGACAGCAGATGATGTTGTGACTTGTGTTTGGTTAAAGCTTGCGAGCGGTGCGAGCTTTTCTTTTCCTTCCGGGCTGTCAATGACAAGAAAACGCCATGGCTGCGCGTTAACAGAAGATGGCGCAGTTGTTGCTTCCTCTAAGATTTCAGTCATCTCTTCTTTGCTGATTTTCACTGTCGAATCATAGTTGCGAATCGAACGGCGGCCTTTCATAATTTCCATAAAATCGTTTGTTTTGATCATGTTGATACACTCCTCTTATGCTTCAATATTGTTTATGTTGTTCCGCATGCGCCCCAGCACATCAATGAGCAGGCGGCGCTCTTCTGCGCTTACATTTGCGAGCATTTCCTTCATGAAACGCTCCTTTTCTTTCTTAGAAGACTCGATTCGCTCTCTTCCCTGATCTGTAAGCCGAACAAGGGTGATGCGATTGTCCTCAGGCTTGCGCCGTCTTGACACCATGCCTTTAGCTTCAAGCTGTTTCAGATGTCTGGTAACGGCTGCGCTATCGATATTTACTTTCTTTTGAAGGTCGCTTTGACTGATCTCATCTGCATGATAAAGCAATGTCAGCAATTCCAAACGAGATTGGCTGATGCCCGTGCATGCCTCGAACTTCACACCAATCACCTTGTTCACGCCTTGCAGCTGATATAAAATCTCGGCTTCCTCTGAACAAAATGACGCCAAAACCCATCCCTTCTTCCTGTCAAAATTATTAATTGATATATCAATGATTGACACGTCAATTAATATACAACGATTGATTTCATCTTGCAAGTCATTTGCGTTTTTTTAAAAATTTCCAGTATATAAAACTCGCTAGGCTAGAGCTTAGCAAAAAAAGCTGGCCGTTTCTTCAGATGGCGCTGATCACGATGATTCCCCGGCCCATTCCCTTTTGAGGTGTTTGGAATATCGCTTTGCCGAGCCAGTAATCAAGCGGCTTTCATAGGTTGAAAGTTATGATACAATATACAAATGTTTCACAGCTTCAATCCATTATTGGAGCTGACATCCATTATATAAGGGATTAGGTTGAAGGGAAGGTTTGATAACATGCAGCACAATCCAACTGGAAAAGAACGCTTGGCACTGGCGTTTCTGCTCGGCATGCTTGCTATATTGGGCCCGCTTAATATAGATATGTATTTGCCAAGTTTTCCTGAAATCGCGGAAGATTTATCAGCGAGTGCTTCACTTGTTCAGTTAAGTTTAACAGCCTGTCTGGTCGGACTTACGATCGGCCAGCTGATTGTCGGGCCGGTCAGTGATGCGCAGGGAAGACGAAAACCGCTATTAATCTGTATTTTTTTATTTGCGTTATCCTCTCTGTTTTGTGCACTGTCGCCCAATATTACAACTTTAGTGGCTGCGCGTTTTTTACAGGGATTCACTGCTTCCGCAGGGCTTGTCCTGTCTCGCGCAATCGTCCGCGATGTGTTTACCGGAAGAGAGCTTTCTAAATTTTTCTCGCTGCTCATGGTGATTACCGCCGTGGCGCCGATGGTTGCGCCTATGACAGGCGGTGCCATTTTGCTTTTGCCGTTCGCAACGTGGCATACAATTTTTCATGTCCTAATGATCATTGGATTTTTGCTGGTTCTTCTGATTGCATTGAGGTTAAAAGAAACGCTTCCGCCGGAAAAACGGATTCCAAGCTCAATCGGAACATCCGTCAAAACGATGGGCAGCCTGCTGAAGGATCGGTCCTTTATGGGGTACGCGTTAACTGTCGGGTTTATTCACGGAGGAAGCTTTGCATATGTGTCCGGTACGCCTTTTGTATACCAGGATATCTACGGGGTGTCTCCGCAGGTATTTAGTATCCTTTTCGGCATTAACGGCCTGGCCATTATATCAGGCAGCTTTATCATCGGGCGCTTCGGCGGAATCATTCACGAAAAAAGCCTGCTTCGCATGGCGGTCATTACGGCTATGATTGCGACGGCTGTGCTATTAACCATGACTGTCATTCACGGTCCTCTTGCCACATTAGTCATATCCATTTTCATTTACATGATTACGATCGGCATGGTTCTGACCAGCACGTTCACGCTGGCCATGGAAAAGCAGGGGCACCGCGCCGGAAGTGCAAGTGCACTGCTTGGAATGCTTCCGCTGCTCCTCGGTTCGATTGTGTCACCGCTTGTTGGCATTAATGAGACAACAGCCGTTCCGATGGGAGCGATTATGTTTGTGACAGCTGTCATCGGCTCACTGGCGTTTTTTGGATTGACGAAAGAACGAGTAGGGCAGAATTCATAAAAAAACCTGACATGACGTCAGGTTTTTTGTTTTATTTAGAATAACAACAGCAGACCCGCAATCGCCGGAGTCAAAAAGATGGCTGATTTCAAAACCACCTTTGGCATGAGGTTGGTGAATTTCGCGCCTACATAGGCACCGCACATTGTCCCGACTAGAACTTTGACAAGCAAAACGTAATCAACAAAACCTTCTGTAATATATCCGATGCCTCCACCTACAGCCAGAGGGATGATCACAAGCATCGTCGTTCCCACAGAATGGCGAATGGACAGATTCAGCATAATCATTAAACCGATTTGAATAAAAGGTGCCGACCCAATGCCGAATGTTCCGGAAAGTACACCTGCTGCAATTCCTAAGATAACCGCTCTCGTATACGTTGAAAGAGTGCTTTGATTCATTTGAGCCTTCTCTTTTAAAATAAATAATCTGATTAAAATAAGAATCGCTGATAAAAATAACATTCCAGCCGTTAAATAATGAAGCAAATCAGCCGGAATAAAAGATGTCAGCTTGGCGCCGAAAAATGAGCCAACCGCAGCAAAGCCTCCGACTATTAAGCCGATTTTCATTTGAATGTTGCCCTCGCGATAGTGGCTGTATGCCCCTGATAAGCTGGTGAAAGCCATGCCGGCGAGAGAAGTGCCTAAAGCCGTATGGATCGGGATATGGAAAAGAAGCGTTAAAAGAGCAATGACAAAGCCCGCTCCACCGGCGCCAATAAAGCCTAAAATAATTCCGAGAAGAAACATAACAAGAATAATGAGCATATTTTTTCCTCCATTGAAAAGATGTAAAAATGTAATCGTGCGCTATTCTGGCGGAGGTATCGTGTCCTATTGACGAAAAAAACACGCCGGTTTTTCAGTTGCCAGTAGTCCGTCGACCGTCGTTCAGCAAACATATCGTACCTCAAAATCTGGGATCTGACAAGACAGTTTGTTGCTTCCCATTACCATCTGTTATATGATTTTGATGAAGAAAAGCCCTTGAATATATTCAAAAGAGGTATTATATATGGACGATTTTAAATTAGATAAGCCGACTCCCTACTACCTGCAATTTTATAATCAGCTGAAAAAAATGATCTTTAACGGGACTTTTAAGCCTGGGGAACGGATAAACGAAACACAGCTGGCCAAAAGCTTTGGCGTCAGCCGCTCGCCGATAAGGGAAGCCATGCGATTGCTTGAGAAAGATGGTTTGTTAAAAGCGGATGACCGAAATGGATTTTCGATCACGTCATTAACGGCAAAAGATGTAGATGAGATTTATAAAATCAGAATTCCGCTGGAGCAGCTGGCAGTCGAATTGGTCATAGACGAAGCGGATGAAGAAGAGCTGACCATACTTGAAAAGCAGCTTGAAGAAACAGAGAAAGCGATTCACAACGGCACGGAAGATACGGAAATCATTCGTTTAAACCAAAAATTTCATGAGCTGCTTGTTGATTTCAGCCATAACCGACATTTGAAAAATTTGCTTGAGCATGTAAATGATCTGATTCACTTTTGCAGAATCCTTAATTATACCGGCGACCATCGTGCAGAAACGATACTACGTGAGCACCGCAGGATATTTAAAGAAGTGAAAAAGAAAAACAAAGAAGCAGCCAAACAGCATGTGCTGGCTCATTTCAATCATGACTGTGAGCATTTGAAGCATGTGCTTGAAGAAGGAAAAGAGAATTGATTGTATGATCCGGTACCAAGGGGGAGCAGAACCCTTGGTATTTTTTTATGCATTCACCACATATCTAAGCGGCCCCGTTAATAAGATTTTATGATGGTTTGACTAACGAATAATGGGGGTTAAACATGTTTATCCATATCGTCGGGCCTGGTGATTCTTTGTTTTCGATAGGCAGAAGATACGGTGCTTCTGTTGATCAAATACGGGGTGTGAATGGTTTAGATGAAACGAATATCGTGCCGGGGCAGGCTCTGCTTATCCCTCTTTATGTATATACAGTCCAGCCGGGAGACACGCTTACAGCCATTGCGGCAAAAGCGCTTGTTCCATTAGAGCGCCTGCGGGCAGCCAATCCGGGCATCAGCCCAAATGCTTTACAAGCGGGATCAAAAATAACGATTCCTTCGATCTCAAATTACATTGCGGGAACATTAAGTTTTTACGTGCTCCGAAATCCTGACCTTGATCGGGAGCTAATCAATGATTATGCGCCATACTCGTCTTCAATTTCGATTTTTGAATATCGTATTGCACCTAACGGCGATATTGCAAACCAATTAAATGATGCGGCTGCTATCGAGACAACTTGGCAAAGGCGAGTCACGCCGCTGGCAACAATAACGAACCTTACATCAGGAGGCTTCAGTACGGAAATTGTTCACCAAGTGCTGAACAATCCGACAGCGAGAAGCAATCTGGTCAACAACATTTATAACTTAGTTTCTACAAGGGGCTATGGGGGTGTCACAATCGATTTTGAACAGGTGAGCGCCGCGGACCGCGATCTTTTCACTGGTTTTTTGCGCCAGCTGAGAGATCGCCTTCAGGCGGGAGGGTATGTGCTGACGATAGCTGTTCCGGCAAAAACAAGCGATAATATTCCATGGCTGAGAGGCTACGATTACGGAGGGATAGGATCGGTTGTCAATTATATGTTTATCATGGCTTATGATTGGCATCATGCGGGAAGTGAGCCGGGCCCTGTAGCGCCGATTACTGAAATAAGGAGAACCATTGAGTTTACGATTGCACAGGTGCCGAGCAGAAAAATCATTATCGGAGTCCCGCTCTACGGGTACGACTGGATCATCCCGTACCAGCCGGGTACAGTTGCTTCAGCGATTTCAAATCAAAACGCAATCGAAAGAGCGATGAGGTACCAAGCCCCGATACAATATTCTACCGAATATCAATCACCATTTTTCCGGTACAGTGATCAGCAGGGGCGCACGCATGAGGTATGGTTTGAGGATGTCAGAAGCATGAGCAGGAAGATGCAGATCGTCCGCGAATACAGACTGCAGGCTATTGGCGCTTGGCAGTTAACGCTGGGCTTTACACCGGGCCCATGGCTTCTGCGGAAATTTTTTACGATCAGAAAAGTGTAAAAAAAGACACCACAGCTGGGGTGTCTTTTTTTGATTACGTCCAGAGCAGCAGAATAGTTCATTCATTTGTACCTTGCATGGGTTGTGTTCCCATCTTACGATTAGTAGTAGTCTGATCAAACAAAGATTCAGAATACGATTTGAGAGGGAGTTGTCTACATGAAGACAGTATTGATTTTGAATTTTCCTGCGGAAGGCCATGTGAATCCTACCTTAGGCATTACAAAAGCGTTTTCCGATAAGGGATATGATGTCCATTATATTTCCACTGAAAAATATAAAAAACGTTTAGAAGCAGCGGGAGCAACTGTCCATCTTCACAGGGATCTGCTGAGAACAACACCTATTCATGTCGGTTCACCCAATGGCATTCTTGAATTCGTCAAAATCCATATCAAAACGTCATTGGACATTTTACAGATTGTCAAAGATTTATCTAAGAGCATTCAATTTGATTTTGTTTATTATGATAAATTCGGCGCGGGGGAATTGGTGAAGGATTACTTAGATATTCCAGGAGTCTCTTCATCGGCGTCTTTCCTGTTTGGCGAGGAGCATCTGAAAATCCTGCCGCTGCATCCGGAGTCTGGAGCGCCGCTTGAATTGGACCAAGAGTGCGAAGACCTTTTGGCAAAAATGAAAGAAACGTACGGTGTTGCCCCGAAAAACCTGGTTCAATTCATGAACAATAAAGGGGAATTGAACGTAGTGTATACAAGCCGTTATTTTCAGCCGGAAAGTGATCGTTTCGGGGACGAGTGTCTGTTTATCGGCCCGAGCTTTCCAAAGAGAGCGAAAAAAACAGATTTCCCGATTGAACAGCTAAAAGATGAAAAGGTCATTTATATTTCAATGGGGACTGTACTGGATCATACAGAGGAATTCTTCAACCTTTGTATCGATGCATTTTCCGCCTTTAACGGAAAAGTCGTCATCGCTGCTGGAGAAAAAGCAGACTTGACCAAATTGAAGCAGGCGCCGGAAAACTTTATCATTGCTCCGTATGTCCCTCAGCTGGAAGTGCTGGAGCAATCGGATGTTTTCATTACACACGGCGGAATGAACAGCGTAAACGAAGGCATTCATTTCAGCGTGCCACTGGTTGTCATGCCTCATGACAAGGATCAGCCGATGGTGGCGCAGCGTCTCTCTGAACTGCAAGCAGGCTATGTCATCTCTAAAGATGAAGTCAATGTCCAACTATTAAAACAGGCTGTAGATGAGGTTTTACACAACGATCAGTATACGGCTGGCATTAAAAAAATCAATCAAAGCTTCAAAGAGTGCATGGAGATGGAAGAAGTGATGGGGCGGATTGAGGAATTGATTCGCCAAAAAAACAGATAAGAAAAAGAACTCCCGTACCTTGTACGGGAGTTCTTCATTTAAAACTTGATTTTGATCTTTTGAGCATCACTGATTTTATGATGGTTATGGTCAAAGACGTCGCTTGTCGTGATTTCGATCCACTTGATCTCTGTTTTCTTCTTATCTGCTTCTTTATCATGAGCATGGCCGCTTGATGCGTTTACAATAAAGCCTAGATTACCGGACTTTTCGGCGCCGCCTTCCAATTCGCCGTTTAACTCTTCAAGATAAATATCTTTGTTCCAATCAAAGGTTTCGCCTGTATTTGTTTTCATCAAGGCAATCGGCGCAACATTTACTTTTTTTGAAGAGGTGTTCTTAATATCAACGAAAACCTTAACGAAATCGAACTCTTCATCGTGTGTTAACTCATGAAAATAATCAATCATGCTGTAGTCCGGGCGCAAGTGGATCAGCTTCATCTCTTTTACCGATAACTCCACGTCGCCAATCTTATAGGTTTTGTTCACTTGTTTGATATCTTTTAAGACAGCTTTTCCCTTATCATCAGAAAACGTTTGGCCGACCTTAAGCAATGACCGGTCATCAGTTACCTGGGAATTAGGCTGATAATCATCTGTACTGTCCTTCTGGGATAAAGTGCTTTGCGGCTCGGCTTTTACTGTTTTCTCCCCGCCTGCATGCTGTTTTTCAGTACTGGCGTTTGATGAGCAGCCCGCAAGCATGATGGCAAAAACCAAAATTGAAAGAATTCTTCTCATGATGATTCCTCCATTAAAAAGAGATCCCGTTACTTCATACAAGCAACGGGACACCTTGTATTCTTTTACTTATCGTTAATCTTAATGTTGTATTGTAAAGCCTTGAAGACATTTTTGGCGATTTCTGTATTATCGATTTGGCCGGCAAATGTCTCACTAGACGGACCGTACGCATAGACGGGAACATCTTCACCGGTATGGCCGCCTGTTGTCCATCCAGTGTGAGAGCGTTTATTGAAAATGTTTTCAATGGCGTTATCGATATCCAGCACTTCCTTCGATTTGGCTGCTTTTTCAACCGATTGAATTTCGGATTTTGTTAAAGCCAATTTCTTTTGATCGATATATGTTTTTAACGTTTTTTCAACATTCGCGCCGTCAGCGATCTTTTCTGCCATAAAGTCAGGTGTGCGCTTGGCGGCTTTAATGGGTTCACTGAACCAATTGTAGATGCCGTCCGCACCGATGGAATATCCGCCGGTTGAGTGGTCAGCCGTTGCCACAACCAATGTGTGCTTGTCTTTTTTGGCGAAATCAATAGCCGCCTTATAAGCTTGTTCAAAGTCTTCCATCTCGCTCATGGCGCCGACGATATCATTGTCATGGCCCGCCCAGTCGATTTGGCTGCCTTCCACCATGAGGAAGAATCCGTCTTTATCCTTGTTTAACTTTTTAATCGCTGTGTTTGTCATATCTTTAAGTGAAGGAATATCCTTCGTCCGGTCAATCTTTTTAGGCAGGCCGCCGTCAGCGAATAGGCCGAGAACTTGGCTGTCTTTATTTTTCAGCATGTCTTTCCGGTTATCCACATAGCTGTATCCCGCTTTTTTGAATTCCTTGATCAAATTACGGTCCTTACGGTCAAAATTGCTCTTTCCTCCGCCTAGAAGAACATCAATTTTGTGCTTGCCGTTGACCATTTCATCAAAATAATCATCTGCAATCGAATTCATATTTTTTCGGCTGTGGTCGTGTGACCCGAAAGAGGCCGGAGTGGCGTGTGTAATTTCTGAAGTAGCCACAAGACCTGTTGCTTTTCCTTTTTCTTTCGCAGCTTCAAGCACCGTTTTGGCCTCTGACCCGTCGTTATCCACGGCTATAGCACTATTATATGTTTTAATTCCCGCAGACATAGCCGTTGCCGCCGCTGCAGAATCCGTTACATTTTGTTCTGGATCATCGGGGTAAGTTGTTTGCTGGCCGACAAGATACTGATCAAAAGCAGTAGGCTCCACAGCTTTTGTCTTTTTATTATCCTTTAAGTATCGATAAGCAGACGTATAAGACACACCCATACCATCACCAATCAGAACAATAACATTCTTAATTTCGTCTTGGTTCCCCTTTTTCTTTTCCTGGGCGCTGGCTTCAGGCACACTGCCGCCGGCTAAGCTGCTGAACGCAATAGATGATAGAACTGCGATAGGCAGTAATTTCTTCGGGAATTTTTTCAACTGGATAACCTCCTAAAATAGTTAAATCTCAATGACAACCCAATTATATTTTTAAACTGTTAAGCTGGTATTAATCGATTTTAAAGATTGGGTTTACAAGAATAATAAACTGAGGCCCATAAATAATGATTATTCTTTTATGAGAAGTTTTAGAAGGAGAGAGCGATAGTACTAAAGAAATAAATTGAAGGAATGGATACTGGACGTAGGTAGACGGACTGACAACTGATATCGTCCCATAGAAACAATCCGCTTACATCTTGAACAATCAGGATTCTTTTAACGAACTTCTCTTTACGGCATCATTTAATTTAGGAGGGAACAACATGGATGTTTTTTCTGAGTATTTAGCGGGGATTGATGACCCGCTCCACCGCGAAAGAACCGATGAGGTGTTGACTTGGATAATAAATAAATATCCAAATTTACATACAGAAATAAAATGGAACCAACCGATGTTTACGGATCACGGTACATTTATTATTGGTTTTAGTGTTTCTAAAAAGCATTTAGCTGTCGCTCCAGAAAAAGTAACGATAGCGCACGTAAAGGATGATATTGTGAAGGCCGGATATGACCACACCGAGCAGCTAATACGTATCCCCTGGAACGGTCCAGTTGATTACACGCTACTTGAGAAAATGATTGAGTTTAATATTCGGGATAAGGCGGACTGCTCCACTTTTTGGCGGAAATGAAAAAAGTAGAAAAGGCATAACATATTAGCTGTTTAAAATATGCTACGCCTTTTCATTTGTCTTTTTTTTAATTTTGATCATCTATTACTGCTTTTACTCAAACAAGGTCTTTTCATGAAGCGTAAGCTGACTCGCAGAATAATGATCACCTTGCTTCCATTTCACTTCAATGGTTATATCATGGCCTTCAAGCTCATGTTCATCTAACCGCTCTAAAAAAGAAACGGAATTTTCTTTTGCGCTTCCATCACGAAAAGTGCCACCGGAATAGTCACGCATTGGAATTTCTGTGTTAGAATTCAGCAGAACCTCATTATCCTTTTTTACAATCAGTGATTCCAAATAAGTGTCGGCTGTTTCATTTGTATCGCCGATCCAATAAAGTTCGCCGCTGTATTCATTCGGTGCATCTTCATTTTTTTTGAAAACAGCTTCCCAATTCTGATCTTTGCTTTCTCCCTGCCAATTCGGATACTCCAAACGCACATGATGAATCAGGAGATAGGAAAAAAAGATTAGGCAGAAAGCGATGAATAGAAATGCCGTGAAAATGAGAGGGTATTTATAATGACTGGACATAAAAGACTCCTATTCGTTTAATCTATTACCTTCAAAAAAAGAATTTCATCCCGAATCAAAATGCCGTTTTCAGCTATCACGGGAATCGCCGGCTTGAGCCTCCGCGCTTTTTCAACTGCGTTTGGAAACACTGCCGCGAATTGATAGCCTCTCTTTTGATAAAACGCCATCGCATGTACATTATCATTCGTTGTGATAAGCTTTATTCGCTGACAATGTGCATGCTTAGCTGTCGCTTCAACCTGCTGAAGTAAAGCGGTGCCGATTCCTTTATTTTCAATCATACTATCTAATGAAATAATTTCACAGTCTTTCCCATCTATTGTGTATGTAATGCAGCCAATGATTTCGCCGCTCTCATTTACGGCGGCAAATCCATCTATTTCATCACACCGAAAAATGCCGCTGGAAATCGCCATCTCGGGTGTACCCCAATGCTTGGCAAAAAAATCGGTCAACATCTGTTTCGCTATCTCATTGTTTGGGATGATGATCATCGTAACACTCCTCTATTGAAAGTATACGATCAATATATACAATAAAATGAACACTAAGAAAATAGATGTTGAGGTGACGGCATGGAAATCAACGATGTTATTTACGGGCAGCACCATATAGACGGAGTGCTGGAAGAGCTTATCAAAAGCGCTCCGATGCAAAGATTAAAAGGAATCTATCAAGGCGGAGCAAGCTTTTTAGTCAATCGAAAGTGGAATGTGACCAGGTATGAGCACTCCATCGGCGTGATGCTCCTCGTCAAAAAGCTCGGAGGAACGATAGAAGAGCAGATTGCAGGCCTGCTCCATGATGTATCACACACGGCTTTTTCGCATGTGGCCGACATTGTTTTTGAAACTCAAGCCGAAGACTATCATGAAAACATCTATCAACAAGTTATTGTTCACTCTGAAATCCCGGACATTTTACAAAAATACGGCTATCAAAGCGAAGAACTTTTATTTGACGATTCAAGATGGACGTTGCTCGAACAGCCTGCACCGGAGCTGTGTGCTGATCGGATAGACTATACGCTGCGTGATATGTACCGATATGGGCACATTAGTCTGCACGAAGCGCAAACCTTTTTGGATCATCTTATTGTGAGAAACGGAAAGATGTTTCCAGACGGTATCGAAGCCGCCGAATGGTTTGTCGGTGTGTATTACAAAGAAGTGATTGATTTCTTTTTAGATCCCGTGAATGTATATGGATATGAATATTTAGCGCGAGCGTTGAAAGCAGCGCTGCGGCATCATGTCATATCCGCAAAGGATCTGCTGAAAACGGATCAAGAGGTACTGAACATCCTGTGGTCATCAAAAAATGAAGATGTTCTGAGCTTGCTTACATCCATTCATCCCAGCATACAAGTAATAGAAGATGACATCCAGTACGATTTCCATCAAAAGAAGAAAATGCGTCTTATCGACCCATCCATTTTTCACGATGACAAATGGATCAAATCCTCAGATGCTTCTGAACAGGTGAGGAAAATGGGTGAGGCCGCCTATCAAAAAGCAAAAAAAGGTGTGTATATCAAAATCTTAAATCAGTAATTGCCGCCTGACAGCGGCTTTTTTTATGTTTGGCTTTACAAGTTGAGGGGAATAGGACAAACTGCGGGAACGTTTTATGAGAACATCAGCGCATTTACATACCATTCGGGGGTATAGTATTATCGAGAGGGCATGTTATTTTTCATTGTCTGCGGGCAATAGTTACAGTAAAAAAATGAAGCAAAGGAGAATGAACATGAAAATCTCTAAAAATGCACTGGGAATTCTGATGTTATCTCTTGTTTTTGTTTTATCAGCATGCGGCAATAACAACAGTACGAAACAAAGCACACATGACAATCATTCAGACTCCTCAACACATGAAGAGATGGACCATTCCGGATCAGCTGACGTTCCAGAGGGATTACAGGAATCTAAAAATCCAAAATACAAAGTAGGAAGCCAGGTAATCATCAAGGCTTCTCATATGAAAGGCATGAAAGGTGCCGAAGCCACAGTGACAGGCGCCTACGATACAACGGCGTATGTTGTCTCTTATACTCCGACAAACGGGGGACAGCGCGTGGATCATCACAAATGGGTCATCCAAGAAGAAATCAAAGATGCCGGAGATAAAACGTTACAACCCGGAGATCAGGCGATTTTAGAGGCTTCTCATATGAAAGGCATGAAAGGAGCAACAGCTGAGATCGACTCCGCGGAAAAAACAACTGTATACATGGTTGACTATACATCGACAACAAGCGGCGAAAAAGTGAAAAACCACAAATGGGTCACCGAAGATGAGCTTTCAGCTAAATCATAAAAAAATCCTCCTTTTACAAGGAGGATTTTTTTGCTGTCTGAACAGGTCTTGTTAAAGAAATGAAAGCAAACAGGACAGCGATGATCACAATCGATCCGCCGCACCATGCCGTTGACACCACAGTACCCGTCTGATCCAAAACAACACCGCCAATGGCTGAGCCAAGGGCAATTCCGACTTGGAGGGCAGATGTGTTAAAGCTTTGCTGAATGTCAGAGGAATCTGGTGCAATTTCAATTAAATAGCTTTGCTGAGCGGGGGCGAGGCTCCAGCTCAGAAGACCCCAAATGACCATGACAGGTAAAAAGAAAATCATAGACGATGTAGACAGCGGCAGTAAGAACATAATGATGGCAAAGGAACCGGTTACCAGCAAAATGCTCTTAAAGGAACCAAGCCGGTCTGAAAGCGCTCCTCCGAAAGGGCCTCCGCATACAGCGGATATCCCGAAAAGGAAATAACAAATGCTGACCCAGAAAGAACTCAGGTGAAGAGTTTCTTCTAAAAACGGAGCAAAGTAGGCATACAGTGTATAATGCCCAGCCAATGTAAACATCGTGACGAGATGTGAACTCGCAATTTTCAGATTGCCAACCGTCTTGAGTTGTTCCCGGAAAGGAATCATTTTCTCTGCTGGTATTCTTTCAAAGAAGATTGAAATAATCAGCATGGAGACCAGCGCCAACAGGCCGATGCCAAGGAACAAAATCCGCCATCCGAAAGAATCACTGATTAAGATTCCGAGCGGCACGCCCAATGCGATCGCGGAGCTGAATCCCATAAAAATAATTCCGATTGCGCGGGCTCTGTATTCAGGCGCTACAATTTTCGGGGCAATCGTTAAAGAAAGCACAACAATCAGCCCTGTACTCATCGCCGCCAATACCCTGGATACCATCAGTGTTGCAAAATTAGGGCTGAAGTAGGCGACAAGATTGCTAAGGAAGAAAACAAATAAAGCAATTAAATATAAGCGCTTCCGCTCAGCCTTCGCAGTCAATGCTAAAAGCAAAGGCCCAGATACTGCATATCCCAGCGCAAATACACTGATCAGCTGTCCGGCTGAAACAATGGAAATGTCTAAATCATTTGCGATCTGAGGAAGAATCCCTCCCACAATTAACTCAACCAATCCGACTGCAATCGTAGAAGCTGCAAGCAGGAAAACTTTGAAATTCATAACAAACTCCTTTACTTAAATGTTTTGATAAATAAAAAAAATCCTGATTACAAAAAATGT
Source organism: Bacillus sp. F56 (assembly GCF_001748205.1). Taxonomy (NCBI): domain Bacteria; kingdom Bacillati; phylum Bacillota; class Bacilli; order Caryophanales; family Bacillaceae; genus Bacillus; species Bacillus sp. F56. The sequence continues at coordinate 81,299 of NZ_BDFC01000013.1, forward strand.
CATAAACAAATTTTGTAATCAGGATTTTACGGTTCCTGGTAGACACCCTCAAACCATATTATTGAGGTTATACAAGTGATAATAGCTATTTAATTGATTCGTTTCCGTTGATGAGTGTAACACATTATGAATGAATCTTCCATAGAAAAATTTACAAAACGATGAACCGGACAAAAATATGATTATATTTATTTTATAAAAGTATAGACATTTAAAATTAAATGACTATAATAATTAATGTAAGCGTTTCAATAATGGGGGGATAGCAGTTGAAAAAAATATTACTTGCGTGCAGTTCGGGAATGTCTACCAGTTTATTGGTGACAAAAATGAAGGAATACGCACAGTCTATCGGTGAGGAAGCAGAGATTTGGGCTGTTGGCCAAGATAAGGCAAAAGAAGACATGAGAAAAGCGGATGCCGTTTTGATTGGTCCGCAAATGAGCTTTCTGAAAAGCGAACTCCAAAAAGAGGCGGATCAATACAACATTCGAGTTGAAGTCATTGACATGATGGCCTATGGAATGGCAGATGGGAAAAAAGCGTATGAGCAGGCATTGTCCTTAATGGTGAATCAATAATGGAACAGATGAAAATCACGAATTTAACAGACGAGCAAATCAGTTTTCAGCTAATCCTGCACAGCGGAAATGCCCGCAGCTGCATCATACAATCACTGCGCGCCTATAAAGAAGGGAACAAGGACGAGGCGGATGCCCTCATTGCCAAGGCGGAGCAGGATTTATCCGCGGCACATGACATTCACTTTCAAATGATACAGAAGGAATCCGGCGGAGAAGCAGCAGCTTTCTCATTGCTGCTTATGCATGCGGAGGATCATCTGATGTCAACATTATCCATGAAAGAATTAGTGAAAGAGATGCTTGATCTCTTTAAAACCAAGAATCTATAAATAATCGGGGTGGATAGGGTGTTCGAGAAAATCAGCCAATTCCTTGTTCCAATTGCAGGGAGGTTAAACAATAACCGTTATTTGCAAGTGCTGCGTGATGCATTTATGCTGGCTTTCCCGCTGACGATATTTGGGTCCATTTTTGTCGTGTTAACGAATTTGCCGTTTCTAAACAAAATCATGAACGCCTCAATGCTTACGTCGTTTCAGTCTCATTTCGGCATTGCCTCCACGGCGACTATGGGCATTATGTCTGTCTTTGTTGTGTTTGGGATAGGCTATTACCTGTCAAAAAGCTATCAGGTCGAAGCTATATTTGGCGGAGCGATAGCTTTGGTTTCCTTTTTGCTCTTAACGCCATTTATCGTTCAGCCGGAAACAGGAGATGCCATTACAGGGGTTATCCCTGTCGACCGTCTCGGTGCAAAAGGGATGTTTCTTGGCATGATTACGGCATTTCTTTCTGGTGAAATCTACAGAAGAATCGTTCAGAAAAACCTGACAATCAAAATGCCAGCCGGCGTTCCGCCTGCTGTAGCAAAATCATTTGCCGCACTTATTCCGGCTTTTATCACATTGACCGTATTTTTGCTGATTAACGTAATGGTGACTCTGTTTTTCAAAACAAATATGCACGACGTCATTTATCACACGATTCAGGCTCCGCTTGTCGGACTTGGAAGCGGTATCATTCCGACGCTGATTGCCGTGTTTTTCATTCAAATTCTTTGGTTTTTCGGACTGCATGGACAGATCATTATCAACTCCGTAATGGACCCGATTTGGAATACGTTGCAGGTAGAAAACCTTTCTGCTTACACGGCGGGAAAAGAAATTCCTCATATTATTTCAAAACCGTTTATGGAGATTTATACAGTAGGGATGGGCGGAACGGGGATGACGCTTGCGATTGTGTTTACCATTCTCATCTTCATGAAAAGCAGGCAGATGAAGCAAGTATCAAAACTTGGCCTCGCTCCCGGTATTTTTAACGTAAACGAACCGATTATCTTCGGGCTTCCGATTGTCATGAATCCGATCATTATTGTGCCTTGGGTGCTGGCGCCGATGGTTGTTACGCTCGTCACCTATCTGGCCATGTCAGCGGGGCTCGTTCCGCCTCCGACTGGTGTGACGGTGCCGTGGACGGTTCCATTATTCATTAATGGCATCATGGCGACGAACTCGATCATGGGGGGCGTGATGCAGCTTATCAATCTGCTGATTGTCTTCGTGATTTGGTTTCCGTTCCTAAAAGCAATGGATAAATTAAATCTTGCAAAAGAAAAAGAACAGGCTGTGCAGGAAACAGCTGCTCAGCAAAATGATAACAGCATTAAAATGTGACATAAGGGGAGAGAGACTTGGCACAAACAGAACAATATCGTTTTCCTAAAGATTTTTGGTGGGGATCATCCGCTTCAGCAACACAAACGGAGGGTGCCGCCGACAGAGACGGAAAAGGGCAGAATATATGGGATTATTGGTTTGAGAAAGAACCGCATCGTTTTTTTGACCATGTCGGACCCGCAGCCACATCCCAATTTTACGACAATTATAAAGAAGATATCAGGCTGATGAAGGAGCTTGGCCACAACTCGTTCCGGATGTCGATTTCCTGGTCGCGTTTCATACCAGACGGAACAGGCGAGATCAACGATAAAGCCGTAAATTTCTATAATAATGTCATTGATGAGTTGATCGCTAACGGAATTGAACCTTTTGTCAATTTGTTTCATTTCGATATGCCGATGGCGCTTCAAAAAATCGGCGGCTGGGTAAACAGAGAGACGGTTGACGCTTATGAAAACTATGCAAGAACGTGTTTCCGTTTGTTTGGCGGCAGAGTGAAAAAATGGTTCACGCATAATGAACCAATCGTTCCCGTAGAAGGCGGCTACTTATATGATTTTCATTATCCAAACAAGGTCGACTTTAAAGAGGCTGTCCAGGTCGGATTTCATACGATGCTGTCAAGTGCCCGCGCGATTCAGGCTTACAGGGAGATGGAACAGGACGGGAAAATCGGCATCATTTTAAATTTGACCCCATCATACCCGAGAAGCAGCCATCCGGCGGATGTGAAAGCCGGGAAAATCGCAGACGCGTTTTTTAACAGATCCTTTTTAGACCCATCTGTCAAAGGCGAGTTTCCGAAAGAGCTGGTTGACATTTTGAAGAATGAAGGCTTTATGCCTGATTACAACCCTGAAGATCTTGACATCATCAAAAAGAACACGGTTGACCTGTTGGGAGTGAATTATTACCAGCCGAGACGTGTGAAAGCGAAAGAACATCTTCCGAATCCCGACGCTCCTTTTGTGCCGGACAGGTATTTTGATCCTTACGTCATGCCGGGCCGCAAAATGAATCCGCATCGCGGCTGGGAGATCTATGAAAAAGGCATTTATGATATTTTGGTTAATTTAAAAGAAAACTACGGGAACATCGAGTGTTTTATCTCTGAAAACGGCATGGGAGTTGAAGGCGAAGAGCGCTTCAGAGATGAACAAGGCATGATTCAGGATGATTACCGGATTGAATTTATAAAAGAGCACCTTAAATGGATTCACCGCGCCATGCAGGAAGGATCGAACGTAAAGGGCTATCACTTATGGACGTTCATGGACAACTGGTCTTGGACAAATGCCTACAAAAACCGATACGGGTTTGTATCAGTCAATCTCGAGAAAGACGGAGAAAGAACCGTCAAAAAGAGCGGAAAATGGTTCAAAACGGTTGCTGAGCAAAACGGTTTCTAGATTTTCTTAAGGTCAAGATCTTCCGGCAATCATCATGATGAATAGAGATGACGAACAGCCGCAACATTGATGAAATAGGGAAAAGAACTTATGATATCCGTAAAAGCTTATGTGATATCAGACTCTAACAGCTGCCGGAGGATACCAATGAATAAATACGAAATCATTGCAAATGAAATGAGAAAAAGAATTAAAAATAACGTATATCCGATCGATCAGCCCATTCCTGATGAAGTATCTCTTGCAAAAGAATTTAACTCAAGCCGTATGACGATGAAGAGAGCCTTGGATAATTTAGTTGCCGAGGGTCTGCTGTTCAGAAAACGCGGCCATGGCACGTTTATTATTCAATCTGCAATACAGGATGACCATGTCCATGTAGTCAGCAATGAGATTCTCGGATTGACCAACTTGCTGAAAGATAAAAAAATCAAAAGCAAGGTTATTCAGTTTGAAGTGCAATTTCCCACTGAGGAAGTGGCCGCCCATTTGTCTATTGATCAGAAAACACCGGTTTATTATGTCGTTCGGCTGCGGATTGTAGAAGGGGAACCCTATGTATTGGAAAAAACATATATGCCGACGCATTTAATCCCAGGCATTAATGACGATGTCCTTCATGATTCGATCTACAATCATATTACAAATGTGCTGCAGCTCAAAATCGCCGGAACACATCGGAAAATCAGAGCCTGCAAATCTGATCATATTGACCAGCAGCATCTGGGCTGCAAACAGGATGATCCAATTCTTGAAGTGGAACATGTGGGCTTCTTAGATACCGGGATTCCATTTGAATATTCCTTTTCACGTCATCGGCATGACAAGTTTGTTGTGACTTCTGTAAACATACGGCGCTGATTGCGGAGACAACAAGGAGGCCATCTGCATGCTTGGCGGTATTGAAGCAGGCGGCACAAAGTTTGTTTGTGCTGTCGGCAGAGAAGATGGAACGATCATTGACAGGATAGAATTCCCCACAAAGATGCCGGATGAAACGATGGAGAAAGTGATTCAATATTTTCGCCAATTTTCATTACAGGCAATCGGCATCGGCTCCTTTGGTCCTGTTGATAACGATAAAACCAGTCAAACATACGGCACCATTACGGCCACGCCGAAAGCGGGCTGGAGACACTATCCCTTTTTGCAGACCGTTAAGAACGAAATGAAAATCCCAGTCGGATTTAGTACGGATGTTAACGCTGCAGCGCTGGGTGAATTCCTTTTCGGTGAAGCGAAGGGGCTCGACAGCTGCCTGTATATAACGATTGGCACTGGCATAGGCGCGGGGGCTATTGTAGAGGGGAGGCTCCTTCAGGGGCTGTCACACCCAGAGATGGGCCATATTTATATCCGGAGGCACCCGGATGACGTATACCAAGGGAAGTGCCCTTATCATGGAGATTGCTTTGAAGGCTTAGCTTCAGGCCCCGCTATTGAAGCCCGCTGGGGAAAAAAAGCTGCTGATTTATCAGATCTAACCCAAGTCTGGGAACTGGAAGGGTACTATATTGCCCAAGCGCTGGCTCAGTATATTTTGATCCTTGCACCTAAAAAAATCATTCTTGGCGGCGGCGTCATGCAACAGAAACAAGTGTTTCCTTATATCTATCAATATGTACCGAAGATCATGAACAGCTACTTTAATTTTTCTGAATTATCAGAAAGTATTAGCGGTTATATTGTCCCTCCTCATTTAGGCAGTAACGCAGGAATCATCGGCACGCTGGTTTTAGCGCAACAGGCCTTGCAAGCAGAATCAGCATCCGGGGAGGTGCGATCATGAAGCATCCTTTATTTTTGGAGCCTGTCTTTAAAGAAAGAATATGGGGGGGAACAAAGCTTTACGATGCTTTCGGCTACACAATACCCTCAGAAAAAACAGGGGAATGCTGGGCCGTTTCTGCACATGCTCATGGTCCGTCGGTTGTAAAAAGCGGTCCGCTGGCAGGAAAGACACTTGATCAAGTATGGCAAGATCATCCGGAGTTCTTCGGGTTTCCGGATGGTAAGGTGTTTCCGCTTTTGGTAAAGCTGCTTGATGCAAATATGGATCTCTCCGTGCAAGTCCATCCTGATGATGATTATGCAAAACTGCACGAAAACGGTGATCTTGGTAAAACAGAGTGCTGGTATATCATGGATTGCAAAGATGACGCCGAACTGATTTTGGGACATCACGCAAGAACAAGGGAAGAGTTCAAACAGCGAATTGAAAGCGGTGATTGGAACGGGCTGCTGAGGAGAATCAAAATTAAGCCCGGAGATTTCTTTTATGTGCCAAGCGGTACACTCCATGCTTTATGTGAGGGAACCCTCGTCCTTGAAATCCAGCAAAACTCTGATACAACGTATCGCGTATACGATTATGACCGCTGTAATGACCAGGGCGAAAAAAGATCTCTTCATATAGAAAAAGCCATGGAAGTCATAACGATACCGCATATTGATAAAGCGCATACACCTGAAGTGAAAGAAGCTGGTAACGCGGAGATCACTGTTTATGTGCAATCAGATTATTTCTCAGTGTACAAATGGAAGATTAGCGGCCGAGCTTCTTTTCCTTCTCATCAAACCTATTTGCTGGGGAGTGTTCTGAGCGGATCAGGACGAATCATCAATAATGGTATTCAGTATAAATGCACTGCAGGCTCACACTTTATTCTGCCTGCGCATTTTGGCGAATTTTCAATAGAAGGAACATGTGAATTCATGATATCTCACCCTTAATGAATGGAGGAGTTGGATGTGGTTAAGAAATATATGATCTCTTTGCTCATTTTATTTTTACTTGCGTCTGCTGTTTTAGCAAAACCAGTTCAAGCGCATACTGTGTCTCCTGTAAATCCTAATGCACAGCAGACAACAAAAGCAGTGATGAATTGGCTTGCTCATCTGCCGAACCGTACGGAAAACAGAGTTCTTTCTGGCGCGTTCGGAGGTTATAGTCATGACACATTTTCTATGGCTGAGGCTGATAGAATCCGAAGCGCCGCCGGGCAATCGCCTGCTATATACGGCTGTGATTATGCCAGAGGGTGGCTTGAAACAGCAAATATTGAAGATTCAATAGATGTAAGCTGCAACAGCGATTTAATTTCGTATTGGAAAAATGGCGGAATTCCACAAATCAGTTTGCACCTGGCGAACCCTGCTTTTCAGTCAGGGCATTTTAAAACAGCGATTACAAATGATCAGTATAAAAAAATACTAGACTCTTCAACAGTAGAAGGGAAGCGGCTAAATGCCATGCTCAGCAAAATTGCTGACGGACTTCAAGGGCTGGAGAACCAAGGTGTGCCAGTTCTATTCAGGCCGCTGCATGAAATGAACGGTGAATGGTTTTGGTGGGGACTTACATCATATAATCAAAAGGATAATGAAAGAATCTCTCTATATAAACAGCTCTACAAGAAAATCTATCATTATATGACCGACACAAGAGGACTTGATCATTTGCTTTGGGTTTACTCCCCCGACGCCAATCGAGATTTCAAAACCGATTTTTACCCTGGTGCGTCTTACGTGGATATTGTCGGACTAGATGCGTATTTCCAAGACGCCTATTCGATAAATGGATATGACCAGCTAATGGCGCTTAATAAACCATTTGCTTTTACAGAAGTGGGCCCGCAAACAGCAAACGGCAGCTTCGATTACAGCCTATTCATCAATGCAATAAAACAAAAATATCCTAAAACCATTTACTTTCTCGCATGGAATGATGAATGGAGCCCAGCGGTAAACAAGGGTGCTTCAGCTTTATATCATGACAGCTGGACGCTTAATAAGGGAGAAATATGGAATGGCGATTCTTTAACGCCAATCGTTGAATGAATCAGTTTTTCACAATTAAGAAGGTGCTCAAGAAGTTTCATTGAGCACCTTCCCGCCTTGATTAGGCATTCATATCGCCTAAGCCCTGACTACCCTGCCGGAGGGTCTATGACTTGTAACTATCCGCCATTTCGGCTGGAGATCTCCCTTGATAGATTTCCCCGATTCTCGTTTCATCCAACCTGAAGGTAAACTGTGCATCATGGTAATTCAACATACTCTCTGCACTGTTAATATCATAATTTGGAACAGGGGAGAGCTTCGCCAACTCAACGCCCAATGTCTTGATCGCTTTCGCAAATGCATCTGGTGAGCATTGTCGCCTACAATCAAAAAAGCAAGTGTTTCCCGAAACGTCTGATTAGAGCTCATTTCATAAATCCTTGTTTTTTGCAGTACGCCTGTCGACTCAAGAAGCAAATTATTCAACAGGTCAGTAATTAAGTTTCCGTTGTTATACACCCATCTAATATTGTTTGTAAGATGAGATAAAATATATACAAAACAAAGGCGTGAAAGAAGAAAATAAAAAATACAGGAAAAGTATTGACCAAATAAAACAGGCATGGTATATTATTAAACGTCGCTGATGAACAGCGTGAAACAAAACGAAAAACAAAAAAGTTTTTCTAAGGTGTTTACAAGAATTTTAAAATGTGTATAATAAGAAAAGTCGAATTGAAATTGAAAAAGATTCGAAAAACATTTTAAAAAACTTCTTGACTCCAACAACGAATGATAGTATGATAGTTAAGTCGCTTGATAAGCGCCCGTAGCTCAATTGGATAGAGCGTTTGACTACGGATCAAAAGGTTAGGGGTTCGACTCCTCTCGGGCGCGCCAATATAAGATATCACGCGGGTGTAGTTTAGTGGTAAAACCTCAGCCTTCCAAGCTGATGTCGTGAGTTCGATTCTCATCACCCGCTCCATTATTGAATGAT
>NZ_BDFC01000014.1:0-59602 GCF_001748205.1 Bacillus sp. F56
GTTTAAACCCAACTCATTGAGTTGGGTTTTTTGTGTTCTGTTTTATTGGTATCATAAAATTCCACTTAACTGTATAATATAATAACTTTATACCGAATTTTAAATCAGCATTCAGGTTTTATGGGTCGGGAAAATGGAAATAATAAAGGATAGAGCGAGAAAGTTGAAAATTCCTGAGAAACGGCTTATAGTAAGATTAAAGTCAAATATAGTCAAAGTCAGTAAAGGAGGGGGTTGAGTGGGACATAATATTTCTGACATCATTGAACAATATTTAAAACGAGTGTTAGATCAAAATGGCAAGGAAATTTTAGAGATTAAGCGAAGTGAAATTGCAGATAAATTTCAATGCGTTCCTTCCCAAATAAATTATGTCATCAACACCAGGTTTACAAGCGAAAGAGGATATATTGTTGAGAGCAAACGCGGGGGCGGCGGTTACATCAGAATCATTAAAATTAAAATGAACAATGAAGTTGTCCTGATCAATAATATTATTTCTCAAATTAGTACCCATTTGTCTCAAGCAGCCTCTGATGACATTATTTTAAGGCTATTAGAAGACAAGGTGATTTCAGAAAGAGAAGCAAAAATGATGGTCAGCGTAATGGACCGCTCAGTTTTACACATTGACTTGCCTGAACGTGATGAATTAAGAGCAAGAATGATGAAGGCTATGCTGACTGCATTAAAATTAAAATAAGCGGGTGAAAAGATTGATTTGTCAAGAGTGCCACGAGAGACCAGCCACTTTTCACTTTACAAAGGTTGTTAACGGAGAAAAAATAGAAGTTCATATTTGTGAACAATGTGCCAAGGAAAATAGTGATTCATATGGTATAAGTGCAAATCAAGGTTTCTCTATTCATAATTTACTTTCGGGTTTGCTGAACATGGATTCTTCATTTCAAAATGCAGGGACTCAAATGTTCAGTCACTCGGAGCAAATATCTGCTTGTCCGAAATGCGGAATGACGTTTCAGCAATTCAGAAAAATTGGCCGTTTTGGATGTTCTGAATGTTACAAAACATTTCATAGCAACATTACACCAATCCTACGTAAAGTGCACAGCGGAAACACTGTGCATGCAGGTAAGATACCGAAACGAATAGGCGGCAATCTTCATGTCAGACGGCAGATTGATATGCTAAAAAAGGAATTAGAATCCTTAATCCATCAAGAAGAATTTGAAAATGCAGCTCATGTAAGAGATCAAATTCGTTCATTAGAACAATCACTCAAAAGTACAGATAGTGAGGAGGAACAGGAGTAATGTCGCTAAAGCATTTTATTCAGGACGCACTAAGCAGTTGGATGAAGCAGAAAGGACCTGAAAGTGACATTGTACTCAGCAGCCGCATACGTTTAGCAAGGAACTTTGAACATATTCGGTTCCCTACGCGGTATTCCAATGAAGAAGCCTCATCCATCATACAGCAATTTGAAGATCAATTTTCAGAGCAAGAAATTCCCGGAATCGGCAAATTTGTTTTGATTAGAATGAATGATGCACAGCCTTTAGAAAAGCGTGTACTTGTTGAAAAACATCTAATCAGTCCTAATCTGACAGAGTCTCCTTTTGGCGGCTGTTTGCTTTCTGAAAATGAGGAAGTAAGTGTCATGTTAAATGAAGAGGACCATATTAGAATTCAGTGTCTTTTCCCTGGATTTCAGCTTTTAGAAGCAATGAAAGCCGCAAACCAGGTCGACGACTGGATTGAAGAAAAAGTTGATTATGCATTCAATGAGCAAAGAGGATACTTAACCAGCTGTCCTACAAACGTAGGTACAGGTTTAAGGGCTTCGGTCATGATGCATCTGCCGGCGCTGGTTTTAACTAGGCAAATAAATCGAATTATACCGGCAATTAATCAATTAGGCTTAGTTGTTAGAGGAATTTATGGGGAAGGCAGCGAAGCAGTAGGGAATATCTTTCAAATTTCAAATCAGATCACGCTTGGTAAGTCAGAGCAGGATATTGTAGATGATCTTAACAGTGTTGCTGCCCAGCTGATTGAACAAGAGCGATCTGCCCGAGAAGCGATTTATCAAACTTCTAAAATTGAACTTGAGGATCGGGTATATCGGTCTTATGGGGTCTTGTCTAATTGCCGGATGATAGAATCGAAAGAAACTGCAAAGTGCCTTTCAGATGTTCGGTTAGGCATAGACCTAGGTATTATAAAAGGACTTTCAAGCAACATACTTAACGAACTAATGATTTTGACGCAGCCAGGTTTTTTACAGCAGTACTCGGGAGGCGCTTTGCGTCCGAACGAAAGGGACATTCGAAGAGCGGCTCTCATAAGAGAACGGCTTCACTTAGAAATGAATGGGAAAAGACAGGAGGATGAATCGATATGATGTTTGGAAGATTTACAGAACGGGCTCAAAAAGTACTGGCGCTAGCACAGGAAGAAGCACTTCGTTTAGGTCATAATAATATTGGCACTGAGCATATTTTATTAGGACTGGTAAGAGAAGGAGAGGGCATTGCTGCCAAAGCTCTTCAAGCGCTTGGACTCGGTTCAGATAAAATTCAGAAAGAAGTAGAAAGTTTGATCGGGCGCGGGCAGGAAATGTCTCAAACGATTCATTATACTCCTAGAGCTAAAAAAGTCATTGAACTTTCGATGGATGAAGCAAGAAAACTCGGTCATTCTTATGTCGGAACAGAACATATTCTTCTTGGCCTGATTCGTGAAGGAGAAGGTGTTGCCGCGAGAGTTCTGAATAATCTCGGTGTCAGCTTAAATAAAGCAAGACAGCAGGTGCTCCAGCTTCTTGGAAGCAATGAAACAGGATCATCAGCGGCAGGAACAAACAGCAATGCGAATACGCCTACGCTTGATAGCTTGGCAAGAGACTTGACTGCTATTGCGAAGGAAGACAGTCTTGATCCTGTAATCGGCAGAAGCAAGGAAATCCAGCGTGTCATTGAAGTGTTAAGCCGCAGAACGAAAAACAACCCTGTTCTCATTGGTGAACCAGGTGTTGGTAAAACGGCTATCGCAGAAGGTTTGGCGCAGCAAATTATCAATAATGAAGTACCCGAAATCTTGCGTGATAAACGTGTGATGACATTAGACATGGGGACGGTTGTTGCCGGCACAAAATATCGCGGAGAATTTGAGGATCGCCTGAAGAAGGTCATGGATGAAATTCGCCAGGCAGGAAATATCATTCTATTCATCGATGAGCTCCATACATTAATCGGGGCAGGCGGAGCAGAAGGTGCTATTGATGCATCTAATATCTTAAAACCTTCACTTGCTCGCGGTGAGCTCCAATGTATTGGAGCAACGACTCTTGATGAGTACCGTAAATATATTGAAAAAGACGCAGCATTGGAACGCCGTTTTCAGCCGATCCAGGTAGATCAGCCATCTGTCGATGAAAGTATTCAAATTTTACAAGGTCTTCGTGACAGATACGAAGCCCACCACCGTGTTTCTATCACTGATGATGCCATTGAAGCTGCGGTTAAGCTTTCTGACAGATATATTTCTGACCGCTTCCTTCCGGATAAAGCCATTGACTTAATCGATGAAGCTGGTTCAAAGGTGAGACTGCGCTCCTTTACAACGCCGCCTAACTTAAAAGAGCTTGAGCAGAAGCTTGATGAGGTTCGTAAAGAGAAGGATGCGGCAGTGCAAAGCCAAGAGTTTGAAAAAGCTGCTTCCTTACGTGATACTGAGCAGCGCTTGCGCGAGCAAGTAGAGGATACGAAGAAATCATGGAAAGAGAAGCAAGGACAGGAAAACTCAGAGGTTACTGTGGATGATATTGCGATGGTTGTATCCAGCTGGACCGGTGTGCCTGTATCTAAAATCGCCCAAACTGAAACTGATAAGCTTCTCAATATGGAAAACATTCTTCACTCTCGTGTCATCGGCCAGGATGAAGCGGTTGTAGCTGTTGCAAAAGCCGTCAGACGTGCGAGAGCAGGGTTAAAAGATCCTAAACGCCCAATCGGCTCATTCATTTTCTTAGGCCCTACAGGTGTAGGTAAAACAGAGCTTGCGCGAGCACTTGCTGAATCCATTTTTGGCGATGAAGAATCCATGATCAGAATAGATATGTCTGAATACATGGAAAAACACTCAACTTCAAGACTTGTCGGTTCACCTCCGGGATACGTGGGCTACGATGAAGGCGGTCAATTGACTGAGAAAGTCAGAAGAAAACCTTACTCTGTCGTGCTTCTTGATGAGATTGAGAAAGCGCACCCTGATGTCTTCAATATCCTTCTGCAAGTTCTTGAAGACGGTCGATTGACTGATTCTAAAGGACGTACAGTCGATTTCCGCAATACCATTTTGATCATGACATCAAACGTCGGAGCAAGTGAGCTGAAACGCAATAAATATGTCGGCTTTAACGTTCAGGATGAGACTCAAAATCATAAAGACATGAAAGATAAAGTGATGGGTGAATTGAAACGGGCGTTTAGACCTGAGTTCATCAACCGTATCGATGAAATCATCGTCTTCCATTCACTTGAGAAAAAACATCTTACTGAAATCGTGTCATTAATGTCTGATCAATTGACGAAACGCCTGAAAGAACAGGATCTTTCTATCGAATTGACTGATGCTGCAAAAGCAAAAGTCGCGGAAGAGGGCGTTGATCTGGAGTACGGAGCCCGTCCGTTAAGAAGAGCGATCCAAAAACACGTAGAGGATCGTTTATCTGAAGAACTCCTCAGAGGAAATATTCATAAAGGACAGCATATTGTTCTTGATGTAGAAGATGGCGAATTTGTCGTAAAAACGACTGCTAAAACGAATTAATATAAAAGACAGAAATGAGGCATACAGCATGTAAGTGTATGCCTCACTTTCATATCAAGAAATAGTAACAAGGGAGAGGTCTTACACTATATATGGCTAAAACAAAATCGAAATTCATCTGCCAATCCTGCGGCTACGAGTCTCCAAAATGGATGGGGAAATGTCCGGGCTGCGGTGCTTGGAATACAATGGTTGAAGAAATGATTAAAAAAGCACCGGCCAATCGGAGAGCGGCTTTTTCTCATTCTGTTCAAACTGTACAGAAACCTTCACCTATTACATCAATCGAAACATCAGAAGAACCCCGCGTTAAAACCCAGCTTGGCGAGTTTAACAGAGTACTCGGCGGAGGTGTCGTTAAAGGCTCCCTCGTTTTAATCGGCGGTGATCCTGGTATCGGAAAGTCAACGTTATTACTGCAGGTTTCCGCTCAATTATCAGGCTCATCAAACAGTGTTCTGTATATTTCGGGAGAAGAATCTGTAAAGCAAACGAAGCTTCGAGCTGACCGCCTCGGCATCAATAATCCGTCACTGCATGTTTTATCTGAAACCGATATGGAGTATATTTCGTCTGCTATACAAGAGATGAATCCAGCGTTTGTCGTTGTTGACTCTATTCAAACGGTATACCAAAGCGATATCACATCGGCACCGGGCAGCGTTTCACAGGTCAGAGAATGTACCGCTGAGCTAATGAAAATTGCAAAAACAAAAGGTATCCCGATTTTTATCGTGGGACACGTGACGAAAGAAGGGTCTATTGCAGGGCCGAGACTGTTGGAGCATATGGTTGACACTGTTTTATATTTTGAAGGAGAACGCCACCATACTTTCCGCATTTTGCGGGCTGTAAAAAACCGTTTCGGATCTACAAACGAAATGGGCATATTTGAAATGCGGGAAGAGGGGCTCACTGAGGTTTTGAATCCTTCAGAAATTTTCTTAGAGGAACGCTCTGCGGGTTCCGCGGGCTCGAGTATCACTGCTTCTATGGAGGGCACTAGACCGATTCTCGTTGAAATTCAGGCACTCATCTCGCCAACAAGCTTTGGAAACCCAAGGCGTATGGCAACGGGAATAGACCACAACAGGGTTTCTCTGTTAATGGCTGTATTAGAAAAAAGAGTGGGGCTGCTGCTGCAAAATCAGGATGCTTATTTGAAAGTGGCTGGCGGCGTTAAGCTTGATGAACCGGCAATTGATCTTGCCATTGCGATCAGTATCGCATCAAGCTTTAGAGACACACCTCCAAATCCTGCAGATTGTTTTATTGGAGAAGTGGGATTAACCGGAGAAGTCCGGCGGGTTTCAAGAATTGAACAGCGTGTGAAAGAAGCGGCAAAGCTTGGTTTTAAACGCATGATCATACCCGCGGCTAATCTGGATGGATGGACAAAACCAAAAGGGATTGAGGTTATCGGAGTAGCAAATGTTGCAGAGGCGCTTCGTACTTCATTAGGAGGATAATAGATGGAAAAAGAGAAAAAAGGGGCGAAACACGAGTTAGACTTGTCATCTATATTGCAGTTTGTTGCTCCGGGTACACCGCTCAGAGCGGGGATGGAGAACGTCTTGAGAGCAAATACAGGCGGTCTGATCGTTGTTGGATATAATGATAAAGTAAAAGAAGTGGTGGATGGAGGATTTCACATCAACACGGCTTTTTCTCCGGCGCATTTGTATGAGCTGGCTAAAATGGATGGCGCGATCATTTTAAGTGATTCGGGTCAAAAGATCCTATATGCGAATACACAGCTGATGCCGGATGCCACAATTGCTTCATCAGAAACAGGAATGCGGCACAGAACTGCCGAAAGAGTAGCTAAGCAAACCGGCTGTCTTGTGATTGCTATTTCTGAAAGAAGAAATGTCATAACGTTATATCAGGAAAACATGAAGTATACACTAAAGGACATAGGATTTATTTTAACAAAGGCAAACCAAGCCATTCAAACACTTGAAAAATATAAGACAATCCTCGATAAAACGATTAATGCACTGAATGCGTTAGAGTTTGAGGAGCTTGTTACCTTTAGTGATGTCTTGTCTGTCATGCATCGTTATGAAATGGTATTGAGAATTAAAAACGAAATAAATATGTATATCAAAGAGCTGGGGACAGAAGGACATCTGATCAAGCTGCAAGTCATTGAATTGATTACGGATATGGAAGAAGAGGCCGCTTTATTTATTAAGGATTATGTAAAAGAAAAGATTAAAGATCCGTTTGTTCTTTTGAAGGAGCTGCAGGATATGTCCAGTTATGATCTGCTGGATGATTCCATTGTGTATAAGCTTCTCGGTTATCCTGCTTCTACTAATCTTGATGATTATGTATTGGCTAGAGGATACAGGCTGTTAAATAAGATACCGCGTCTGCCGATGCCAATTGTTGAAAATGTTGTAGAAGCATTTGGAGTCCTTCCAAGGATTATTGAGGCGAGTGCAGAAGAATTAGATGAAGTAGAGGGAATCGGTGAAGTACGAGCCCAAAAAATCAAAAAAGGATTAAAACGCCTGCAAGAGAAGCATTATTTAGACCGGCAGCTGTGATTTCGGTTAAAACCTGGGGAATACGGGTATATTAATGTTGGTTTTTGTTTATTCTGATATTCGTAGGGTGCATAAAACTTTGTGAAATTAAAATGTTTAAAAAGGAGGTGGGGGTATGTTAAAACGAATAGTTCAGGCGTTCTTCATTATTTTTGGCGGCGTTGTTGGTATATTTCTAATACCTGAATTGTTTGTACTGTTAAATATACAGGACATACCTTTAATAACAAACGCATATACGTCTGCGGCAATTGGGGCAATTATCTTTTTTCTCATCAGTATATGGGGTACAGAATACGTTGTGAACTGGGTGAAGTGGATAGAGGATTCATTGTTAAAAGCGCCGGTTCCAGATTTGTTATTTGGAAGTCTAGGCCTGGTTTTTGGACTTATAATTGCTTATCTTATCGTAAATGTTATTCCTTTAGACAATATACCTTACCGCATATTCAGCACAATTATCCCTGTATTTTTGGCTTTCTTCCTCGGTTATCTCGGCTTCCAGGTGGGCTTTAAGAAAAAGGATGAATTGATCAGCCTGTTTTCCATTTCCGCCAGAATGCAAAAGAAAAAAGGATCAGCTGAAGAAGAACATGAGGTTCAAGACAAGAAGCTGAAAATTTTGGACACTAGTGTTATTATTGATGGGAGAATAGCAGATATTTGCCAGACTGGATTTTTAGAGGGAGTTATCGTGATTCCGCAGTTTGTCCTTGAGGAATTGCAGCATATTGCCGACTCTTCCGATGTGTTAAAACGAAACAGAGGACGCCGCGGTCTTGATATCCTGAACCGCATTCAGAAAGAATTAGACATTGAAGTTGAAATTTACGAAGGCGACTTTGAGGATATTCAGGAGGTTGACAGTAAGCTCGTCAAACTTGCGAAGCTGACATCCGGGGTCGTTGTGACGAATGATTTTAATTTAAATAAAGTATGCGAGCTTCAGAAGGTAGCAGTATTAAACATTAATGACCTTGCCAATGCGGTCAAGCCTGTTGTGCTTCCTGGCGAGGAAATGAATGTTCAGGTCATTAAGGATGGGAAAGAGCATAATCAGGGAGTTGCCTACTTGGATGATGGTACGATGATTGTCGTTGAAGAAGGACGCAATTATATCGGCAAGCATATTGATGTACTCGTCACAAGTGTGCTGCAGACAGCAGCGGGACGAATGATTTTTGCGAAGCCTAAGCTGTTGGAGAAGGCGCTGTAAAGGGAGAAAAAACAATGAGTTATGATGTGGTGATTCCTGCAGCCGGACAGGGAAAGCGGATGAAGGCAGGGAGAAATAAACTGTTCATTGAGCTGAAAGGAGACCCGGTGATCATACACACGTTAAGAGTGTTTGACAGCCACCGGCAGTGCGAAAAAATCATCTTGGTGATTAACGAGCAGGAGCGGGAGCACTTTCAACAATTGCTGACCGATTATCCGTTTCAAACTTCGATTGAGCTTGTTGCAGGCGGAGATGAGCGTCAGCACAGTGTTTATAAGGGGCTGAAAGCCGTAAAGCAAGAAAAGATTGTCCTTGTACATGACGGTGCCCGCCCATTTATAAAACATGAACAAATTGACGAACTGATCGCAGAGGCGGAACAGACAGGAGCGGCCATCCTCGCTGTTCCGGTAAAAGATACAATTAAACGCGTTCAAGATTTACAAGTCAGCGAGACGATTGAACGTTCAAGCTTGTGGGCTGTCCAAACGCCACAAGCTTTTCGTCTTTCTTTATTGTTGGAGGCTCACGCTGAGGCCGAGCGCAAGGGATTTTTAGGGACGGATGACGCCAGCCTCGTTGAACAGATGGAAGGCGGTTCGGTCCGTGTTGTAGAAGGCAGTTATACAAATATTAAGCTGACGACGCCAGACGATTTGACGTCAGCTGAAGCTATCATGGAATCAGAAAGTGGGAATAAACATGTTTAGAATTGGACAAGGATTTGATGTGCATCAATTAGTGGAGGGCCGTCCTCTGATTATTGGCGGGATTGAAATCCCGTACGAAAAAGGGCTGCTTGGCCATTCTGATGCAGACGTATTGCTGCATACTGTCGCTGACGCCTGCCTGGGAGCTGTGGGTGAAGGTGACATTGGCAAGCATTTTCCTGACACAGATCCTGAGTTCAAGGACGCAGACTCTTTCAAATTACTTCAGCATGTTTGGGGAATCGTGAAACAAAAAGGGTATGTCCTTGGGAACATTGATTGCACCATCATAGCGCAAAAGCCGAAGATGCTGCCGTACATAGAAGATATGAGAAAAAGAATCGCTGAAGGCCTTGAGGCAGAGGTTTCACAGGTAAATGTAAAAGCAACAACGACAGAAAAGCTTGGATTTACAGGACGGGCGGAAGGAATAGCGGCTCAGGCGACAGTACTGATACAAAAAGGCTAACTTGTTTTGATGCTGGGTCTATTTGGTGGTAGAATAGATTCATACATTTTTGCCTGAGGCCATACATGACATGAAAGGAAGTATTTGAAAATGGGAAACGAAGTACGCGTCCGTTATGCACCGAGTCCAACCGGACATTTGCATATTGGAAATGCCAGAACGGCGCTTTTTAATTATTTATTTGCTCGCAATCAAGGCGGTAAGTTTATCATTCGTGTTGAGGACACTGATAAAAAGCGCAATATTGAGGGCGGAGAACAAAGCCAGCTGAATTATCTGAAATGGCTAGGTATTGACTGGGATGAGAGTGTGGATGTCGGCGGAGAGTACGGCCCATACCGTCAGTCAGAGCGTAACGATATCTATAAAGTGTACTACGAAGAGCTCCTTGAAAAAGGGCTTGCTTATAAATGCTACTGTACGGAAGAAGAGCTTGAAAAAGAGCGTGAAGAGCAGATTGCCCGCGGAGAAATGCCACGTTATTCTGGGAAACACAGAGATCTGACTCAGGAAGAACAGGAGAAATTTATTGCTGAAGGCAGAAAGCCGAGTATTCGTTTCCGTGTGCCGGAAGGAAAAGTCATCGCCTTCAACGATATCGTAAAAGGCGAAATTTCTTTTGAATCAGATGGCATTGGCGACTTCGTTATTGTGAAAAAGGACGGAACGCCTACTTATAACTTCGCGGTAGCTATTGATGACTACTTAATGAAAATGACACACGTGCTGCGCGGTGAGGATCATATTTCTAACACACCGAAACAGATTATGATCTATCAAGCATTCGGGTGGGATATTCCTCAGTTCGGACATATGACGCTGATTGTAAACGAAAGCCGTAAAAAGCTCAGCAAACGTGATGAATCCATAATTCAATTCATCGAGCAGTACAAAGAGCTTGGCTACTTGCCAGAAGCGCTGTTCAACTTTATCGGACTGCTAGGCTGGTCACCGGTTGGAGAAGAAGAGCTTTTCACAAAAGAGCAGTTTTTTGAAATTTTTGATGTAAATCGTTTATCTAAATCACCAGCTTTGTTTGATATGCATAAGCTAAAATGGGTTAACAACCAATATGTGAAGAAGCTGGATCTTGATCAGGTTGTTGAACTGACGCTTCCGCATTTGCAAAAAGCCGGCAAAGTTGGCACTGAGCTTTCTGCTGAAGAACAAGAGTGGGTTCGCAAATTGATTTCCCTGTATCATGAGCAATTAAGCTACGGTGCCGAAATTGTTGAGCTGACTGATTTGTTCTTTGCGGATGAGATCGAGTATAATCAAGAAGCGAAAGCTGTTCTGGAAGAGGAGCAGGTTCCTGAAGTGCTCAGCACATTCGCTGCGAAGCTTGAAGAGCTTGAGGAGTTCACTCCAGATAATATCAAAGCATCGATCAAAGCAGTGCAGAAAGAAACTGGCCACAAAGGGAAAAAACTGTTTATGCCGATTCGTGTTGCTGTTACAGGGCAAACTCACGGTCCGGAACTGCCGCAATCAATCGAATTGATCGGTAAAGAGACTGCGATTCAGCGTTTGAAAAATATCTAAATAAATGATTGTTGACAGGGAAGAGTATAAAGCTTTAGGCCATTACAGAAAGGATCTTCATTGGCTGAGAGAGATCCATGAGCCGGGTTTTAGAAGTGCGCCCTTAAGACCTTTGAAGAACGTTTTTAAAAATCAGTATTCAAAGGCGGCCGCCGCCGTTACAGGCTGAAGTTGGGAGAGCAGGAGTCTGCTTTTCAAACAGAGTGGAACCGCGCGGTTAAAGCGTCTCTGTCATGTTTACATGCAGAGACGCTTTTTTTATTGGGCAGAGGAAATCAGATAGAGAAACGGGGGGAAGCATGTGTTTTTTAGAATGCTCAAAGAAGACATTGATACTGTTTTCGATCAAGATCCTGCAGCAAGAAGCTATTTTGAAGTGATTTTAACTTATTCCGGTTTACATGCTATATGGGCGCATCGGATTGCACATGCTTTATATAAACGAAAATTTTATTTCCTTGCACGCCTTATATCTCAAGTAAGCCGATTTTTTACCGGGATCGAAATCCACCCCGGCGCCACAATTGGAAGAAGATTTTTCATAGACCACGGCATGGGGGTTGTCATTGGGGAGACATGTGAAATCGGCAATAACGTAACCGTTTTTCAGGGAGTTACCCTTGGGGGAACGGGGAAAGAAAAGGGAAAAAGGCACCCAACGATTAAAGACGACGCATTGATAGCCACAGGTGCTAAAGTGCTCGGTTCAATTACGGTCGGTGAAGGCTCAAAGATTGGCGCTGGTTCAGTAGTGCTGCATGATGTTCCCGATTTTTCAACAGTTGTCGGTATCCCCGGACGGGTCGTTGTACAAAATGGCAAGAAGGTAAGACGCGATTTAAACCATCAGGATTTGCCCGATCCGGTTGCTGACCGCTTTAAGTCTTTGGAACAGCAGATTTTAGAGCTGAAGGCAGAAATTGAAGACAGAAAAGAAAGGATCAATCAAAAATGACAATCACACTTTATAATACATTGACTAGACAGAAGGAAACATTCGTTCCTCTTGAAGAGGGGAAAGTGAAAATGTATGTATGCGGACCGACAGTTTACAATTACATTCACATCGGGAACGCGCGTCCGGCTATCGTTTACGATACGGTTCGAAACTATTTGGAGTACAAAGGCTATGATGTGCAGTATGTCTCTAACTTCACAGACGTAGACGATAAATTAATTAAAGCGGCAAATGAACTTGGTGAGGATGTGCCTACCATTTCAGAGCGTTTTATTAAAGCATATTTTGAAGATGTAGGTGCGCTCGGATGCCGAAAAGCCGACCTTCATCCGCGGGTGATGGAAAACATGGATGCCATTATCGAATTCGTAGATCAGCTCGTGAAAAAGGGCTACGCTTATGAATCAGAAGGTGACGTTTATTTCAAAACAAGAGCGTTTGAAGGATACGGAAAGCTTTCTCAGCAATCAATCGATGAGCTAAGATCAGGTGCACGCATCCGGGTCGGAGAGAAAAAAGAAGATGCTCTTGATTTCGCACTGTGGAAAGCGGCAAAAGAAGGGGAAATCTCTTGGGATAGCCCTTGGGGAAAAGGACGTCCGGGCTGGCACATTGAATGCTCAGCAATGGTGAAAAAGTATCTGGGTGACCAGATTGATATCCATGCGGGCGGACAGGATTTAACATTCCCTCACCATGAAAACGAAATTGCGCAATCTGAGGCATTGACAGGAAAAACGTTTGCGAAGTACTGGCTCCATAATGGCTATATCAATATTGATAATGAAAAAATGTCAAAATCACTGGGCAACTTTGTGCTTGTGCATGACATCATTAAACAGCATGATCCGCAGCTTTTGAGATTCTTTATGCTATCTGTTCATTATCGCCATCCGATTAACTATTCAGAAGAGCTTCTAGAAAATACGAAAAGCGCATTTAACCGTTTAAAAACAGCGTACAGCAATCTTCAGCACCGTCTGAACAGCAGTACGAATTTAACGGAAGATGACGATCAATGGCTTGAGAAAGTTGAAGAACACCGCAAAGCATTTGAAGAAGCGATGGACGATGATTTTAATACGGCGAATGCGATTTCTGTCTTGTTCGACTTAGCGAAGCATGCCAATTACTATCTTCAGAAAGACCATACAGCTGATCATGTGATTACGGCGTTTATCGAGATGTTTGACCGTATTGTTTCTGTTCTCGGTTTTTCATTGGGTGAGCAGGAACTTCTCGATCAAGAGATTGAAGACTTAATCGAAAAACGAAATGAAGCGCGCCGGAATCGCGATTTTGCGTTGTCAGACCAGATTCGCGACCAGCTGAAAAGCATGAATATCATTCTTGAAGATACGGCTCAAGGCACTCGCTGGAAACGGGGAGAATAACGGATGCTTGAATTTGATACGATAAAAGATTCAAAGCAGCTTAACGGTCTTGCGCTTGCTTATATAGGTGATGCCATTTTTGAAGTGTATGTAAGGCATCACCTGCTTAAGCAGGGCTTTACCAAACCAAATGATCTTCATAAGAAATCAAGCCGGATTGTTTCGGCAAAGTCGCAGGCTGAGATCCTATTTTTTCTGCAGAATCAATCATTTTTTACGGAAGAAGAGGAAGCGGTGCTGAAAAGAGGCAGAAATGCCAAGTCAGGAACAACACCTAAAAATACAGATGTTCAGACGTACCGCTATAGTACAGCATTTGAAGCGCTTCTGGGCTACCTTTTTCTAGAGAAAAGAGAGGAACGGCTTAGTCAGCTCATAGCCGAAGCTATACAATTCGGGACGTCAGGGAGGAAAACAAATGAGTCAGCAACATGATTACGTCATAGGGAAGAATGCAGTGATCGAGACGTTAAAATCTGATCGGAAGCTGTATAAGCTGTGGATGGCGGAAAACACCGTAAAGGGACAGGCACAGCAAGTGATTGAGCTTGCGAAAAAGCAGGGAATCACGATTCAATACGTCCCGAGAAAAAAACTCGATCAAATGGTGACAGGACAGCATCAAGGCGTAGTGGCACAGGTTGCAGCGTATGAATATGCAGAACTGGACGATTTATATAAAGCGGCCGAAGAAAGAAATGAACAGCCTTTCTTCCTCATTCTGGACGAGCTTGAAGACCCTCATAATCTTGGTTCCATTATGAGAACAGCTGATGCGGTCGGCGCTCATGGCATCGTCATTCCAAAACGGAGAGCTGTCGGGCTGACAACAACAGTGGCAAAAGCTTCAACAGGGGCAATTGAACACATTCCTGTAGCAAGAGTCACCAATTTGGCACGGACGTTAGAAGAGATGAAAGAACGGGGAATCTGGGTTGTCGGAACGGATGCGTCCGCGCGTGAGGATTACCGCAATATGGACGGCAATATGCCTTTGGCTTTAGTCATCGGAAGTGAAGGAAAAGGGATGGGCCGACTCGTGAAAGAAAAGTGTGACTTTCTCATTAAACTCCCGATGGCCGGAAAGGTAACTTCACTAAATGCATCTGTCGCGGCTGGTCTTTTGATGTATGAAGTCTACCGGAAACGAAACCCTCTGGGAGAATAAAGACCCATGGATATCCTGTTAGTAGACGGATACAACATGATAGGAGCCTGGCCGCAGCTGAAGGATTTAAAAGCGAACAGTTTCGAAGAGGCGAGAGACGTACTGATTCAGAAAATGGCGGAATATCAATCGTATACAGGAAACAGGGTTATTGTTGTTTTTGACGCGCATCTCGTAAAAGGGCTTGAGAAAAAACAGACCAACCATCGAGTTGAAGTGATTTTTACAAAAGAAAATGAGACGGCTGATGAGCGGATAGAAAAGCTCGCTCAGGCTTTGAATAATATTGCGACTCAAATTCACGTTGCGACCTCTGACTATACTGAGCAATGGGCGATTTTCGGACAGGGGGCATTGCGGAAATCGGCCCGGGAGCTTTTGAGAGAGGTAGAAGCGATTGAAAGGCGAATAGAGAGACGGGTAAGAAAAATCACTTCCGAAAAGCCGGCGGGTAAAATTGCTTTATCGGAAGAGGTTTTGAAAACGTTTGAAAAGTGGAGGCGAGGAGACTTAGATTAAGTTGACGCTTTTTTGCCCAATACTGTATAATATTTCTATCTACGTGCGCCGGGGGGATCGGAGTGAATCTACAGAACAACAAGGGAAAATTCAACAAAGAGCAGTTTTGCCAGTTGGAGGACGAGCAGGTCATTGAAAAGGTTCATGTTGGGGACAGTGATGCGTTAGATTACTTGATTACGAAGTACCGAAACTTTGTTCGGGCGAAAGCAAGATCCTATTTCTTAATAGGGGCGGACAGAGAAGATATTGTTCAGGAAGGTATGATAGGCCTCTATAAGTCTATTCGTGACTTCAAAGAGGACAAGCTTACCTCTTTCAAAGCTTTCGCAGAATTATGTATTACCCGCCAAATTATTACCGCAATAAAGACAGCTACTCGCCAGAAACACATTCCTTTGAATTCCTACGTCTCATTAGATAAACCGATTTTTGATGAAGAATCAGACCGAACGCTGCTTGATGTCATTTCAGGGGCGAAAACCTTAAATCCTGAGGAAATGATCATTAATCAGGAAGAATTTGATGACATTGAAATGAAAATGGGAGAACTACTAAGTGATTTAGAGAGAAAAGTACTCGTCTTATATCTCGACGGGAGAAGTTACCAAGAGATTTCCGATGAACTGAACCGACATGTGAAATCGATCGACAATGCCCTTCAGCGTGTGAAACGCAAGCTGGAGAAGTACTTGGAAATTCGCGAAATCAGTTTGTAATAGGAATTTATGCTATATTGACAGTATTTTTCTGACTATGATATGTTACTAAAGATAAGAACTAATGTCTATTTAGAAAAAGGTGTAATGACATGAGAAAAAAGATTACGTTAGCATGCAAGACATGCGGAAACCGTAATTATACGACAATGAAGAGCTCTGCATCAGCGGCTGAGCGATTAGAAGTAAAGAAATACTGCAGTACTTGCAATTCACATACAGCTCATCTTGAAACAAAATAGTTTTTGCGCTTTTTAAATTGTGGAGGTCTTTTACATGCGTATTATGAAATTCTTTAAAGATGTTGGGAAAGAAATGAAAAAGGTAAGCTGGCCTAAAGGAAAAGAGTTAACGCGTTATACCATTACGGTAATTTCAACAGTTATCTTTTTTGTTATCTTTTTTGCCCTCCTTGACACAGGAATTTCTCAATTAATTCGTTTAATAGTTGAATAATGATCAGCAATACGTGCTATAATAGATCATAATATTACTTGCCAAAACCCGTTCAGCGGGTTTTTTATTGTGGCTTAAAATGATAGTTATCATAGGCTTGCCGCCTATTTTTTGAAGCGTTATGGTAATTCACTAAAACCAAATGCGGGGAGGGAAGGACTGGACAGTCCTGAAGAGAATGGAAAAGAATTGGTATGTTGTTCACACGTACTCTGGTTATGAGAATAAAGTAAAAGCCAACTTGGAAAAACGTGTTGAATCAATGGGGATGCAGGATAAAATTTTCCGTGTAGTCGTACCCGAAGAAGAAGAAACGGATATCAAAAACGGCAAGAAAAAAGTCGTGAAAAAGAAAGTATTCCCTGGTTATGTGCTTGTTGAAATTGTAATGACAGACGACTCTTGGTATGTTGTCCGCAACACGCCGGGCGTTACTGGATTCGTAGGATCTGCCGGATCAGGTTCAAAACCGACGCCGCTTCTTCCAGGCGAAGCAGAAACCATTCTGAAGAGAATGGGCATGGACGAACGCAAAACTGATATTGACTTTGAACTGAAAGAGACAGTGAAAGTAATAGACGGACCTTTTGCTAACTTTACTGGATCGATTGAAGAGATTGATTATGACAAAAGCAAGGTCAAAGTTTTCGTTAATATGTTCGGCCGCGAAACGCCGGTTGAGCTGGAATTTACCCAAATCGATAAATTGTAATGTGAAAAAACTTGAAATTGCTATATATAAATGATAATATAGCAAAGGTACGTCTTGGACTTATCCAAGGCAACTAGCATGATATTTCGTCATTCATATAAAGAATGAAACCTTGAGTGGGAGGGTTTACCCTATTACCACATCACGGACTTAAGGAGGTGTGTCTCGTGGCTAAAAAAGTAGTTAAAGTTGTAAAATTGCAAATTCCTGCTGGAAAAGCTAACCCAGCACCACCAGTTGGACCTGCACTTGGTCAAGCCGGTGTTAACATCATGGGATTCTGTAAGGAGTTTAACGCTCGTACAGCTGACCAAGCTGGTTTAATCATTCCTGTTGAAATTTCGGTTTACGAAGACCGTTCATTTACATTTATTACAAAAACTCCACCTGCTGCAGTATTGCTTAAAAAAGCAGCTGGAATTGAGTCTGGTTCTGGTGAACCAAACCGTAATAAAGTGGCAACCGTTAAGCGCGATAAAGTACGCGAAATCGCTGAAACGAAAATGCCTGACTTAAACGCAGCAGACGTTGAAGCGGCAATGCGCATGGTTGAAGGTACTGCCCGCAGTATGGGTATTGTAATCGAGGATTAATTTGTTTCTTGTCGGGTTGCGAGTTTTAACAAGTTCGCAACCCTTATTCGTGGGAGGTTATTCCGCTATAACCACATAAGGAGGAAATTTTAAAATGGCTAAAAAAGGTAAAAAGTACGTTGAAGCTGCTAAGCTTGTAGACCGTTCTAAAGCTTACGACGTCTCTGAAGCAGTAGCTCTCGTTAAAAAAACAAACACAGCTAAATTCGACGCTACAGTTGAAGTGGCTTTCCGTTTAGGGGTTGACCCTCGTAAAAACGACCAGCAAATCCGTGGAGCAGTTGTTCTTCCAAACGGAACTGGTAAAACTCAGCGCGTTCTCGTTTTCGCAAAAGGCGAAAAAGCGAAAGAAGCTGAAGCTGCTGGTGCAGATTTCGTAGGCGATACTGACTACATCAACAAAATTCAACAAGGCTGGTTCGATTTCGATGTTATCGTAGCTACACCTGACATGATGGGTGAAGTTGGTAAAATCGGTCGTGTACTTGGACCAAAAGGTTTAATGCCAAACCCTAAAACTGGTACAGTTACTTTCGAAGTTGAAAAAGCGATCGGCGAAATCAAAGCTGGTAAAGTTGAATACCGTGTTGATAAAGCTGGAAACATTCATGTTCCTATCGGTAAAGTTTCTTTCGAGGATGAAAAACTTGTTGAGAACTTCACAACAATGTACGATACAATCCTTAAAGCTAAACCTGCTGCAGCTAAAGGCGTTTACGTGAAAAACGTTGCTGTAACTTCTACTATGGGACCTGGTGTCAAAGTAGACTCTTCAACTTTTAACGTAAAATAATATTGACATGACATCAACATTCTGATATTATTCAAAATGTTGTAAAATAGAATATCATTTATACCGTAGACAGTAGGGGCCTTAACCGCTTAATTATCCTACCGAGGTGTATATTATCACAGCTATTACGTTACGTATGCTTGTATATACAGCCTCCATGTCTCATGGAGGCTTTTTATATGGAATCCGTCGTCTCAGTCGTGATCACCTAACGGTATAAGTGTTACACAAGAATCTACAGGAGGTGTAACCATGAGCAGCGCAATTGAAACAAAAAAAGTTGTTGTTGAAGAAATTGCTTCTAAACTGAAAGAAAGTAAATCAACGATCATCGTTGACTATCGCGGACTTAACGTTTCTGAAGTAACTGAACTTCGTAAACAGCTTCGCGAAGCTAACGTTGAGTTCAAAGTTTACAAAAATACGATGACTCGCCGTGCGGTTGAACAAGCTGAGCTTAATGGTTTGAATGATTTCTTAACTGGACCGAACGCGATCGCATTCAGCACTGAAGATGTTGTCGCTCCGGCTAAAGTTCTTAATGACTTCGCTAAAAATCACGAAGCTCTTGAAATCAAAGCTGGCGTTATCGAAGGTAAAGTTTCTACTGTTGAAGAAGTGAAAGCTCTTGCTGAACTTCCATCACGCGAAGGCTTGCTTTCTATGTTGCTTAGCGTACTTCAAGCTCCAGTTCGCAACCTTGCTCTTGCTGCAAAAGCTGTGGCAGAACAAAAGGAAGAACAAGGCGCTTAAATTAATCAGTTTTTCATAAATTAAAACAAAATGGAGGAATTACAAATGGCTTTAAATATCGAAGAAATCATTGCTTCCGTTAAAGAAGCAACTGTACTTGAATTGAACGACCTAGTAAAAGCAATCGAAGAAGAATTTGGCGTAACTGCTGCTGCTCCTGTAGCTGTAGCTGGCGGAGCTGCTGCAGGCGGAGCTGCTGAAGAGCAAAGCGAATTCGATCTTATCCTTGCTGGTGCTGGATCTCAAAAAATCAAAGTTATCAAAGTTGTACGTGAAATCACTGGTCTTGGCTTGAAAGAAGCTAAAGAACTTGTTGACAACACTCCAAAACCACTTAAAGAAGGTATTGCTAAAGAAGAAGCTGAAGAGCTTAAAGCTAAACTTGAAGAAGTTGGCGCTTCTGTAGAAGTTAAGTAATCTTCACTTACCTGGAGGGGAAGCTCGCTTTTATGAGGCGAGCTTTTTCTTTGCCATTCTTTAAGCCATGAAAAAAGGAGGTTCTAATAATGAGTGAGCACTATTATTCAGAAAAACCTTCAGTGAAAAGCAACAAGCAAACCTGGTCTTTTAGGCTTCGGAATAAAGATTTCACGTTTACCAGCGACAGCGGGGTTTTTTCTAAAAAAGAAGTTGATTTCGGCTCCCGCCTGCTGATAGATTCTTTTGAAGAGCCTGAGGTTGAGGGCAGCATTTTGGATGTAGGCTGCGGGTACGGGCCGATTGGTTTATCGCTTGCCAGCGACTTTAAAGACCGGACTATCCACATGATTGATGTTAATGAGAGAGCCGTAGAACTATCAAATGGAAATGCGGAACAGAACGGAATAACAAACGTTAAGATTTATCAAAGCGATTTGTTTTCAAACGTTGATTCTGCTCAAACATTTGCTTCTATTCTTACAAATCCCCCAATCCGAGCCGGAAAAAAAGTTGTCCATGCTATCTTTGAGAAAAGCGCTGAACACTTAAAAGCTTCAGGTGAGTTGTGGATCGTCATACAGAAAAAGCAAGGCGCGCCTTCTGCCATTGAAAAGCTCGAGGAACTGTTCGATGAAGTTTCTGTCGTTCAAAAAAAGAAAGGCTATTATATCATAAAAGCAAAAAAAGTTTGACTCGGTATTTTAACTATGTTAATATTGTAAAATGCCAATGTATATATTTTGCTTGATATGATGAATTGTCAATATCTATGTATAAATTATACAAGTATGGAAATGCTAATAAAATCGGTATTTGTTTTTGGATGTGGTTTTCTTAATTAGAAACCCTTTTTTCTTTTGTCTTGTAAAAGTATTTTCTTTCTTTGGAAGAAATGCTTATTACACATATAATACGCATGATTTGAGGGGTGAATCAGTTGACAGGTCAACTAGTTCAGTATGGACGACACCGCCAGCGCAGAAGCTATGCTCGCATTAGCGAAGTGTTAGAATTACCAAATCTCATTGAAATTCAAACCTCTTCTTATCAGTGGTTTCTTGATGAGGGTCTTAGAGAGATGTTTCAAGACATATCACCAATTGAGGATTTCACTGGTAACCTCTCTCTTGAGTTCATTGATTATAGTTTAGGTGAGCCTAAATATCCTGTAGAGGAATCAAAAGAACGTGATGTGACTTACTCAGCTCCGCTAAGAGTGAAGGTTCGTTTAATTAACAAAGAAACTGGAGAGGTAAAAGACCAAGATGTCTTCATGGGTGATTTCCCTATTATGACAGATACAGGTACTTTTATCATTAACGGTGCGGAACGCGTTATCGTTTCCCAGCTTGTTCGGTCTCCAAGTGTATATTTCAGTGGTAAAGTAGACAAGAACGGTAAAAAAGGTTTTACCGCAACTGTCATTCCAAACCGTGGCGCATGGTTAGAATACGAAACTGATGCGAAAGATGTTGTTTATGTCCGCATTGATCGCACACGTAAGTTGCCGGTTACGGTTCTTTTGCGTGCTCTCGGCTTCGGCTCCGATCAAGAGATTCTTGATCTCATAGGAGAAAACGAATACCTGAGAAATACGCTTGATAAAGATAACACAGAAAACAGCGACAAAGCACTGCTTGAAATTTACGAGCGTCTCCGTCCTGGAGAGCCGCCTACAGTAGAAAATGCGAAAAGCTTGCTTGATTCTCGTTTCTTTGATCCGAAACGATACGATCTTGCCAATGTAGGACGCTATAAAATTAATAAAAAACTTCATATTAAGAATCGCCTCTTCAATCAGAGACTTGCTGAAACGCTCGTTGATCCTGAAACAGGAGAAATCCTTGCTGAAAAAGGTCAGATTCTTGATAGAAGAACACTTGATAAAGTACTGCCATACTTAGAAAACGGAATCGGTTTCAGAAAGCTGTATCCGAATGGCGGTGTTGTTGAAGATGAAGTGACTCTTCAATCCATTAAAATCTTTGCTCCGACTGATCAAGAAGGAGAACAGGTTATTAATGTAATCGGCAATGCTTACATTGAAGAAGAGATTAAAAACATCACGCCTGCTGATATTATTTCTTCAATCAGCTACTTCTTCAACCTGCTGCACGGAGTAGGCGACACAGATGATATCGATCATCTTGGAAACCGCCGTTTACGTTCTGTAGGCGAGCTTCTCCAGAACCAATTCCGTATCGGTTTAAGCCGTATGGAGCGTGTGGTTCGTGAGAGAATGTCAATTCAAGATACGAATACAATTACGCCTCAGCAGCTGATCAATATTCGTCCTGTTATTGCGTCCATTAAAGAGTTCTTTGGAAGCTCACAGCTTTCTCAATTCATGGATCAGACGAACCCGCTTGCTGAATTAACGCATAAGCGCCGTCTGTCAGCATTAGGACCGGGCGGATTGACACGTGAGCGTGCCGGAATGGAAGTGCGTGACGTTCACTACTCCCACTATGGCCGTATGTGTCCGATTGAAACGCCTGAGGGCCCGAACATCGGTTTGATCAACTCACTATCATCTTATGCAAAAGTAAACCGTTTTGGCTTTATTGAAACGCCATATCGCCGCGTTGACCCTGAAACAGGGAAGGTAACGGGCAGAATCGATTACTTAACTGCTGATGAAGAGGATAACTATGTTGTCGCTCAAGCGAACGCTCGTCTCGATGACGAAGGCGCCTTTATTGATGACAGCATCGTAGCTCGTTTCCGCGGGGAGAACACCGTTGTTTCCAGAAACCGTGTAGACTACATGGATGTATCGCCTAAGCAGGTTGTATCTGCTGCGACAGCATGTATCCCGTTCTTAGAAAACGATGACTCCAACCGTGCCCTCATGGGAGCGAACATGCAGCGTCAGGCTGTGCCTTTGATGCAGCCAGAAGCGCCATTCGTTGGAACTGGTATGGAATACGTATCAGGAAAAGACTCTGGTGCCGCTGTAATTTGTAAACACCCTGGTATCGTTGAACGTGTAGAAGCGAAAAACGTTTGGGTTCGCCGTTATGAAGAAGTAGACGGTCAAAAAGTAAAAGGAAACCTGGATAAATACAGCCTGCTGAAATTTGTCCGCTCTAACCAAGGTACGTGCTACAACCAGCGTCCGATCGTAAGTGTCGGCGATGAAGTGGTAAAAGGAGAAATCCTTGCTGACGGCCCTTCTATGGAGCTTGGTGAACTTGCACTTGGCCGTAACGTAATGGTCGGCTTCATGACATGGGATGGCTACAACTATGAGGATGCCATCATCATGAGTGAACGCCTTGTAAAGGATGATGTTTATACATCTATCCACATTGAAGAATACGAATCAGAAGCACGTGATACGAAACTTGGACCTGAAGAGATCACTCGCGATATTCCAAACGTCGGTGAAGATGCGCTTCGCAATCTTGATGACCGCGGAATCATCCGTATCGGGGCAGAAGTAAAAGACGGAGATCTTCTTGTTGGTAAAGTAACGCCTAAAGGCGTAACTGAACTGACTGCAGAAGAACGCCTGCTTCACGCCATCTTTGGCGAGAAAGCCCGCGAGGTTCGTGATACTTCTCTTCGTGTGCCTCACGGCGGCGGAGGAATTATCCATGACGTTAAAGTCTTCAACCGTGAAGACGGAGACGAACTTCCTCCAGGTGTTAACCAGTTAGTACGCGTATATATCGTTCAGAAACGTAAGATTTCTGAAGGGGATAAAATGGCCGGTCGTCACGGTAACAAAGGTGTTATCTCTAAGATTCTTCCTGAAGAGGATATGCCTTACCTTCCTGACGGCACACCAATTGATATCATGCTTAACCCGCTGGGCGTACCATCACGTATGAACATCGGGCAGGTATTAGAACTTCATATGGGTATGGCCGCTCGTTACCTCGGCATTCACATTGCATCTCCTGTATTTGACGGAGCGCGTGAAGAGGATGTCTGGGAAACACTTGAAGAAGCTGGCATGTCTCGTGACGCCAAAACTGTGCTTTACGACGGACGTACTGGAGAGCCGTTTGATAACCGCGTATCTGTCGGTATCATGTACATGATCAAACTGGCTCACATGGTTGACGATAAACTTCATGCTCGCTCTACAGGCCCTTACTCACTTGTTACGCAGCAGCCTCTTGGCGGTAAAGCGCAATTTGGCGGACAGCGTTTCGGTGAGATGGAGGTTTGGGCACTTGAAGCTTATGGTGCGGCTTACACTCTTCAAGAAATTCTGACTGTTAAGTCTGATGACGTGGTTGGACGTGTGAAAACATACGAAGCCATCGTTAAAGGCGACAATGTTCCTGAACCAGGTGTTCCGGAATCATTCAAAGTATTAATCAAAGAACTTCAAAGCTTAGGTATGGATGTCAAAATCCTTTCTGGTGATGAAGAAGAAATAGAAATGAGAGATTTAGAAGACGAAGAAGATGCGAAACAAGCTGACGGCCTGGCATTATCAGGTGATGAAGAGCCGGAAGAAACAGCATCTGCAGACGTTGAACGTGATGTAGTAACAAAAGAATAATCTCTAGTTATAAAGGCAAGTGACATCGGTTAATCCGAAGATAAAAAGGGAGGTAGGCCCCTTGCTAGATGTGAACAATTTTGAGTATATGAACATCGGTCTTGCTTCACCGGATAAAATCCGTTCATGGTCTTTTGGTGAAGTGAAAAAGCCTGAAACGATAAACTATCGTACGTTAAAACCTGAAAAGGACGGTCTATTCTGCGAACGCATTTTCGGACCGACTAAGGACTGGGAATGTCATTGCGGGAAGTACAAGCGAGTTCGTTATAAAGGCGTAGTTTGTGACCGCTGCGGAGTCGAAGTAACACGGGCTAAAGTCCGTCGTGAGAGAATGGGGCATATTGAACTGGCTGCCCCAGTTTCCCACATTTGGTATTTCAAAGGTATTCCAAGCCGTATGGGTCTTGTGCTGGATATGTCACCTCGTGCTTTAGAAGAAGTGATTTACTTTGCTTCTTACGTTGTAACTGACCCGGCAAATACACCGCTTGAAAAGAAACAGCTTCTGTCTGAGAAAGAATACCGTGCTTATCTTGATAAATACGGTAATAAATTCCAAGCATCTATGGGTGCTGAAGCAATTCATAAACTTCTTCAAGATATCGATCTTGTAAAAGAAGTTGATATGTTAAAAGAAGAGCTGAAAACTTCACAAGGACAACGACGTACTCGTGCGATCAAACGTCTTGAAGTTTTAGAAGCCTTCCGTAACTCAGGAAACAAGCCTTCTTGGATGATCCTTGATGTGCTTCCTGTTATTCCTCCGGAGCTTAGACCGATGGTTCAGCTAGATGGCGGACGTTTTGCGACTTCTGATTTGAACGATCTTTATCGTCGTGTCATCAACCGTAACAATCGTTTGAAACGCCTTCTGGACCTTGGTGCGCCAAGCATCATCGTTCAAAACGAAAAGCGTATGCTTCAAGAGGCTGTCGATGCCTTAATTGACAACGGCCGCCGCGGACGCCCTGTAACAGGTCCTGGTAACAGACCGTTAAAATCTCTTTCTCACATGTTGAAAGGGAAGCAAGGCCGTTTCCGTCAAAACCTTCTTGGTAAACGTGTCGATTACTCCGGACGTTCTGTAATCGTTGTTGGTCCTCATTTGAAAATGTACCAATGCGGATTACCGAAGGAAATGGCGCTTGAACTCTTCAAGCCTTTCGTTATGAAAGAACTTGTTGAAAAGGGTCTTGCTCACAACATTAAGAGTGCGAAACGCAAAATTGAGCGCGTACAGCCTGAAGTTTGGGATGTATTAGAATCAGTTATTAAGGAGCACCCAGTACTGCTGAACCGTGCCCCTACACTTCACAGATTAGGTATTCAAGCGTTTGAACCAACGCTTGTTGAAGGACGCGCAATCCGCCTTCACCCGCTCGTATGTACAGCTTACAACGCTGACTTTGACGGTGACCAAATGGCGGTTCACGTACCATTATCTGCTGAAGCACAAGCTGAAGCACGCATCTTGATGCTTGCTGCTCAAAACATCTTGAACCCTAAAGATGGTAAACCGGTTGTAACACCGTCTCAGGATATGGTACTTGGTAACTATTACCTGACACTTGAGCGTGCCGGTGCTGTCGGTGAAGGCATGGTCTTCAAGAATACAGACGAAGCGCTTCTTGCTTATCAAAACGGATATGTTCACCTTCATACGAGAGTAGCTGTTGCAGCTAACTCCCTTAAGAATGTGACATTTACCGAAGAACAGCGCTCAAAATTGTTAATTACAACTGTCGGTAAGCTTGTCTTCAATGAAATTCTTCCGGAATCATTCCCTTACATGAATGAACCAACGAAGAGCAACATTGAAGAGAAAACACCTGACCGTTTCTTCTTGGAAAAAGGTGCTGACGTTAAAGCTGTCATCGCACAGCAGCCAATCAATGCACCGTTCAAAAAAGGCATTCTGGGTAAAATCATCGCGGAAATCTTTAAACGATTCCATATCACGGAAACGTCTAAAATGCTTGACCGCATGAAAAACCTAGGTTTCAAATATTCAACAAAAGCTGGTATTACAGTTGGGGTTTCTGACATCGTCGTACTCGATGATAAACAAGAAATTCTTGAAGAAGCGCAAAGCAAAGTTGACAACGTTATGAAGCAGTTCCGCCGCGGTCTTATCACTGAAGAAGAACGCTATGAGAGAGTCATCTCTATCTGGAGTGCTGCAAAAGACGTGATCCAAGGCAAACTGATGAAATCACTTGATGAACTCAACCCGATCTACATGATGAGTGACTCTGGTGCCCGTGGTAACGCATCTAACTTTACGCAGCTTGCCGGAATGCGCGGCCTGATGGCCAACCCGGCTGGACGTATCATTGAGTTGCCGATCAAATCAAGTTTCCGTGAAGGTCTGACAGTATTGGAGTACTTTATCTCCACACACGGTGCGCGTAAAGGTCTTGCCGATACCGCTCTTAAAACTGCTGACTCAGGTTACCTTACACGCCGTCTCGTTGACGTTGCGCAGGATGTTATCATCCGTGAAACTGATTGCGGAACTGACCGAGGCATTCTTGCTAAGCCTCTTAAAGAAGGAACTGAAACAATTGAGCGCTTAGAAGAACGCTTAATCGGCCGTTTTGCACGAAAACAAGTGAAGCACCCTGAAACAGGTGAAGTGCTTGTGAATGAAAACGAACTAATCGATGAAGATAAGGCGCTGGAGATTGTCGAAGCTGGCATTGAAGAAGTGTGGATCCGTTCTGCCTTCACATGTAATACGCCTCATGGTGTATGTAAACGATGCTATGGCCGAAATCTTGCAACTGGCTCCGATGTTGAAGTCGGTGAAGCTGTCGGAATCATTGCTGCCCAATCAATCGGTGAGCCTGGTACACAGTTAACAATGCGTACATTCCATACAGGCGGGGTTGCCGGAGACGATATCACACAGGGTCTTCCGCGTATCCAAGAGCTTTTCGAAGCGCGTAATCCGAAAGGTCAGGCAACAATTACAGAAATCGACGGTACAGTCGTTGAGATTAATGAAGTTCGTGATAAGCAGCAGGAAATTGTGGTTCAAGGCGCAGTGGAAACACGTTCTTATACGGCACCTTACAACTCCCGCCTGAAAGTAGCGGAAGGAGATAAAATTACTCGTGGCCAAGTACTGACAGAAGGTTCAATCGATCCGAAAGAACTTCTTAAAGTGACTGACCTGACGACTGTTCAAGAGTATCTTCTCCATGAGGTTCAAAAGGTTTACCGTATGCAGGGTGTTGAAATCGGTGATAAACACGTAGAAGTAATGGTTCGCCAGATGCTTCGTAAAGTACGCGTAATTGATGCCGGTGACACTGATGTGCTTCCAGGTACATTGCTTGACATTCACCAATTTACTGAAGCAAACAAAAAGGTGTTGCTCGAAGGCAATCGACCTGCTACAGGCCGTCCTGTCTTACTCGGTATTACAAAAGCATCTCTTGAAACTGATTCATTCTTATCTGCTGCTTCCTTCCAGGAAACAACGCGTGTCCTTACAGATGCAGCGATCAAAGGTAAGCGTGACGAGCTTCTCGGCTTGAAAGAGAATGTTATCATCGGTAAGCTTGTTCCAGCTGGTACAGGAATGATGAAATACCGTAAAGTAAAACCAATTTCAAATGTTCAGCCAACTGACGATATGGTCCCGGTTGAATAATTGATTTCATTCTGCTGAAAGACTGTTTTTGCAGTCTTTCAGCAGATATATTTATTAAAAAGTCACTCTATGAGAAGATAGAAACTAAAAAATGTCATACCTTGTTGACATTCGTCTCCTAGAATGATAATATAACCAAGGTGCTCGAAATAAACCTGTTACTTTGGAGGATATGTTTATGTCTTATGATAAAGTATCACAGGCCAAATCAATTATTATTGGTACGAAGCAAACAGTGAAAGCTCTAAAGCGAGGTTCAGTAAAGGAAGTAGTCGTTGCAAAGGACGCAGATCCGATACTTACGTCAAGTGTTGTTTCACTTGCGGAAGATCAAGGTATCTCTGTCTTAATGGTTGAATCCATGAAAAAGCTCGGCAAAGCCTGCGGAATTGAGGTAGGAGCAGCCGCTGTTGCCATTATTTTATAACGTACTTTTGTTTTTGCGTAAGATTCCATCTTGTGTAAAGACATTGTTTTTTGCCTTTTGATGAACCACCTGGGTATGTGGGTTATAAAACGTAATGAAGGGAGGAAAAAATCATGCCTACAATTAATCAGCTAATTCGCAAAGGACGCGTGAGTAAAGTAGAAAACTCAAAGTCTCCTGCACTTAACAAAGGATACAACAGCTTTAAAAAAGAGCACACTAACGTATCTTCTCCACAAAAACGCGGGGTATGTACTCGTGTTGGTACAATGACACCGAAAAAACCGAACTCAGCACTTCGTAAATATGCTCGTGTTCGTTTGACTAACGGAATCGAGGTTACTGCTTACATTCCTGGTATCGGTCACAACCTGCAAGAGCACAGTGTTGTACTTATCCGCGGTGGACGTGTAAAAGACTTACCAGGGGTACGTTACCACATCGTTCGTGGTGCGCTTGATACTGCTGGAGTTGAAAACCGTGCACAAGGCCGTTCTAAATACGGTACGAAAAAACCTAAAGCAAAATAATAAACGAAAATACGCATAATTGATGAAGGGAGGATATTCAGATGCCACGTAAAGGTCCTGTAGCAAAAAGAGACGTTTTACCTGATCCGATTTACAACTCTAAGCTTGTATCTCGTCTAATCAACAAAATGATGATCGATGGTAAAAAAGGTAAGTCTCAAACAATCCTATACAAGTCATTCGATATCATTAAAGAACGTACTGGCAATGATGCAATGGAGGTTTTCGAACAAGCATTGAAAAACATCATGCCTGTACTTGAAGTAAAAGCACGCCGTGTAGGTGGTGCGAACTACCAAGTTCCTGTAGAAGTTCGTCCTGAACGTCGTACGACTCTTGGACTTCGCTGGTTAGTAAACTACGCTCGTCTTCGTGGAGAAAAAACGATGGAAGAGCGTTTAGCTAACGAAATCCTTGACGCAGCTAACAACACTGGTGCTGCTGTTAAGAAACGTGAAGATACTCATAAGATGGCTGAAGCAAACAAAGCATTTGCTCACTATCGTTGGTAGGATTTATATACTAAAAAACACAATTTCCCAATAAGGAAGGAGAAATTACCCAATGGCAAGAGAGTTCTCCTTAGACAAAACTCGTAATATCGGGATCATGGCTCACATTGATGCCGGTAAAACGACTACTACAGAACGTATCTTGTTCTATACTGGTCGTATCCATAAAATTGGTGAAACTCATGAAGGAGCTTCACAAATGGACTGGATGGAACAGGAACAAGAACGTGGTATCACAATCACTTCCGCTGCGACAACTGCACAGTGGAAAGGATACCGCGTAAACATCATCGATACTCCAGGACACGTAGACTTCACAGTTGAAGTTGAACGTTCTCTTCGTGTACTTGATGGTGCTGTTGCTGTACTTGACGCGCAATCAGGCGTTGAGCCTCAAACAGAAACTGTTTGGCGTCAGGCAACAACTTACGGAGTACCGCGTATCGTTTTTGTTAACAAAATGGACAAAATCGGTGCAGACTTCCTTTACTCTGTAGGAACTTTAAGAGATCGTCTTCAAGCAAACGCTCATGCAATTCAATTGCCGATCGGTGCTGAAGATAATTTCGAAGGTATCATCGACCTTGTAGAAAACGTTGCGTATTTCTACGAAGATGACCTCGGAACTCGTTCTGATGCAAAAGAAATCCCTGAAGAGTATAAAGAGCAAGCTGAAGAGCTTCGCAACAGCCTTATTGAAGCTGTATGTGAGCTTGATGAAGAGCTTATGGATAAATACCTTGAGGGTGAAGAAATCACAATTGACGAGTTAAAAGCAGGTATCCGTAAAGGTACATTAAATGTTGAATTCTACCCTGTTCTTGTTGGTTCTGCTTTCAAAAACAAAGGTGTTCAACTCGTACTTGATGCTGTTCTTGACTACCTTCCTGCACCAACTGACGTTGCTGCAATCAAAGGTACACGTCCTGATACAAATGAAGAGATTGAGCGTCATTCTTCTGATGAAGAGCCATTCTCTGCATTAGCATTTAAAGTTATGACTGACCCTTACGTTGGTAAGTTGACGTTCTTCCGTGTGTACTCTGGAACACTTGATTCCGGTTCATACGTGAAAAACTCTACTAAAGGCAAACGTGAGCGTGTTGGACGTATTCTTCAAATGCACGCTAACAGCCGTGAAGAAATCTCTACTGTATACGCAGGGGATATCGCAGCTGCTGTAGGTCTAAAAGATACAACTACTGGAGATACTCTATGTGATGAGAAGGATCTTGTTATCCTTGAGTCAATGGAATTCCCAGAACCAGTTATCGACGTTGCTATTGAGCCTAAATCAAAAGCTGACCAAGATAAAATGGGTATCGCTTTAGCGAAACTTGCTGAAGAAGATCCTACATTCCGTACTCAAACAAACCCAGAAACTGGCCAAACGATCATCTCTGGTATGGGTGAACTTCACCTTGATATCATTGTTGACCGTATGAAGCGCGAATTTAAAGTAGAAGCCAATGTTGGTGCTCCTCAAGTTGCGTACCGTGAAACATTCCGTACCGGTGCAAAAGTTGAAGGTAAATTCGTACGTCAGTCTGGTGGACGCGGTCAGTTCGGACACGTTTGGATCGAATTCGAACCAAACGAAGAAGGCGCGGGCTTTGAATTTGAAAATGCGATTGTTGGTGGGGTCGTTCCTCGTGAATACATCCCAGCTGTTCAAGCAGGTCTGGAAGATGCACTTGAAAATGGTGTACTAGCAGGCTTCCCGCTTATCGACATTAAAGCTAAACTTTTCGACGGTTCTTACCATGATGTTGACTCAAACGAAATGGCATTTAAAGTTGCTGCTTCTATGGCATTGAAAAATGCAGTCAGCAAATGTAACCCAGTTCTTCTTGAACCAATCATGAAAGTAGAAGTGGTTATTCCAGAAGAATACATGGGAGATATCATGGGTGATATCACTTCACGTCGCGGACGCGTAGAAGGTATGGAAGCACGCGGTAACGCTCAAGTTGTTCGTGCTATGGTTCCTCTTGCTGAAATGTTCGGTTACGCTACTGCACTTCGTTCTAATACGCAAGGTCGCGGTACGTTCACTATGTTCATGGATCACTACGAAGAAGTGCCGAAGAGCGTTTCTGAAGAAATTATCAAAAAAAATAAAGGCGAATAATTGATTTTGCCGCTTAACTCAAGTATAACTACTATTGTAAGATGAGGAAGTGAAAGCTTTCTTTCACTTCCTATCACTCTATACATTACTAATTAAAAGCTCTTAAGGAGGATTTTAGAATGGCTAAAGAAAAATTCGACCGTTCCAAATCACATGCCAATATTGGTACAATTGGACACGTTGACCATGGTAAAACAACTTTAACTGCTGCTATCACAACAGTACTTCATAAGAAATCTGGTAAAGGTACAGCTATGGCGTACGATCAAATTGATGGTGCTCCAGAAGAACGTGAGCGCGGTATCACAATCTCTACTGCACACGTTGAGTACGAAACTGAAACTCGTCACTATGCACACGTTGACTGCCCAGGACACGCTGACTATGTTAAAAACATGATCACTGGTGCTGCGCAAATGGACGGAGCTATCCTTGTAGTATCTGCTGCTGATGGCCCAATGCCACAAACTCGTGAGCACATCCTTCTTTCTAAAAACGTTGGTGTACCATACATCGTTGTATTCTTAAACAAATGCGACATGGTAGACGACGAAGAGCTTCTTGAACTAGTTGAAATGGAAGTTCGCGATCTTCTTAGCGAATACGACTTCCCTGGTGATGATGTACCAGTAATCAAAGGTTCTGCTCTTAAAGCTCTTGAAGGTGACGCTGAGTACGAAGCTAAAATCTTCGAACTTATGGATGCGGTTGATGAGTACATCCCAACTCCAGAACGTGACACTGAAAAACCATTCATGATGCCGGTTGAGGACGTATTCTCAATCACTGGTCGTGGTACAGTAGCGACTGGCCGTGTAGAACGCGGACAAGTTAAAGTCGGTGACGAAGTTGAAATCATCGGTCTACAAGAAGAGAACAAGAAAACAACTGTTACAGGTGTTGAAATGTTCCGTAAGCTTCTTGATTATGCTGAAGCTGGTGACAACATTGGTGCCCTTCTTCGTGGTGTATCTCGTGAAGAAATCCAACGTGGTCAAGTACTTGCTAAACCAGGTACAATCACTCCACACAGCAAATTCAAAGCTGAAGTTTACGTTCTTTCTAAAGAAGAGGGTGGACGTCACACTCCATTCTTCTCTAACTACCGTCCTCAGTTCTACTTCCGTACAACTGACGTAACTGGTATCATCCATCTTCCAGAAGGCGTAGAAATGGTTATGCCTGGAGATAACACTGAAATGAACGTTGAACTTATCTCTACAATCGCTATCGAAGAAGGAACTCGTTTCTCTATTCGTGAAGGCGGACGTACTGTTGGTTCAGGCGTTGTTTCTACAATCACTGAGTAATAGTATGATTTTAAACGAGACCCCTGCGGGTCTCGTTTTTTGTTTGCTTTTCTTTTTCTTGTATAATAGGATCTATCATATTCGAGGGGCTACTATCTATGATTCCTGAAAAGAGATCAATCGCAATCATGAAAGAACTGAGCATTGGGAATACAAAGCAAATGCTGATGATTAATGGAGCTGATGTTGAAAATCCATTGCTGCTTTTTTTACATGGCGGGCCGGGAACGCCGCAAATCGGATACATTAGACATTATCAAAAAGAGCTGGAACGGTATTTCACTGTAGTTCATTGGGATCAGAGAGGATCAGGGCTTTCATATTCTAAACGAATTTCCCAACACTCCATGACAATAAATCACTTCATTAAAGATACAATCCATGTCACTCAATGGCTCTTAGCTCACTTTTCAAAAACAAAACTATATCTGGCCGGTCATTCTTGGGGGTCAATGCTGGCGCTTCATGTAGTGCAGCAGCGCCCGGACTTGTTTTACGCTTATTATGGAATCAGTCAGGTTGTCAGTCCTCACGATGAAGAATCAACTGCTTATCGACATATTCGTAAAACTTCTGAAGCAAAGAAAGCCAGCATATTATCTTTGCTCACACGTTTCATTGGGGCTCCGCCTTGGAAGCAGGATATCCAGCATCTTATCTATCGATTTTGCGTTGAGGTAAGCAGAGGAGGATTCACTCGCCTGCATCGACATTCTCTTGCTGTTTTATTTCAAATGCTTACTGGTAATGAGTATGGTGTGCGAAACATTCATAGCGTCCTCAATGGACTGCGCTTCAGCAAAAAACATTTAACAGATGAGTTGTACAGGTTTAATGCATTTAGATCTGTTCCTTCTATTAAAGTACCGTGTGTTTTCATTTCAGGGAAACATGACTTAATTGTTCCAACTGAAATATCGAAACAGTATTATCAAGAACTCGTGGCGCCCGAAAAGCGCTGGGTTCAATTTGAGAATTCAGCTCATACCCCGCATATTGAGGAGCCGTCATTATTCGCTAGTACACTAAGTCGTCATGCACGGTACCATTTATGATAGGTCCTTGATAAATAAGAAAAACCCCTGTATAATATAAAAAGTGTGCAAACCATGCATATTTTAAATAAGTCTTGCAACATACGCCTATTTTCTGTATAATGGTGTATGTTGGTCTTTGACTGCGATGAAGTGAGAGGTTGCTGACACACCCGGCCGCTTTGCCATGGCAAGGTGTTCAGGTTTTTCTCACGGAGAACTGTCTAACGTGATGTAGGCGAAAAGGAGGGAAAATAATGGCAAAACAAAAAATTCGTATTCGTTTGAAAGCATATGATCATAGAATCCTTGATCAATCTGCAGAGAAGATTGTTGAAACGGCAAAACGTTCTGGTGCCAGCGTATCTGGTCCGATTCCGTTGCCAACTGAAAAATCAGTTTACACAATCCTTCGTGCGGTGCACAAATACAAAGATTCTCGTGAGCAATTTGAAATGCGTACACATAAACGTTTAATCGACATTGTGAACCCAACACCACAAACTGTTGATGCTCTTATGCGATTAGACTTACCATCTGGTGTCGATATCGAAATTAAACTTTAATTCTAAAATATAGAATGATCTTAATAGGAGGTGTGACGAATGACCA
Organism: Bacillus sp. F56; assembly: GCF_001748205.1. Lineage (NCBI taxonomy): Bacteria > Bacillati > Bacillota > Bacilli > Caryophanales > Bacillaceae > Bacillus > Bacillus sp. F56. The sequence goes on from NZ_BDFC01000014.1 coordinate 34,511, forward strand.
AAGGAATCTTAGGAAGAAAAATTGGTATGACGCAAGTATTCGCTGAGAACGGTGATCTTATTCCGGTAACTGTTATCGAGGCTGCTCCAAACGTTGTTCTTCAAAAGAAAACAGCTGAAAACGACGGTTACGAAGCAATCCAGCTTGGTTTTGACGACAAGCGTGAAAAGCTTTCTAACAAACCTGAAAAAGGGCACGTTGCAAAAGCGGAAACTGCTCCTAAGCGCTTCGTTAAAGAATTACGCGGAGTGGAAATGGATGCGTATGAAGTTGGTCAGGAAGTCAAGGTTGAAATTTTCTCTGCTGGAGAAATCGTAGATGTAACAGGAGTATCTAAAGGTAAAGGTTTCCAAGGTGCGATCAAGCGCCACGGACAATCTCGCGGACCTATGTCTCACGGTTCACGCTACCACCGTCGTCCTGGTTCAATGGGACCTGTAGATCCTAACCGTGTATTCAAAGGTAAATTATTACCTGGACGTATGGGCGGAGAGCAAATCACTGTTCAAAACCTTGAAATCGTAAAAGTTGATGCAGAACGCAATCTTCTTTTGATCAAAGGTAACGTACCTGGTGCGAAGAAAACTTTAATCACTGTTAAAAGTGCTGTTAAATCTAAATAACTCTCTTAGGAAAGGAGGAAATTGATCATGCCAAAAGTAGCATTATACAACCAAAACGGTTCTACTGCTGGTGACATCGAATTAAATGCTTCTGTATTTGGTATCGAACCAAATGAGAGTGTTGTATTCGACGCTATTCTTATGCAAAGAGCTTCCTTACGTCAAGGAACTCACAAAGTAAAAAATCGTTCTGAAGTACGCGGCGGAGGTCGTAAACCATGGCGTCAAAAAGGTACTGGACGTGCCCGTCAAGGTTCAATCCGTTCACCGCAATGGCGCGGAGGTGGTGTCGTATTCGGCCCAACACCACGCAGCTATTCTTATAAATTACCTAAAAAAGTTCGCCGCTTGGCAATCAAATCAGTATTGTCTTCTAAAGTGAACGACAACAACATCATCGTTCTTGAAGATCTTACTCTTGATACGGCTAAAACAAAAGAAATGGCAGCTATCCTTAAAGGATTATCTGTTGAGAAAAAAGCTTTAATCGTAACTGCGGATGCAAACGAAGCAGTAGCTTTATCTGCTCGTAACATTCCTGGAGTTACTGTTGTTGAAGCTAACGGAATCAACGTTTTAGACGTTGTCAACCACGAGAAGCTTCTGATTACAAAAGCAGCGGTTGAAAAAGTAGAGGAGGTGCTTGCATAATGAAAGATCCTCGTGATGTTCTAAAGCGCCCCGTCATTACTGAACGTTCTGCTGATTTAATGACTGAAAAGAAATATACTTTTGAAGTTGATGTAAGAGCTAACAAAACAGAAGTGAAAGACGCGGTTGAAAGCATCTTTGGAGTGAAAGTTGACAAAGTCAACATCATGAACTACAAAGGTAAATCAAAACGTGTTGGACGCTACACTGGTATGACTAGCCGTCGCAGAAAAGCGATCGTAAAACTTACTGCAGACAGCAAAGAAATCGAAATTTTTGAAGCTTAATTATCTGTAAAAAGAAGGAGGGAAATTCAAAATGGCGATTAAAAAGTATAAACCGACCTCTAATGGACGTCGTGGCATGACAACTTCAGATTTTGCTGAAATCACGACTGACAAGCCGGAAAAATCCTTGCTTGCTCCCCTTCACAAAAAAGGCGGACGTAACAACCAAGGTAAATTGACTGTACGTCACCAAGGTGGCGGACATAAACGCCAATACCGTGTTATCGACTTCAAACGCGATAAAGATGGTATACCTGGACGCGTTGCTACAGTTGAATACGATCCAAACCGTTCAGCTAACATCGCTCTAATCAACTATGCAGACGGAGAAAAACGTTACATTCTTGCTCCTAAAGGAATTCAAGTGGGTACTGAAATCATGTCAGGTCCTGAAGCTGACATTAAAGTAGGTAATGCACTTCCACTTATCAACATCCCTGTTGGTACAGTTGTGCATAACATTGAATTAAAACCTGGTAAAGGCGGACAGCTTGTACGTTCAGCTGGTACATCTGCTCAGGTTCTTGGTAAAGAAGGTAAATACGTTCTTGTACGTCTTAACTCTGGTGAAGTTCGCATGATCCTTTCTGCTTGCCGTGCTTCTATCGGTCAAGTAGGTAACGAACAGCACGAACTTATCAACATTGGTAAAGCTGGACGTTCTCGCTGGAAAGGCATCCGTCCTACAGTTCGTGGTTCTGTAATGAACCCTAACGATCACCCACACGGTGGTGGTGAAGGACGTGCGCCAATCGGACGTAAATCACCAATGTCTCCATGGGGTAAACCAACTCTTGGATTCAAGACTCGTAAGAAAAAGAACAAATCCGATAAATTTATCGTACGTCGTCGTAAAAATAAATAACGGGGTTGTCTACGGTTCTTTTCGGACCGTAGTGCAATCACGAAGGGAGGTTCCAAAATGGCTCGCAGCTTAAAAAAAGGACCATTTGTCGATGGACACTTGATGACTAAAATCGAGAAATTAAATGAAACAGACAAGAAACAAGTCGTAAAAACTTGGTCTCGTCGTTCTACTATTTTCCCACAGTTTATTGGTCACACAATCGCAGTCTATGACGGACGTAAACACGTGCCTGTATTCATCTCTGAAGATATGGTAGGGCACAAGTTGGGTGAATTCGCTCCAACTCGTACGTACAAAGGTCATGCTAGTGATGACAAAAAAACAAGACGCTAAGAGAGGAGGCTTTTAAATGCAAGCTAAAGCTGTTGCAAGAACAGTCCGTATTGCTCCTCGTAAAGCACGTCTAGTAATGGACCTGATTCGAGGCAAGCAAGTAGGTGAGGCAGTATCAATCTTGAACCTTACACCAAGAGCTGCTTCTCCAATTATCGAGAAAGTATTAAAATCCGCTATTGCAAATGCTGAGCATAACTATGAAATGGACGTTAACAACCTGGTTATTTCTCAAGCATTCGTTGACGAAGGCCCTACGTTAAAAAGATTCCGCCCACGTGCTATGGGACGTGCGAGCCAAATCAACAAACGTACGAGCCACATTACAATCGTTGTATCAGAAAAGAAGGAGGGATAAGTAGTGGGTCAAAAGGTAAATCCAGTCGGTCTTCGTATCGGAGTCATTCGTGATTGGGAATCTAAGTGGTACGCTGGTAAAGATTACGCTGACTTCCTGCACGAAGATTTAAAAATTCGTGAATACATTAGCAAACGCCTTTCTGACGCTTCTGTTTCTAAAGTGGAAATCGAGCGTGCAGCAAATCGCGTTAACATTACGATCCACACAGCTAAGCCTGGTATGGTTATCGGTAAAGGCGGTTCTGAAGTCGAAGCACTTCGCAAAGCCCTTAACAGCCTTACTGGCAAGCGTGTACACATTAACATTCTTGAAATCAAAAGAGCAGATCTTGATGCACAGCTAGTTGCTGACAACATCGCTCGTCAATTAGAAAACCGTGTTTCTTTCCGCCGTGCGCAGAAACAACAAATCCAACGTACTATGCGTGCTGGAGCACAAGGTGTGAAAACAATGGTTTCTGGTCGTCTTGGCGGTGCAGATATCGCTCGTTCTGAATACTACAGTGAAGGAACTGTTCCATTGCACACATTACGTGCGGACATTGACTATGCAACATCTGAAGCTGACACTACTTACGGTAAGCTTGGTGTGAAAGTCTGGATCTATCGTGGAGAGGTTCTTCCTACTAAGAAGAAAACTGAGGAAGGAGGAAAATAATATGTTATTACCAAAACGCGTTAAATATCGCAGAGAGCATCGCGGAAAAATGCGTGGCCGTGCGAAAGGCGGTACTGAAGTACATTTCGGTGAATTCGGTATCCAAGCTCTTGAAGCTTCTTGGATCACTAACCGTCAAATCGAAGCTGCACGTATTGCGATGACTCGTTACATGAAACGTGGCGGTAAAGTTTGGATCAAAATTTTCCCTTCTAAACCTTACACTGCTAAACCACTTGAGGTACGTATGGGATCCGGTAAAGGGGCTCCAGAAGGTTGGGTAGCTGTTGTAAAACCGGGCAAAGTTTTATTTGAGATTTCTGGTGTGTCTGAAGAGGTTGCTCGTGAAGCGCTTCGTCTTGCATCTCACAAATTGCCAATTAAAACGAAGTTCGTAAAACGTGAAGAAATTGGTGGTGAATCAAATGAAAGCTAATGAAATTCGTGACCTTACCACTGCTGAAATTGAACAAAAAGTAAAGTCTCTTAAAGAAGAACTTTTCAATCTTCGCTTTCAATTAGCGACAGGACAACTTGAAAATACTGCTCGCATTCGTGAAGTGCGCAAAGCTATCGCGCGCATGAAAACTGTGATTCGTGAAAGAGAAATTGCTGCTAATAAATAATCACTGAGGGGAGGTCGTGAGCATGAGCGAACGTAACCAACGCAAGGTTTACCAAGGCCGTGTTGTTTCTGACAAAATGGATAAAACCATCACTGTTGTTGTTGAGACATACAAAAAACATACACTTTACGGTAAACGCGTAAAATACTCAAAAAAATTCAAAGCACATGATGAAAATAATCAAGCTAAAATCGGTGACATCGTTAAGATTATGGAAACTCGTCCATTGTCTGCAACTAAGCGTTTCCGTCTAGTTGAAGTTGTCGAAGAAGCTGTTATTATCTAATAAAGTTCGGAATTCTTTTTCCGAAGGGAGGTAACAAATAATGATTCAACAAGAGACTCGTTTAAAAGTAGCTGACAACTCTGGCGCACGTGAAGTACTTACTATTAAAGTTCTTGGTGGTTCTGGACGTAAAACAGCTAACATTGGTGATGTAATTGTTTGCACGGTTAAACAAGCAACACCAGGAGGCGTTGTCAAAAAAGGTGAAGTCGTAAAAGCTGTTATCGTTCGCACTAAAAGCGGAGCGCGCAGAAGTGATGGTTCATACATCAGCTTCGATGAGAATGCATGTGTTATCATCCGTGACGACAAGAGCCCACGCGGAACTCGTATCTTCGGACCAGTTGCTCGTGAATTGCGTGAAAACAACTTTATGAAAATTGTTTCTCTAGCTCCAGAAGTTATCTAATGAAATAAATGCCTTACTCAAGGAGGTGCGATCAGGATGCATGTAAAAAAAGGCGATAAAGTTATGGTTATCTCTGGTAAAGATAAAGGCAAACAAGGAACAATCCTTGCTGCTTTCCCTAAAAAGGACCGCGTTTTAGTTGAAGGTGTTAACATGGTAAAGAAACACTCTAAACCAACTCAAGCTAACCCTCAAGGCGGTATTTCTAATCAAGAGGCGCCAATTCATGTATCAAACGTTATGCCGCTCGATCCTAAAACAGGTGAAGTGACTCGCGTAGGATACAAAGTGGAAGATGGCAAAAAAGTTCGTGTTGCAAAAAAATCTGGGCAAGTTCTAGATAAATAGTATTAAAAGGAAGGGAGGTCTATCTCATGAACCGCCTTAAAGAAAAGTACAATAAAGAAATTGCACCTGCTTTAATGACTAAGTTCAACTATGATTCAGTCATGCAAGTGCCTAAAATCGAAAAAATCGTAATCAACATGGGTGTTGGTGACGCTGTTCAAAACGCAAAAGCAATCGACAGTGCTGTTGAAGAATTAACGTTTATCGCAGGTCAAAAACCTGTCGTTACTCGTGCGAAGAAATCAATTGCTGGATTCCGTCTTCGTGAGGGAATGCCTATCGGTGCGAAAGTAACTCTTCGCGGAGAGCGCATGTATGATTTCCTTGATAAACTTATTTCTGTATCTTTACCGCGTGTACGTGACTTCCGCGGGGTTTCTAAAAAATCTTTCGACGGTCGCGGTAACTACACACTTGGTATCAAAGAACAGTTAATCTTCCCTGAAATTGACTACGATAAAGTAACAAAGGTTCGAGGAATGGACATCGTTATCGTAACAACTGCTAATACTGACGAAGAAGCTCGTGAGCTATTAACTCAAGTAGGTATGCCGTTCCAGAAATAATCAATGAAAGGGAGGCGAAATCGTGGCTAAAAAGTCTATGATTGCGAAACAACAACGTACACCAAAGTTTAAAGTACAAGAGTACACACGCTGTGAACGCTGCGGACGTCCGCATTCAGTCATTCGTAAATTTAAACTTTGCCGTATTTGTTTCCGTGAGCTTGCATATAAAGGACAAATTCCTGGCGTGAAAAAAGCCAGCTGGTAATCCCCAAGAAAGGGAAGGAGGTAATTATATAATGGTTATGACAGATCCAATTGCAGATATGCTAACTCGTATTCGCAATGCAAACATGGTACGTCATGAGAAGCTTGAAATTCCTGCTTCTAAATTGAAAAGAGAAATTGCTGAAATTTTAAAGCGTGAAGGTTTCATTCGTGACGTTGAGTTCGTAGAAGACAGCAAACAAGGTATCATCCGCGTTTTCTTGAAATACGGACAAAACAACGAGCGCGTTATCACTGGTCTTAAAAGAATCAGCAAGCCTGGTTTGCGTGTTTATGCTAAATCTAATGAAGTACCTCGCGTACTTAACGGTCTTGGAATCGCGATTATTTCTACATCACAAGGTGTTTTAACGGACAAAGAAGCCCGTGCAAAACAAGCTGGTGGAGAAGTTCTAGCATACGTTTGGTAAGAAGTTTATCATGAATGGAGGTGTTTGGTATGTCTCGTGTAGGTAAGAAGCTACTTGAGATTCCTTCTGATGTTACAGTAACGTTAAATGATAACAACACTGTAGCTGTGAAAGGACCAAAAGGAGAATTAACTCGTACGTTTCACCCTGATATGGAGATTAAAGTAGAGGACAATGTGCTTACAGTCGTTCGTCCTTCTGATCAAAAAGAGCACCGTGCCCTGCATGGTACGACTCGTAGTCTGCTTGGCAACATGGTTGAGGGTGTATCTAAAGGATTTGAAAGAGGTTTGGAATTAGTCGGTGTCGGTTACCGTGCTTCTAAATCCGGAAATAAACTTGTTTTAAACGTTGGATACTCTCATCCTGTTGAGATCGTTCCTGAAGAAGGCATCGAAATCGAAGTTCCTTCTCAAACTAAAGTAGTTGTAAAAGGTACAGACAAAGAACGTGTAGGAGCTATTGCTGCTAACATCCGTGCTGTACGTTCTCCAGAGCCTTACAAAGGTAAAGGAATCCGCTACGAAGGTGAAGTTGTTCGCCGTAAAGAAGGTAAATCTGCTAAGTAAGATCGCTTAAAGTGAAGAAAGGAGTGACCTAGATGATTACGAAAACTAGCAAAAATGCTGCTCGTCTTAAAAGACACGCTCGTGTTCGCGCTAAACTTTCCGGTACTGCTGAAAGACCGCGTCTGAACGTTTTCCGTTCTAACAAGCACATTTACGCTCAAATCATCGATGATGTAAATGGTGTAACACTTGCTAGTGCATCTACTCTCGATAAAGACTTGAACGTTGAAAGCACTGGAGATACTTCTGCTGCTACTAAAGTTGGAGAATTAGTTGCAAAACGCGCTGCTGAAAAAGGCATTTCTGACGTAGTATTTGACCGTGGCGGATACTTATACCATGGACGTGTAAAAGCTTTAGCTGATGCCGCTCGTGAAGCTGGACTTAAATTTTAATAAAAGAAGGAGGGACACATGATTATGCGTCGTATTGACCCAAGCAAATTAGAGTTAGAAGAACGCTTAGTTACGGTTAACCGCGTAGCGAAAGTTGTTAAAGGTGGTCGTCGTTTCCGCTTCGCAGCTCTAGTCGTTGTCGGTGACAAAAACGGACACGTAGGATTCGGTACTGGTAAAGCACAAGAAGTACCAGAAGCGATCCGCAAAGCTGTTGAAGATGCGAAAAAGAATTTGATTGAAGTACCAATGGTTGGAACTACAATTCCACACGAAATCATCGGACGTTTCGGTGCAGGTAACATCTTGTTAAAACCTGCTTCTGAAGGTACTGGAGTTATCGCTGGAGGCCCTGTACGTGCGGTACTTGAGCTAGCTGGTGTAGCTGATATCCTTTCTAAGTCTTTAGGTTCTAACACACCGATCAACATGATTCGTGCAACACTTCAAGGTTTAAGTGAACTTAAACGTGCTGAAGACGTTGCGAAGCTTCGTGGAAAATCTGTAGAAGAACTGTTAGGATAAGGAGGGAACATTAATGGCTAAATTAGAAATTACCCTCAAACGAAGTGTAATCGGTCGCCCGGAAGACCAACGCGTTACTGTAAGAACACTTGGTTTAAAGAAAACAAACCAAACTGTTGTTCATGAAGACAACGCTGCGATCCGTGGCATGATTAATAAAGTATCTCATTTAGTTTCTGTTAAAGAACAATAAAAATATTTGATCGGATAAGGAGGTGTCCTAATGAAACTTCATGAATTAAAACCTTCAGAAGGTTCACGCAAAACGCGTAATCGCGTAGGTCGTGGTATTGGTTCTGGTAACGGTAAAACAGCTGGTAAAGGTCACAAAGGTCAAAACGCTCGTTCTGGCGGCGGTGTACGCCCTGGATTCGAGGGGGGACAAATGCCTTTATTCCAACGTCTTCCTAAACGCGGTTTCACTAACATCAACCGCAAGGAATACACTGTAGTCAACCTAGACAAATTGAACGGTTTTGCAGAAGGAACGGAAGTCACTCCTGAACTTCTTCTTGAGACTGGTGTTATTAGCAAACTTAATGCAGGAGTAAAGATTCTTGGCAACGGTAAATTAGAGAAAAAATTAACTGTAAAAGCCAATAAATTCTCTGCTTCTGCGAAAGAAGCTGTTGAAGCTGCTGGCGGTACAGCTGAGGTGATCTAACTTGTTTAAAACAATCTCCAACTTTATGCGTGTGAGTGATATCAGGAATAAAATCATATTCACTTTACTCATGCTTATCGTCTTTCGCATAGGTGCGTTTATTCCTGTGCCTTATGTTAACGCTGAAGTGTTACAGGCACAGTCTCAAATGGGTGTTTTTGATCTCCTTAATACATTTGGCGGCGGTGCGCTTTACCAATTTTCCATTTTTGCAATGGGAATTACTCCTTATATCACGGCTTCGATCATCATTCAGCTGCTTCAGATGGATGTTGTACCGAAGTTTACCGAGTGGTCTAAGCAAGGTGAAGTTGGCCGCCGTAAATTAGCTCAGTTCACAAGGTACTTTACGATTGTGCTTGGGTTCATCCAGGCGTTAGGTATGTCATATGGATTCAACAATCTGGCAAACGGTATGCTGATCGAAAAATCCGGTGTATCGACATATCTTATTATTGCTTTAGTGCTCACTGGCGGAACTGCCTTTTTAATGTGGCTTGGGGAACAAATTACGTCTCATGGAGTAGGCAACGGAATATCGATCATTATCTTCGCGGGGATTGTGTCTAGTATTCCAAAAACAATTGGGCAAATATATGAGACTCAATTTGTCGGCAGCAACGATCAGTTGTTTATTCATATTGTGACAATCGCACTTCTTGTGATTGCGATTTTAGCAGTTATTGTTGGAGTTATTTTCATTCAGCAAGCCGTACGGAAAATTGCGATTCAATATGCTAAAGGCACAGGTCGTTCACCTGCTGGCGGAGGTCAGTCTACACACCTTCCATTGAAAGTGAATCCTGCAGGGGTTATTCCGGTAATCTTTGCGGTTGCGTTTTTGATAACGCCGCGGACGATCGCGTCATTCTTTGGAACAAACGATGTGACAAAGTGGATTCAAAACAACTTTGATAATACGCATCCGGTGGGTATGGCGATATATGTTGCGTTGATTATTGCCTTTACGTACTTTTATGCTTTTGTGCAGGTAAACCCTGAACAAATGGCTGATAACCTTAAAAAACAGGGTGGCTATATCCCGGGGGTTCGTCCAGGGAAAATGACTCAAGATAGAATTACGAGCATTTTGTATCGACTTACGTTTGTGGGTTCTATATTCTTAGCCGTGATTTCCATTCTTCCTATCTTTTTCATTCAATTCGCTGGATTGCCTCAAAGTGCACAAATTGGCGGAACATCTTTGTTAATTGTTGTCGGGGTAGCCTTGGAGACAATGAAACAACTAGAAAGCCAGTTGGTGAAACGAAACTACCGTGGATTTATGAAAAACTAGAGGAAATGGATTTATCCATTCCCTCTTAATAAAGAGAGGACGGGGGAAATCCGAATGAACTTAGTCTTAATGGGGCTTCCTGGTGCCGGCAAAGGCACACAGGGCGAACGAATTGTTGAGGATTATGGGATTCCTCATATCTCAACAGGAGATATGTTCCGTGCTGCTATGAAAGAAGAAACACCACTCGGACTCGAAGCAAAATCCTATATTGATAAGGGAGAGCTCGTACCTGACGAAGTCACAATCGGAATTGTAAAAGAAAGACTTGGCAAAGATGATTGTGAAAGAGGTTTTCTTCTGGACGGATTTCCGCGAACAGTCGCTCAAGCCGAAGCTCTTGAAGAAATTCTTGAGGAATACGGCAAGCCGATTGATTATGTCATTAACATTGAAGTCGACAAAGACGCTCTTATGGAACGTCTGACTGGACGCAGAATTTGCAGTGTTTGCGGCACAACCTATCATTTAGTTTTTAATCCGCCGAAAACGCCGGGTATTTGTGATAAAGACGGAGGCGAACTCTATCAACGGGCAGATGATAATGAGGAAACCGTCTCTAAACGGCTTGAGGTAAACATGAAGCAAACTCAGCCTTTACTGGATTTCTATTCAGAGAAAGGTTATCTTGCAAACGTGAATGGCCAACAGGACATTCAAGATGTTTATGCAGATGTGAAGGATCTTCTTGGAGGATTAAAAAAATGATTATCTGTAAAACCCCACGTGAACTTGGTATCATGCGGGAAGCAGGGCGAATCGTGGCTTTAACTCATGAAGAGTTAAAAAAGCACATTAAACCAGGAATCTCGACAAAAGAATTGGATCAAATTGCCGAACGTTTTATTAAGAAGCAGGGTGCAATCCCATCTTTTAAGGGGTATAATGGGTTTCGCGGGAGCATTTGCGTATCAGTTAATGAAGAACTCGTTCATGGCATTCCTGGCAGCAGGGTGCTGAAGGACGGTGACATCATCAGTATTGATATCGGTGCTAAATTAAATGGTTATCATGGTGACTCTGCATGGACATATCCGGTAGGAAACATCAGCGATGATGACAAAAAACTTCTGGAAGTGACAGAGGAGTCTTTATATAAAGGCTTGCAGGAAGCAAAACCAGGTGAACGTTTGTCGAATATTTCCCACGCAATACAAACGTATGTCGAAAATGAGCAGTTTTCAGTTGTTAGGGAGTATGTCGGACATGGTGTTGGTCAAGACTTGCATGAGGACCCGCAAATTCCTCATTACGGTCCGCCCAACAAAGGACCACGGCTCAAACCTGGCATGGTTCTCGCTATTGAGCCTATGGTGAACGCTGGCAGCCGCTACGTGAAAACATTGGCTGATAACTGGACGGTTGTAACGGTAGATGGGAAAAAGTGTGCTCATTTTGAACATACGATTGCGATTACGGAAACGGGTTTTGATATACTGACGAGAGTCTAGATGATGAAAATAATTCCGAAGACAGATGTTTTTTCGGCTTGATAGGGCAGAAAGCTTGGATGAACATTGGCAGGACTGAATTCATCTTGCCGCTTGTCATTGGAATTTTGACCATCATCAATGTACTAACAGCAGACGGAGAAAAGCGTACATTTCATTCTCCTAAGAAAAAGAATATCAATCATGTAACCCTTTATGATTGCGTATCTCCGGAAGTTCAGAACAGTATAAACGAAACAGGGCGTGTGACAAACTTCTTTTGAAATTTGTCAGAAAGCAAGTTACTGATTTGATGAAGGGAGAACACTTGAATGGCGAAAGACGATGTAATTGAAGTGGAAGGTACTATAGTCGAAACACTGCCAAACGCGATGTTCAAAGTTGAACTTGAAAATGGCCACACTGTTTTGGCTCATGTATCTGGTAAAATCCGCATGCACTTCATTCGCATTTTACCTGGAGACAAAGTTACGGTAGAATTATCTCCATATGACTTAACTCGTGGCAGGATTACGTACCGTTACAAATAAAGCACTCCGGAAACTGAAGGAGGTTGGAAACACATGAAAGTGAGACCATCAGTTAAACCAATCTGCGAAAAATGTAAAGTTATTCGCAGAAAAGGAAAAGTAATGGTGATCTGTGAAAATCCAAAGCATAAACAAAAACAAGGATAATTTATAAGGAGGTGCCCAGAGAATGGCTCGTATTGCTGGTGTAGATATCCCACGTGACAAACGTGTTGTTATTTCTTTAACATACATCTTCGGAATTGGCCGCACAACGGCTCAGCAAGTTTTAAAAGAAGCTGGAGTTTCAGAAGATACTCGTGTGCGCGATCTTACTGAAGAAGAACTTGGTAAAATCCGTGATATTATTGATAAACTGAAAGTAGAAGGTGACCTTCGCCGTGAAGTTTCTCTTAATATCAAACGTCTGATCGAAATCGGAAGCTACCGCGGAATCCGTCATCGCAGAGGATTACCTGTTCGCGGACAAAACTCTAAAAACAACGCGCGTACTCGTAAAGGTCCGCGTCGTACTGTAGCTAACAAGAAAAAATAAGTAAGGGAGGTTCTTAAACAATGGCTGCTGCTCGTAAATCTAACACGCGTAAACGTCGCGTGAAAAAGAATATTGAGTCTGGTATTGCTCATATTCGTTCAACTTTCAATAACACGATCGTTACGATCACTGACACTCATGGTAATGCTATTTCTTGGTCTAGTGCCGGAGCTTTAGGATTCAGAGGTTCTCGTAAATCTACTCCTTTCGCTGCGCAAATGGCTGCAGAAACAGCTGCTAAAGGTTCAATCGAACATGGTCTTAAAACTCTAGAGGTTACTGTTAAAGGACCTGGTTCAGGCCGTGAAGCTGCAATCCGTGCACTTCAAGCTGCTGGACTAGAAGTCACTGCTATCAGAGACGTAACTCCTGTTCCTCATAACGGATGCCGTCCACCAAAACGTCGCCGCGTGTAATTTGTTTGTATAGATTTTGTGTCCCTGTCAATAATGGGTTATGATACAGTTATTTATGAAACGAATGCACCGACTCGTTGCCTGAGCACATACGGGACTAAACAATGGGGAATTTCGGATGGAATCTCATATGATTCTATTCGAGGTTTCGACGTTTTGAAGGAGGGTTTTAAGTAATGATCGAGATTGAAAAACCAAAAATCGAAACGGTTGAAATCAGCGACGATGCCAAATTTGGTAAGTTTGTCGTAGAGCCACTTGAGCGTGGATATGGTACAACTCTGGGTAACTCCTTACGTCGTATCCTCTTATCCTCACTCCCTGGTGCCGCTGTAACATCAATCCAGATAGATGGTGTACTGCACGAATTCTCGACAATTGAAGGCGTTGTGGAAGATGTTACAACGATTATCTTACACATTAAAAAGCTTGCATTGAAAATCTACTCTGATGAAGAGAAGACGCTAGAAATTGATGTACAAGGTGAAGGAACTGTAACGGCAGCTGATATTACACACGATAGTGATGTAGAGATCTTAAATCCTGATCTTCATATCGCGACTCTTGGTGAGAATGCGAGTTTCCGAGTTCGCCTTACTGCTCAAAGAGGACGTGGGTATACGCCTGCTGACGCAAACAAGAGAGACGATCAGCCAATCGGCGTGATTCCGATCGATTCTATCTATACGCCAGTTTCTCGTGTATCTTATCAGGTAGAGAACACTCGTGTAGGCCAAGTTGCAAACTATGATAAACTTACACTTGATGTTTGGACTGATGGAAGCACTGGACCGAAAGAAGCAATTGCGCTTGGTTCAAAGATTTTAACTGAACACCTTAATATATTCGTTGGTTTAACTGACGAAGCTCAACATGCTGAAATAATGGTTGAAAAAGAAGAAGATCAAAAAGAGAAAGTTCTTGAAATGACAATTGAAGAATTGGATCTTTCTGTTCGTTCTTACAACTGCTTAAAGCGTGCGGGTATTAACACGGTTCAAGAGCTTGCGAACAAGACGGAAGAAGATATGATGAAAGTTCGGAATCTAGGACGCAAATCACTTGAAGAAGTGAAAGCGAAACTAGAAGAACTTGGACTCGGACTTCGCAAAGACGATTGACTAGTTTCCCTTGTGAACTAGGATTTTCGTGTGTTTATTATTCAGAAACAGCATTCCAATAAAGGAGGGGACATCACATGTCATACAGAAAACTAGGACGTACGAGTGCACAGCGTAAAGCTATGCTTCGTGATCTTACAACTGATTTGATCATCAACGAAAGAATCGAAACAACTGAAACACGTGCGAAAGAACTTCGCTCTGTAGTTGAAAAAATGATCACGCTTGGCAAACGCGGTGATCTTCACGCTCGCCGTCAAGCTGCTGCATACATCCGCAACGAGGTTGCAAACGAAGAAAATAACCAAGATGCACTTCAAAAATTATTCTCTGACATTGCAACTCGTTACGAGGAGCGCCAAGGCGGATACACACGTATTATGAAGCTTGGTCCTCGCCGTGGTGACGGAGCACCAATGGCAATTATCGAATTGGTTTAATCACATATTTTTGTGTGTCTAAAGAAGGGCGGGACAGTTTCTAACTGGATCTATGCCCTTTTTTTAGATACTGCAACTTTTTATATAGAGAAAAGCAGAGCATTAGCTGAGAGGAGGCCGGTTTTCCATGAATCAGAATCAGTTGATATCGGTAGAGGATATCGTATTTCGATATCGGAAGGACGCAGAAAGACGAGCACTAGACGGCGTCTCCCTGCAGGTGTATGAGGGTGAATGGCTTGCAATTGTAGGTCATAACGGTTCAGGGAAATCAACACTGGCACGGGCATTGAATGGTTTAATTCTTCCTGAATCAGGCGACATTGAGGTTGCCGGGATTCAATTGACAGAGGAATCAGTTTGGGAAGTGCGTAAGAAGATAGGTATGGTCTTTCAAAATCCGGATAACCAATTTGTCGGAACGACTGTTCGCGATGATGTGGCTTTTGGTTTAGAAAACAATGGTGTACCGCGGGAAGAAATGATTGAGAGGGTAGACTGGGCAGTAAAACAGGTAAATATGCAAGATTTTCTCGATCAAGAGCCGCACCATCTCTCCGGAGGCCAAAAGCAGAGAGTTGCGATTGCGGGAGTTATTGCCGCACGTCCTGATATTATTATCTTAGATGAAGCAACATCCATGCTTGATCCGATCGGGCGAGAAGAAGTGCTTGAAACGGTAAGACATTTAAAAGAACAGGGAATGGCGACTGTCATATCCATTACACATGATCTGAATGAGGCAGCAAAAGCAGACAGGATCATTGTCATGAATGGCGGTAAAAAATATGCTGAAGGGCCGCCTGAAGAGATTTTTAAATTGAATAAAGAACTTGTTCAAATCGGGCTTGATTTACCCTTCTCATTCCAGCTTAGCCAGCTTTTAAGAGAAAATGGACTGGCTTTGGAAGAAAACCATTTGACTCAGGAAGGGCTGGTGAAAGAGCTATGGACATTACAATCAAAGATGTAGAGCATCGCTATCAGATGAAGACGCCGTTCGAGCGCCTGGCACTGTATGATATCAATGCATCGATTAAAGAAGGAAGCTACGTAGCCGTTATCGGGCATACAGGCTCTGGCAAGTCCACTCTTCTTCAGCACTTAAATGGTCTCCTGAAGCCGACGAAGGGACAGCTATCACTAGGCAGCACTGTCATTCAGGCAGGGAAAAAGAATAAAGAGCTGAAAAAACTTCGTAAAAAAGTCGGAATCGTTTTCCAATTTCCTGAGCATCAATTATTCGAAGAAACAGTTCTTAAAGATATATCGTTCGGACCGATGAACTTTGGGGTTAAAAAAGAGGATGCTGAACAAAAAGCGAGGGAGATGCTGAAGCTTGTAGGTTTATCAGTAGAGCTTCTGGACAGATCCCCTTTTGAATTAAGCGGCGGACAAATGCGCAGAGTTGCAATTGCAGGCGTACTTGCAATGGATCCTGAGGTGCTTGTTCTGGATGAACCGACTGCAGGATTGGACCCAAGAGGGCGAAAAGAGATTATGGACATGTTTTATGAGCTTCATCAACGTGGGAACCTGACGACGATCCTTGTGACACACAGCATGGAGGATGCAGCTGCATACGCTGATGAAATGATTGTTATGCATAAAGGAACGATACAAGCATCAGGCAGTCCGCGTGAACTGTTTTTAAAGGGTGAAGAGATGGCTGGCTGGGGGCTGGATCTTCCTGAAACGATAAAATTTCAAAGACATCTTGAAGCTGCACTGGGTGTGAAATTTAATGAGCCTATGCTCACAATAGAAGATGCCGCAGCTGAAATCCGTGCTCTTTTTCAGGGGGAGAAGACCTTATGATGGACAGCATGATTATCGGCAAGTATGTACCTGGCTCCTCACTTGTGCATCGGCTTGACCCCAGAACAAAGCTTATTACGATCTTTTTATTTGTCTGCATCGTATTCTTAGCCAATAATGTGCAGACATATGCGCTGCTTGGTTTATTTACAGTTGGCGTCGTTTCTTTAACAAGAGTTCCTTTCTCTTTTTTAATGAAAGGGCTGAAGCCTATCATCTGGATTGTCCTCTTTACGTTCCTTCTTCACATTTTTATGACACATGAAGGACCGGTTATCTTTCAAATAGGTTTTTTCAAAGTTTATGAGGGCGGACTGGTTCAGGGGATATTCATTTCCCTTAGATTCGTCTATCTGATTTTAATCACAACCTTATTAACGCTTACGACAACACCGATTGAGATTACCGATGGAATGGAGCAGTTGCTGAATCCATTGAAAAAATTAAAGCTTCCTGTCCACGAGCTGGCTCTAATGATGTCCATTTCTTTGCGATTTATTCCGACACTGATGGAGGAAACAGATAAGATCATGAAGGCTCAGATGGCGCGAGGCGTTGATTTTACAAGCGGACCTGTTAAAGATAGGGTAAAGGCTATTGTTCCGCTTCTTGTCCCCCTTTTCGTCAGTGCTTTTAAACGTGCTGAAGAGCTTGCGGTGGCAATGGAAGCAAGAGGCTATCAGGGCGGAGAAGGACGTACGAAATATAGAAAGCTTGTATGGACAGGAAAAGACACTTCTGTCATTGCCAGCTTGATGGTATTAGCTGCTTTGTTATTCTTCTTAAGGGCTTAGAGGTGCTGTATGAGACTGAAATGCACGATTTCTTATGACGGACATTTATTTAACGGTTATCAGGTTCAGCCGGGCAAAAGAACGGTTCAGGATGAACTGGAGAAGGCTTTGGCTGTCCTGCATAAGTCAAAAGAAAGAATTCCTGTCGTTTCGTCTGGAAGAACAGACAGCGGGGTTCACGCAGCCGGACAGGTGATTCATTTTGACACTCCGCTGGCTATCCCGGCGGAAAGATGGCCTTATGCCTTAAATGCACTGCTTCCGGACGATATCGCAGTCAAACAGGCAGAAATTGCGGATGATGGGTTCCATGCACGATTTAGCGCAGTCAAAAAAGAATATCGCTATTTTGTATACACGGAGAAACACCCGGACGTATTTAAACGGCATTACGCTTACCATTTTTCATATCGCCTTAATGTGCAGGACATGAGAGAAGCGGCAAAGCATCTTATAGGGACACATGATTTTACGAGCTTTTGCGCGGCTAAAACAGAAGTGCAGGACAAGGTAAGAACGATTTACGAGCTTGATTGGACTGAGACGGATAACGGCCTGCAAATGCGGATCACAGGCAGCGGTTTCTTATATAATATGGTCAGAATTATTGTCGGTACTTTGCTTGATGCAGGTATTGGAAAAATTTCTCCTGATGATGTGAAATCCATGCTGGAAGCGAAGGATCGCGAAGCGGCAGGGCGCACAGCACCGGGGCACGGGCTATATTTATGGAACGTTTACTATGACAACTAAACCAGGTGTATAATATTTTCTTGACAGAGTCTGCATAAAGTTATAAGATATCATATGGTATGTATTTCAACCCCACGATAAGCCCCGGAACTTATTGTGTTGTGAAATAGAACGTAATCGAAGTTTATTGAAAATGACAGATCATTTAGGAGGGAAATTCAATGCGTACAACACCTATGGCTAACGCAAGTACTATTGAACGCAAGTGGTTAGTTGTTGATGCTGCTGGCAAGACTTTAGGTCGTCTTTCTTCAGAAGTTGCAGCTATCCTTCGCGGAAAACACAAACCAACTTACACACCACACGTTGATACTGGAGATCATGTGATCATCATCAACGCTGAAAAAATCGAGTTAACTGGTAAAAAGTTAACTGACAAAATCTACTACCGTCACACTCAACATCCAGGCGGATTAAAATCAAGAACTGCTCTTGAAATGCGTACAAACTACCCTGAGAAAATGCTTGAGCTTGCTATCAAAGGCATGCTTCCAAAAGGTTCTCTAGGTCGTCAAATGTTCAAAAAATTGAACGTATACCGTGGTTCTGAGCATCCACACGAAGCACAAAAACCTGAAGTTTACGAACTTCGCGGTTAATTAAAAAGGAGGTTACCAATTTGGCACAGGTTCAATATTACGGTACTGGCCGTCGTAAAAGCTCTGTAGCGCGTGTGCGTTTAGTTCCAGGAGAAGGCCGTATCGTCGTTAATAATCGTGAAATCAGCGAACACATCCCATCTGCAGCTTTAATCGAAGATATCAAACAACCATTAACTTTGACTGAAACAGCTGGCACTTATGATGTTTTAGTAAACGTACATGGAGGCGGCTTATCTGGTCAAGCTGGAGCAATCCGTCACGGTATCGCTCGTGCATTGCTTGAAGCAGATCCAGAATACCGTACAACTCTTAAACGTGCAGGTCTTCTGACTCGTGACGCTCGTATGAAAGAACGTAAAAAATACGGTCTTAAAGGCGCTCGTCGTGCACCTCAGTTCTCAAAACGTTAATTTTGCGTTTTCAAAAAAGCTCTCGACCTTGTGTTGGGAGCTTTTTTCTTTTATTAGATCCGCAACAAAAAATGGACGAATGACGTTTATAAACAAATTGCTTGCTTATAAACGGTCTCACTTGTAATAATCATAATATCTTTCATTTCATAATCATTTATTGAATTCGAAATGTGGTCATTGTTTATAATCGTTACGTCGCCAGCTCAGCCCATTCTATCCCTGTCACTCATCCGTCCTAAAGTTAACTGCAATTTCTCATCTATTTCTTAACCCAGAGGAACAATAGCTCTTTGCTAATGACATTATTTAAAGAAGTAAGTGTAAATGTAATGACGTAAATCACATATCTCCTTTGTGATTTTTTTGCGTTTTTATGAACTTTTTTCTAAATATGCAAAGGGAAAGCGTTATCAATCTAGAAATATTTGTTATACTCTATACATTAAAGTAAGGAGAAGATTCATGAATGCGTTAGTAGCTCATAATAGCAAAGCCTGGGATAAAAAAGTAGAAACAGGCAATGAATGGACTGTTGCTGTTGATCAGCAGGTTATCGAACAAGCGAAAAAAGGCAATTGGGATATAAGAGTAACACCAATGAAAGATGTACCGAAGGATTGGTTTCCGCCTGTCAAAGGTCTGAAAATACTCTGTTTAGCATCAGGCGGCGGCCAGCAAGGTCCAATTTTGGCAGCTGCGGGGGCGGATGTCACCGTATTAGATAACTCCGAAAAACAGCTGAATCAGGATAGAATGGTTGCTGAGCGAGATGGCCTCACAATACACACTGTCAAAGGAAGCATGGATGATCTCAGTGTATTTAATAATGAATCATTTGATATCATTGTACATCCTGTTGCCAATGTTTTTGTTGAGAATGTCCTCCCGGTCTGGATGGAAGCACACCGTGTATTGAAAAGAAATGGCGTACTAATCTCAGGGTTTGTCAATCCTGTCGTATTTCTGTTTGATGTAGAATTAGAACAGCAAGGTATTTTAAAAGTAAAGCACTCCATTCCATATGCTGACCCAGAAGATCTTCCGAAACATAAAGTGAAAAAACTAATCGATAATAATGAGGCTCTGGAATTCGGCCATTCCTTAGAAGACCAAATCAAAGGCCAAATAGATGCCGGTTTTATCGTCACTGGTTTTTATGAAGATAAAGGCGGGTTTGTGTTAGATCAATATATCCATACATATTCTGCAACAAGAAGCGTGAAAGTATGAAAAGCAGCGTCCTGTCAGAGGGGCTGCTTTTTTTATAACTAATTACAGAACGTTTGTTCCAATCCCCTTCGGAAAGCTGCCTTTTTATCGATTCACACCTTCATTTGGGCGAATTTCCAACCGAATTCGGGCATTGTTTCATCATCCAAACCCCAAAATAATCGGTAAAAGGAGAGTGAATTTATATGGCAGAAGTACTGTCTTTTATGGATGTGAAACGGCAAAAGGATTTTGAATTAGAAAAGAACTTGCTCAAAGAACTCTCTCTGAGACAAATTATCCAGTCTGTTAAGGAATGTTTGGAACCATTATTCCCTTTTTTACATGATGAACGAGATATAATTAGCGAAGGCTGTATTGATTTTGCGATTGAAGCCTATTTGTTAGGCGGACGTTTTGGGATATTCGGCTATTACGGAGAATCCATGCAAAGTATCAGTGCCCGCTCTGCAAGAGAAGAAGAAGAGCTTCGAATGGAGTTTTTTGATTATCTCTATAATTGGATACACGAGCAATACGCAACATTTGATAAAAACACTGTTTATGAAGCGGCACGCAAGTTCATTAAAGATTGGTGGACAGCAGGGTTTGTTCAAAGAGAAAAACAGTGTAAGCTTCGCATGCGGTAATCATATTTCCCGGCCCTGTCCCATAGTTATGTAATAACGGACAAGCGGGAGGGGAAGGGATGAGGAAAAAGCTTAAATGGCTCAGTTTTTTGCTAGGCTTCATCGTATTACTATTTCTGTTCAAGTATCAGTTCAGCAATAACGATTCTTGGAAGCCGTGGAGCCTGCCCTTGAGCGGGAAAATCATTTACCTAGATCCAGGGCATGGCGGGCCTGACGGCGGAGCAGTCGGCGGAAAGCTGTTAGAGAAGGATGTTACCCTGGAAGTCGCGTTTAGAGTCAGGGATTATCTACAAGAACAAGGAGCGCTTGTGATCATGACCAGAGAAAGTGATACTGATCTCGCTCCTGAAGGAACGAAGGGTTATAGCAGACGAAAAGCGGAAGACCTAAGACAGCGGGTCAAATTAATAAATCATTCAGAGGCAGAGCTCTATATCAGCATTCATCTCAATGCAATTCCGTCGCAAAAATGGAGCGGAGCCCAAAGCTTTTATTACGGAAAATATGCGGAAAATGAAAAAGTCGCAAAATACATTCAGGATGAGCTGAGAAGAAACCTGGAAAACACAACCCGGAAAGCAAAGCGGATTCATGGTATCTACTTAATGCAAAACGTCACTAAACCGGGGGCGCTTATAGAAGTCGGATTTTTATCCAATCCAAGTGAAGCAACGCTGCTCGGTAAACCGAAATATCAAGACAAAGTGGCATCTTCCATATATAAAGGCATTTTGCGATATTTCACAGAAAAAGGAGACCCTCCGGAGTAAGGAGGGTTTACTTGCAGTTCTAAGCATAAGACACCCGCCATTTATGTATGATATAATAATAATTGTAAACGAATACACAAAAGGGTGAGGTTCGATGATAAGAGAAGATGAAGTAAGAAAACTAGTCGGAGAAATGCGCGAACCTTTTCTTCAAAGACCTCTGGGAGAATTGGATGCCGTTAAGGAAATTAAAATAAAGCCAGAAAAACGGCATGTCAGTGTAAAAATCGCTCTTGCAAAAACAGGAACTGCAGAACAAATGCAGATTCAGCAAGAGATCGTAAACGCATTAAAAGGCGCAGGAGCTGAGACGGTCGGCCTTCGATTTGAAGAGCTGCCTGAAGAAACGGTTGCTAAATTCCGAGCGCCGTCAGCTGAGAAAAAAACATTATTAAATATGGATAACCCGCCAGTCTTTCTTGCTGTAGCAAGCGGAAAAGGCGGCGTAGGCAAGTCAACTGTGTCAGTAAACCTAGCTATTTCTTTGGCTCGCCTTGGGAAAAAGGTCGGTTTAATTGATGCGGATATTTATGGCTTCAGTGTTCCGGATATGATGGGTATCACTGTGCGTCCAACGGTTGAGGGAGAGAAACTTCTTCCTGTTGAGCGCTTCGGAGTAAAAGTCATGTCAATGGGCTTTTTCGTAGAAGAAAATGCTCCGGTCGTATGGAGAGGGCCGATGCTTGGCAAAATGCTGAATAACTTTTTCCACGAAGTAGAGTGGGGAGAAGTAGACTATATCGTTCTTGATCTTCCGCCTGGTACAGGGGACGTTGCTCTCGATGTACATACAATGCTTCCGAGCTGCAAAGAAGTCATCGTATCGACGCCGCATCCGACAGCTGCTTTTGTCGCGGCCAGAGCGGGCTCTATGGCGATTAAAACCGATCATGAGGTCGTAGGGGTCATAGAGAACATGGCCTATTATGAAAGTGCAAAGACAGGGGAAAGAGAATATGTCTTTGGTAAAGGCGGGGGAGATAAACTGGCTGAGGAACTAAATGTACCTTTGCTGGGCAGAATCCCATTGAAGCAGCCCGATTGGGATAAGGACCAATTTGCGCCGTCTGTTTATGACGAAAATCATCCCATCGGAGAAATATATCAAGACATCGCAAAAAAAATAGATGCAAAAATGTCAGTGCAAGTATAAAAAAGTGAACCGGGATTCCAGATCCCGGCTTTCCCTTTATTCACTTTCTTTGGCAGTGTCTTTTGCTGCTTTTTTCAGTTCATCTTCGAACTGTTTTTTGTAAAGCGGACTAGAAAGTGTTTCGTTAATAACCTCTTCTAAATAACTGCGGAATTCTTGGCTTTTTGCCAGCTGACTGTACTTTTTATCCATACCAGGATCCTGCATAACGTTCATCAGCATCTTTTGGTAATCTGGATCCTTCATCAGCTTTTTAATAACCTTTTCATGCTCTGTCTGAAGAGTTTTGGCAAAGCCCTCAGCAAAATCAGTGTCTTCAAAGATGTTTTTCCAAAATTCTTCGCCTTTTTTAGATGTGAGTGTTTTTTCTATTGTTCCTTTAATCGCATCTTGGTCAATCACCAGCGCTTCATTCATGGCATCATCATTTAATAATTCCTTAATGGCTTTTTTTCCATCATCAGTTTTTAATATATCAACAACCATTTTTTTGGTCTGATCATAGTCCATATCCGCTGCTTGGTCTTTTGGAGCGCAAGCTGTTACAGATAATAACAAAAAACAGCTTATCAATAGCGTTTTGGCTTTTGACATGCTTAAGCTCCTTTCACATACTTGTCTTACCTTTAATATGATTCATCTGTTAGGAATTATACATAACAAAATATCGCTGTTCGCGATTTTTGAGGGGATGAATAAAGAAATGAAAAGCCGTGGTTTAGTTCGTTTTTTCTTTTCTATTTTAGCTGTCGGAGCGCTTATCACGAGTATTGTGGGTTTTGCTTTAAAATGGGGAGAATACAGAGGGCTGTTTCTAACATTTGAAGCGGGGCAGATTTTCTCTGTTTTATTTTGGTTTATCGGTGTAGGCATGATTTTCAGTGTGATCAGCCAAATGGGGTTTTTCGTGTTTTTAACAGTTCATCGGTTCGCGCTTGAGATATTAAGATCCTCATCTTTATGGAATTTGCTTCAGTTGTTTTTCATCCTGTTTGTTGCTTTTGATTTAATGTACGTGCGTTTTTTGTTTTTTGGAGAAAGCGGAGATTCAATGGCTGGCTATGCGTGGTTACCATTGTTTTTATTGATCTTTGGAGTGATTACAGCTTATATAAAGCAAAAGCAGTCCTCTAAGAAAACATTTGTGTCATCGTTGTTTTTGATGGTTGTGATTACCGCATTAGAGTGGTTCCCTGCATTAAGAGTAAATGATGAGGACTGGCTTTATTTAATGCTTTTTCCGTTAATGGCGTGTAATGCCTTCCAATTGTTGATGCTGCCTAAGTTTGCAGAGAAGTAATTACTTTACCTCTGCGGATTTGGCATCAGAATTTGCGATGAGATCACCCACGGTTACATTTTTTAATCCTTTTTCTTTCAGCTGATGGATGATATCAGGCAACGCTTCTTCTGTTTGTTTTGCCGAATCGGAGGCATGTAAAAGAATAATGTCTCCCCCGGACACTTGCTTGGTCACATTGTCGATGATTTTTTCAACTCCGGGATTTGTCCAGTCTTGAGAGTTCACACTGTAATGAACAACTGTATAATTGTATTGCTTTGCGACCTTTAGAACATTCTTATTGAATTGGCCGGTAGGAGGTCGTAATAGCTGGATGTCTTTGACTCCTAACTTTTCAAATGCTGTTTGCGCGCGATTTATGTCCTTTTTTATTTCGCTGCTCTCTAAATTGGCATAGTTTTTATAAGCATAGCCCATGCTCCCGATTTGATGGCCATCCTTTACGATACGGGCCACTGTGTCGGGATGCCGTTCTGCCCAAGAAGCTGAAAGGAAAAACGTCGCATTTTTAATCCCGTTTGCTTTCAGAGTATTAAGTATAGGTTCTGCTCTCTCATCACCCCAGCTGATATCGAAAGTAAGTGAAATATCTTTAGAGTCTGTTTCTCCTTTATAAATGGCTTTAGGCCCGGTGTCAGTTGAAAACACGGGGAGCGGGACAGCTCTTTGGATATAAAAAAAGCTGGCTGTTGCAAATGCGGCGATAAGTATAATAATTAATTGTTTCACCCGTTTAATATGCCACACATAGAAGTGATTCACTGATGATGCCTCCTTATCTTGTCCATCATTCTTGTTTTACATCTTATGAGCATGGCCAATTGAATATAACCGATAAAATGTTTCTTCACATATAGCCTAAATTGGTTGTTGACCTTTTGATAATATCCGTGGTATATTATTATTCGTCGCTGAGAAACAGCTGACATCAATTAAAAGCTTCATTAAATACTTTGAAAAAAGTTGTTGACTTAAAAGAGGCTAAATGTTATAGTAATAAAGCTGCTTCGTTAAGTGGCTGTAATGAT
>NZ_BDFC01000015.1:0-55255 GCF_001748205.1 Bacillus sp. F56
ATCATTTTGTCCACTTCGTTCAAGCGACTTTATTATTATAACTCGTTGACTCAGTGAAGTCAATAACTTTTTTGAAGTTCTTTTTTTCGTTATCGCCTTGTTTAGCGGCAACGAATAATAATATACCACCTTGTAAATAATAGTGCAATAGTTTTTTTGAAGAAATACTAAGCAATTTAAAAAGAGCGGTATCCTCCATAGAGAAAGGATACCGCTCTTCTTTATTAGCGTTGTCTCATTTGCGGGAATAACAGCACATCGCGAATAGAAGGGGCATTCGTCAACAGCATAACCAGACGGTCGATACCGATGCCTAAACCTCCTGTTGGCGGCATACCGTATTCCAGAGCTTCAACAAAGTCTTCATCCATTAGATGAGCTTCATCATTACCGGCTTCACGTTCTTTTAATTGCTCTTCAAAGCGTTCTCTTTGATCAATAGGATCATTCAGCTCTGTAAACGCGTTGGCATGTTCACGGCCGACGATAAACAGTTCAAAACGGTCTGTAAAACGCGGGTCCTCAGGGTTTTTCTTAGCAAGAGGAGAAATTTCTACAGGATGCCCGTAAATAAACGTTGGCTGAATAAGCGTTTCTTCAATTTTTTGTTCGAAGAATTCGTTGATGATATGCCCTACTGTCATAGAATCTTTAATTTCTATACCGTGTTCTTTTGCATATTCACGCGCCTGTTCAACAGTAACCTCTTTCCAGAAATCAACGCCAGTCGCTTCTTTGACTGCGTCAACCATATGGATTCTTTTCCACTCCGGTTTAAGGTCGATTTGTTCTTCCCCGTATTGAATTGTAGTTGTGCCAAGCACTTCTTGGGCGATATGAGCGACAAGGTTTTCAGTTAAGCTCATGATATCTTTATAGTCCGCATATGCTTCATATAATTCAATCATCGTAAATTCAGGGTTATGGCGTGTAGAGACACCTTCGTTACGGAAAACACGGCCGATTTCATATACTTTTTCTAAACCGCCGACAATTAGGCGTTTTAGGTGTAGTTCAATTGCAATACGCATATAGAGTGGAATATCTAATGCATTGTGGTGAGTGATAAATGGACGTGCAGAAGCTCCCCCAGGAATGCTGTGCATTGTAGGTGTTTCTACTTCTAAGTATCCATGATCATCAAGATATCTTCTCATAGCTTGAATGATCTTGCTTCGGGTAATGAATGTATGTTTGCTGTCTGGGTTTACGATAAGATCCAGGTAGCGTTGACGATAGCGCTGCTCAACGTCTTTTAAACCATGGTATTTGTCAGGAAGCGGACGAAGCGCTTTTGTCAGCAATTCAAAGGAAGTTGCCTTAACAGACAATTCGCCTACATTTGTTTTGAAGACTTTTCCGGTTACGCCGATCAGATCACCAAGGTCAGAAGACTTGAAGATTTCATACTGGTCGTCACCGACACTGTCTTTTCTTACGTAGATTTGGATTTGCCCTTCTAAGTCCTGAATATGAGCAAAGCCGGCTTTTCCTTTGCCGCGTTTTGTCATCATGCGGCCTGCGATTGTAACTTCAATCGCTTTTTCTTCTAACTCTTCTTTGGTTAGATCTTGATATGCCGAAATAACTTCTTGAGACTGATGAGTTCTTTCAAAACGCGCCCCAAATGGATCGATGCCGTTATCTCTCAGCTGATTCATTTTATCGCGTCTGACTTGCAGCTGATCATTCAATTCTTCATGGTTATGCTCTTCTTGACTCATTGTTATCACTCCATTACAGATATTGTTTCATGAAAAAAGCAGAAAAACTGCCAGCGCAAAACTAGCAGTGAGCAGCAAATAGAGGTGGGTATTATCCTACTTTTGCATTTTGAAGCTCTTTTGCCTCAACTTCAACCGTAAACGCATCTAAAAGCTGTACAAACTCTTCTCTTGTCTCGCAATGATTGATTTCATTACGAACGTTCGCATTGCCTTTTACACCTTTCAGATACCATGCAGCATGCTTTCTCATTTCTCTTACCGCTACGTTTTCACCTTTTAAGTCAATCAGGCGGTCAAGATGCAGTTTGCATACGGCCATTTTTTCGCGTACTTGCGGCTCTTCTTTTAATTCACCTGTTTCAAGATACTGAACCGTACGGTAAATCATCCACGGGTTGCCCAATGCAGCGCGTCCGATCATGACACCGTCTACTCCTGTTTCATCAAGCATGCGCTTAGCATCCTGCGGTGTCTTAACATCGCCGTTTCCGATAACCGGAATTGAAACGGATTGTTTCACTTCCTTGATGATGTCCCAGTTTGCCGTTCCTTCATACATCTGCACTCTCGTACGGCCGTGAAGCGCAACTGCTTTACCGCCCGCACGTTCTACAGCTTGTGCATTTTTCACTGCGAAAATATGGTCTTCATCCCAGCCCATTCTCATTTTCACTGTTACTGGCTTATCAACGGCATCCACTACTGCAGAAACCATTTCATAAATCTTATCAGGATCAAGAAGCCATTTGGCTCCCGCATCGCATTTTGTAATCTTTGGCACAGGACATCCCATGTTAATATCAATGATATCAGCAGTTGTGTTCTGGTCTACAAACTTCGCCGCTTCCACAAGGGTATCCTTTTGTCCTCCGAAAATTTGTAGGCTTAGAGGCTTCTCACGTTCATCGATATAAAGCATACCCATTGTTCTTGCATTGTTGTAAAGGATCGCTTTGTCACTGACCATTTCAGCGCATACCAATCCGGCTCCGAATTCCTTTACAGTCAATCTGAACGCAGAGTTGCAGACACCAGCCATAGGTGCAAGCACAACCCGGTTTTTCAATTGAATATCTCCGATTTTGAACAATTTTTCTCCTCCTTTCGTTTGTTCTATTTTTCTGGCGGTGCCAATTCGTCCGCACTTATATTTAAAACATCTGCCGCATCTTGAATGATGACAGCCGACGGCAATCGGTTTCCGCGTTCAATTTCGCCGAGAATAGAAACTGATATACCTAACGCCTTTGCAAATCCTTCTTGAGTATAACCTTTCAGCTTTCTGAATGCACGAATTCGTCTACCCCAGATTTCTGCTTCCATACTCTTACACCTTCTTGGTTTGTTTCAGCGCTTGTAGCCTCTTTTTCAACCTGCTGGCAAATTTCCGCAAGCGGCGCAAGGACAAACAAACGCTCATACATTCTCGGATGCGGAACAATTAGTTGCTCTGTTTCAATATTTTCACGATTAAATAACAAAATGTCAAGGTCTGCCGTCCGCGGCCCCCATCTTACTTCCCTTGTTCTGCCTAATTCGTTTTCTATCTGCTGCGTCAGTTCAAGGAGTTCAAAAGGGTTTAGTGATGTTTTGATTTCAACAGCCATATTCAAAAACTCATCTTGGTCTTCGTATCCGACTGGGTCAGTTTCGTAAATTGACGACACTTTAGTGACTGTCACTGCAGCATGCTGATGCAGCAGGGCCACTGCTTGCCTTAAATACGTTTCTCTATTTCCAATGTTAGATCCAAGTGCAATATAAGCTATGTTGTTCATGACTTTTTTCTCGTGATTTCAATTGCTACTGATTTATAGTGTCCGGGAATTGGCGGATCTGGCTTAATGACTTTCACCGTACATTGCTGAACCGGCTGAAATTGTTTGAGAACAGTGTCGGCGATACGTGCTGCCAGCGTTTCCACCAATTTTACAGGCTCCCCTTCCACGATATCTTTACATACGTGATAGAGCTCAGCATAGTTGATCGTTTGCTCAAGGTCGTCTGTTTGTCCGGCTTTGCTTAAATCCAGCTCAGCGGTTAAATCGACTTTGAACCGCTGGCCAAGTTTGTTTTCTTCTTTGAACACACCGTGATATCCGTAAAACTCCATACCTTCTACATAAACTTTATCCATGGTGCACCCCTCCCTTATTCAGCATCGCGTCCATCATTTTCGACATTCTGGCAATTTGTTTTACATCATGGACCCTGACAATGTCACAGCCTTTTTGAATGCCGAGACACACAGTCGCGCCTGTGCCTTCAGCCCGCTCCTCGGGCGGAAGATCCAGAACACGTCCGATGAATCTTTTGCGGGAGGTTGCCAGAAGAACCGGATATCCCAATCCGCTGAAAATCTCCAGCTTGTTCATCACTGCCAAGTTGTCGTGATAGGTTTTCGCGAAACCGATACCGGGATCAAGAATAATGTTCTTCTCGTCTACTCCAGCCTCAACAGCAATTTTTACACTCTCCATTAAGTCCGACAGCATATCCGGCAATAAGTCATTGTAGTTTCTTTCTGGGCGGTTATGCATGAGAACAATTGGAACATTGTGTTCAGCTGCAACGGAAGCCATCCTCGGATCATGTTTGGCTCCCCAAATATCATTGATAATGGATGCGCCGGCTTTCACAGCTTCATCTGCGACAGAAGCCTTGTACGTATCTACAGAAATAGGAACACCAAGCTCCTTTGTAATTCGCTCAATCACCGGAATGACTCTGGACATCTCCTCATCCTCAGACACGCACTCAGCGCCAGGCCTTGTCGATTCTCCTCCGATATCTATGAGATGGGCACCGTCATCGATCATCTCTTTCGCGTGCAGCAGTGCCTTGTCCAAGCTGTCATACTTCCCGCCGTCCGAGAAAGAGTCAGGCGTTACGTTTAAAATTCCCATCACCAGCGTCTTCTCTTTATATGATAAAGCGCTGGGCTTGGTGTGGATGACTTGTGTTTGATTTATCGTTTGCTGCGCCATGCTCTTCCTCCCTTTTCATGTATCATGTTCTTTATCTCTTTTTTATATAGCAATTGAAGAGCGGAGACTGCTTCTCCGCTTTGGCTTCCATAGGTTACCTCTTCTATTTTAGTAAAGGGGATGATTTCAAGAACCGAGTTCGTCATCCACGCTTCGTCAGCTGTCAAGAGAGCTTCTAGCTCGTATCGGCCCGTTTTGAGATCCAGACCTGCATTCTTTGCATTTTCTATGATAAAACGCCTCGTGACGCCGTCCAGAATACCAGTATCAAGCGATGGCGTATAGATACAGCTGCCTTTTCTCCAGAAGACATTAGATATGATACCCTCTGCAACAGCTCCATCCTCCGTTAAGAATATTCCCTCGACACGCGGGTCATTTCCAATCTCCCGTTTCGCATACATATTATTTAGATAATGATGAGATTTTAACCGGAACGATCCCTCTGGAGTGTTTCTACGAATCGATAAAACCTTTCCTTCTTTTTGCAAAGGGAGGCTTTCTGGTTTCAGCTGATTTACAAAGCATAAAACAGTCGGCTTATCGTATGTCTGGGCGACAAAGCCTTTATCGCTGATCCCCGCTGATATGTTCAGTCTGACGCGGGCATTTCCATCCTTAATATCATTTAGCTTTAGCAGCTTGTCCAACATCTCAAGGATCTCATGCTTTGAAACAGTATATTCAATTTGCAGATCCTTAAGCGCGCGTTCAAGCCGTTCTATATGCCAATCAATCAAAAATGGACAGCCTTCGTAGAGCCTGAAGGTTTCGAAAACACCGATTCCGTATAAAAACCCATGGTCAAAAGGAGAAAGAACTGCATCTTTCTCCTCCATATACCGGCCGTTCACATATATCATCACGCAATAACTTCCTTGCGGTATGTCTCAATAAAATTTCTGAGCATTTCTTTTCCAAAGGAGGTCATGATAGACTCGGGGTGAAATTGCACGCCCTCTATCGGGAGGTCATTGTGGCGAATAGCCATGATTTCTCCTTCTTTCGTTTGGGCTGTTATTGTAAAACAGCTTGGCAGCGTCTCAGGTTTTACGATCAGTGAGTGGTAACGTGTCGCAACAAGAGGATTTTTCAATCCTTCAAAAATGGTCTTGCCGTCATGCTCGATATCCGAGGTTTTCCCGTGCATAAGCCGTTCTGCCCTAACCACGTCGCCACCGAACACTTGTGCAATGGACTGATGTCCGAGGCACACACCGAAAATAGGAATTTTCCCTGCAAAATGTTTAATGGCTTCGAGGCTGATTCCCGCCTCATCAGGGCTGCACGGTCCGGGAGATATCATCAGAAAGTCCGGAGACAGTTCTTCAATTTCTTCGATTGTGATGCTGTCATTGCGTTTCACAACCAGCTCTTCCCCAAGCTCGCCCAAATACTGTACCAAGTTGTACGTGAATGAATCGTAGTTATCAATCATTAAAATCATTTCTCCGCTCACCTCATCTAATTTTTGTCTCTTCTTTGCTCAGCTCTAACGCCTTTTGCATCGCAAAAGCTTTTTTGAATGATTCCCTGTATTCATGCTTTGGAACAGAATCAATCACAACTCCTGCGCCGGACTGCATAAATGCCTGCCCTCCGGTTGCATAAATGGTTCGAATAACGATATTAAACTGCAGATCGTGATTATATCCAAACCATCCTATAGATCCAGTATAAAGCCCGCGGCGTGTCGGCTCAAGTTCTTCTATAATTTCCATTGTCCTTACTTTTGGTGCACCTGTAATGGTCCCCCCAGGAAACACAGCATGAATAATATCTACAGCATCATACCCATCCTGCAGTTCACCCTGGACGTTAGACACAATGTGCATCACATGCGAGTATTTTTCAATCGCCATGAATTCATTCACGCGCACAGACCCGTAACGTGATACTCTTCCCAGATCATTTCGCTCAAGATCAACCAGCATGACATGTTCCGCGCGTTCTTTTTCGTTGTGGATCAATTCGTTTGCAAGCGCCTCATCTTCTTCATTCGTTTTCCCTCTGGAACGGGTGCCAGCGATCGGTCTCGTCTCTAATCGTTTGCCCTTTTTGCTGACAAGCAGTTCAGGCGATCCGCAAATGATTTGGAAATCAGGCGTTTCTAAATACGCCATGTACGGAGAAGGATTTACTTCTCTCAAGGTTTTGTAAATTTGATATGGATGAGCTGGCAGTGACTGTGACTGCCTTATTGATAGATTAACTTGAAACACATCTCCGTTGGCAATGTATTGTTTGATTTTCTCTACAGCTTGTGAGAATCCATCCTCGGTAAATGGCGCCGCGAAGGAACCATCTGTTTTAGGCTTCATCTCTCGCGAAGGGACAGCGGGAAGCTCATTCAGCCACATCTGCTCTAACTCAGATAGCTTCACATCCGCTGTTTCCTGATCAGAGTCATTTACATGAGTAATCAGCCATAGAGATTCTTCTTGATGGTCATAAACCGCTATATCATCAAAAACAAGAAAATAAATATCTGGCGTTTCTAGATCATCTAACGAGAGCATTTTAAAATTTTCAATATAACGTGCGTAATCATAGCTGAGAAACCCGATTGCTCCGCCTTGAAAGTCGGGGAACTCATGATTCGTTTCTGTTTCCAATGTTTTAAACCAGCTGTGGAAAGCCCGTAATGGGTCACCTTCTCTAAACAGCATGTCATCACCATGCTTAATAGTCGTTATTCCGTCTTTTCCTTTTACAGTCGCAATTGGATCAAGACCGGCTATACTGTATCTGCCGCCTCTTGCACTTTCGAGAAGTACATGGTGTTTTCGGGATTGCGCAAGTTTCTCAAATTGTTGTAAGAATGAGTCTTTTTGAAAAGGTACTTTTTTGCCTGCCGGTCTGCGTTGTGCCATTTGTATCATTCCTCTATTTTCTTTTTTGCTTGTTTTCATTGTAAAGCAATGTTGTTAGTGAAAAAAGTGAATTTCTCTTCCAAGAATAACATTCGTCGCAGACATGGCATATTTGATGCACGAAATATAAAAAAACTCCCGGCGAACCGGGAGTTTTGGCTTTTTTAATCGAATTGATACAGCGGCGTGCTTAGATAACGTTCACCGTTACTTGGAATGATGGCCAATACTTTTTTGCCTTTTCCGAGTTTTTTCGCTACTTGAAGTGCAGCATAAATTGCCGCACCTGATGAGATGCCTCCGAGAATTCCTTCTTCACGTGCAGCTCTGCGGGCATATTCAAATGCTTCTTCATTCTTCACAGGGAAAATTTCATCGTATACTTCAGTGTTTAAGATGTCCGGCACGAATCCAGCTCCGATTCCCTGAATTTTGTGGGGGCCTGGTTTTCCTCCTGAAAGCACTGGGGAATCTGACGGTTCAACAGCGTAAATCTTGATGGAAGGGTATGCTTCCTTCAGTACTTCGCCAGCTCCCGTAATCGTTCCGCCTGTGCCAATTCCGGCTACAAATGCGTCAAGCTGGTCGTCACCGAATTGCTCAACGATTTCTTTACCCGTTGTTTGGCGGTGAATTTCTGGGTTAGACGGGTTGTTGAACTGCTGCGGCACAAAGTATCCGTGCTTTTCAGCAAGCTCTTCAGCTTTCTGAATGGCGCCTTTCATGCCTTCCGCGCCAGGAGTCAGCACAAGCTCAGCACCGTATGCGCGAAGAAGGTTGCGGCGCTCCATGCTCATTGTATCAGGCATAACCAAAATAGCTTTTAATCCTTTAGCAGCAGCAACCATTGCAAGCCCGATTCCAGTATTTCCGCTTGTCGGTTCAATGATTGTATCACCGGCTTTTAATTTTCCTTCTTTTTCAGCCGCTTCAATCATGGCTAAACCGATACGGTCTTTTACACTGCTTCCAGGGTTCATGTATTCAAGCTTTAGATATACATCCGCACTGTTTTCATCTGCAAGGCGATTTAATTTAACGATTGGCGTATTCCCAATTAATTCAGTAATGGAGTTTGCTACACGTACCATTCTCGACACCTCAATTTCCGACTATTTGTATTGGTATTATGTATATAATCTATCAATTTCAAAATTTTTTGTCAATCACTTAGTACTTTTTTCCCCATAAAACCAAGATACATCAGCTTCTTTCCATAGTGTTTTAACTGTCGCTTTATCGCCAAGCTGATCCATTGCGATTTGCCGTCTGATCTGGTCCTTTACTTCATCATATGAGAATGTTCTTGCTTTTAGTTTTTCTTTCAGCTGGATAATGGCATATCCATTGCTGACCTTGATGGGTTCCTGAGACCATTCATCCGTTTTGAGTGTTTTCGCCTCTTCAATGTATGCTGACGGAATGTTGTCTGATGCCTCTGTGACAAAACCTAAATCTCCGCCGTATGGTGATGTATATCTGTCAGTAGATCTCTCCGCCGCGACAGCTTCAAAGCTTGAGCCGCCTTTCAGTTCTTTCAGGACTTCTCTCGCTTCTTCTTCATCTTTTACAACAATGTGCCGAATTCGATACGAATCATCAAACTGATATAGTTCCTTATTTTTATGATAAAATGATTCCAATTCTTTGTTTGAGATGTCGATATCCCTTGTTAACAATTGTTCAAGGAGGATATTATAACGAATTTGGTCTTTCCACTCTTTCTCAGTCGTATGTTCATCTTCGTAAAAGGAATTATTGACCGCTTTGATCAGCAAAAACTCCCGATCAATTTCGCTTTTGGATACTTTAAGGTTGTTCTTTTTGGCCAGCTGCTCAACGACTCGGACATTGATCATATCTTCAAGCGTTGACTTCCCATACTGGTCTTCCATTTCTTTCAGCCATTCTTCTCTTGTCACACTCTTGCCTCCGATAGTCGCAATAGACTCACCGGATGACGATGCGCCGGCTTGGGATTTCGTCAGCGTATACGCAACAGCAATACAGCAAACCAACAGCGCCCCTAAAATAATGGTCCAGATTGTTCTTGATTTCAAACCTGCTCTCAGCCCCTTTTCTCAAATTAAAAACCCGCTAAAGAGCTTAGCGGGTAGTTTGGTCACGAAGCCCTTCCAGCTCTTCTTTTGTAAATAAGTACTTTTCATTACAAAAATGGCATACTGCTTCGGCTTGTCCATCTTCTTCTATCATATCTTGAATTTCTTTTTTGCCTAGTCCTAAAATGGCTGTTTCGAACCGTTCTTTTGAACAAGGACAATGGAATCTGACAGGCATTGTTTCCAAAATCTCTGGTTTCTCACCTAGGACTTCTTCTAAAATTTCTTCGGGTGTCAATCCCTTTTGGATGAGCTTAGAAATCGGCTCAACTTGAGATAGGCGCTGTTCAATTTTTGTGATGGTTTCGTCATCTGTTCCCGGCATCAGCTGAATAATAAAGCCCCCTGCCGCAAGAATGGTATTGTCAGGATTGACAAGCACACCTACACCCACTGATGAAGGTACCTGCTCAGATGACACAAGATAGTAAGTAAAATCATCTCCTAATTCTCCTGAAACGATTTCTACTTGTCCTGTGAAGAACTCACGCAAACCTAAATCTTTTACAACACTTAACGTTCCGCTTGTTCCAACCGCACGTCTGACATCAAGCTTGCCTTGTTCATTTAAATCGAAATGAACTTGTGGGTTAGAGACATAGGCTCTGACTTCTCCTTTGGCATTGGCATCAGCTACAATAGCTCCAATCGGACCTCCGCCCTCGACTTTCACAGTCAGCTTATCTTCGCCCTTCAGCATAGCGCCGAGCATAAGTGAAGCTGTCATTGTGCGCCCTAATGCAGCGGATGCTGTCGGCCACGTACCATGGCGTCTCTGTCCTTCATTTACCATATCAGTCGTTCTCGCTGCATAAGCCCGAACTTTTCCGTCATACGCAAGTGCTTTTACTAAATAATCCATTACAAAACCTCCTATACACTTCCTACGCGGTTTCTTTCATAAATCAATTCCAGCCCTTTTAGGGTTAGGAATGGATCAACGATATCAATACAATCTGACTCGTTTGCAATGAGCGGCGCCAGTCCTCCTGTCGCAATGACCTTTGGTTCCTGTTTTGCCTGCCATTTCATTCGCTTAACGATTCCTTCCACTTGGCCGACATAGCCAAATAAAATTCCAGATTGCATCGCGCTTACAGTGTTTTTTCCGATAATATTGTCGGGCCGGGTAATTTCGATACGCGGTAGCTTCGCTGCACGTGAGTAAAGCGCCTCTGTCGAAATTGTAATCCCAGGAGCAATCGCCCCGCCCATGTATTGTTTATTTTCGTCAATATAGCAGTAAGTTGTGGCCGTTCCGAAATCAACGACAATTAATGGATTGCCGTATAAGTGTATCGCAGCGACAGCATTTACGATTCTGTCTGCCCCCACTTCTTTCGGATTGTCGTATTTTATATTTAAACCAGTTTTCATACCCGGACCGACAATTTGCGGTTCGATATGAAAGTATTTTGTGCACATTCTTTCTAACGCAAACATGATTGGCGGCACTACTGATGAAATAATGATGCCATCTATCTGTTCAAACATAAGCCCGGAATGCTCAAATAACGAGCGTAAAATCATTCCAAACTCATCTTCTGTTTTATGCCTGCTTGTTTCTATACGCCAGTGATATTCTAATTTTCCATCATGATATACACCAAGTACAGTATTGGTGTTCCCAACATCGATAACCAGTAACAACCTCTATCACCACTTTTGAATAGTTTCTCTACTTTACTTTTTACAAACATTCTACAATACCATACACGATCAGCGGCTCATTTGTAAACAAATCGATACCAGAATTGGATGATTGTAAAAGACGCAGCTGAGCCCATCATTTACATAAAAAAACTGCCAGCGTCAGCCGGCAGTTTTTAGAGAGAAAGCGAATTATTCTTTCGTATCGTCTTTCTTTTCTTCTGTTTTTGTCAGAATGTTTACTTTCACATCATCATTCTTCTCATCATCAGAGAAATTGCGTTCTGGCAATGTTCCATGATCGACAAGGTGTTTGATTTGTTCAGCGTCAAGCGTTTCAACTTTCAGAAGCGTTTGGGCAATCAATTCAAGCTTGTCACGATTTTCAGTCAGGATTTGTTTCGCGCGCTCATAGCACTCTTTGATGATGCGCTGAATTTCCTGATCAATTTCGTAAGCGATTTGATCACTGTAGTTCTGTTCGTTGTTGAAATCACGGCCTAAGAATACCTGACCGCCCTGAGACTGTCCAAATTGCAACGGCCCCAGTTTTTCTGACATACCGAATTCCGTAACCATTCGTCTTGCAATATTCGTCGCACGCTGGAAGTCATTGTGCGCTCCTGTGCTGACTTCACCGAAGATAATCTCTTCAGCAACACGCCCGCCCAAGAGGCCGACAATTTTATCAAGCAGCTCCGGCTTCGTTTGGAAGTAACGGTCTTCTCTTGGCAGCATAACAGCATAACCGCCAGCCTGACCCCGAGGTACAATCGTTACTTTATGAACCATATCTGCCTCATCTAAAACGAGTCCGATAACAGTGTGTCCGCCTTCGTGATAAGCCACGATATTGCGTTCTTTCTTGGAGATAACGCGGCTCTTCTTAGCAGGTCCGGCAATTACACGGTCCGTCGCTTCGTCAATATCACGCGCATCGATTTTTTTCTTATTTTGACGAGCCGCCACAAGCGCAGCTTCATTCAAGAGATTTTCTAAGTCAGCGCCTGAGAAGCCTGGTGTTCTCATGGCAATTGATTTAAGGTTAACCGTTTCATCCAGCGGTTTGTTTCTCGCATGGACTTTCAATACAGCTTCACGGCCAATGACATCTGGACGATCCACTGTGATTTGACGGTCAAAACGTCCCGGACGAAGTAAGGCTGGGTCCAAGATGTCCGCACGGTTCGTCGCAGCAATGATGATAATTCCTTCATTAGCGCTGAATCCGTCCATTTCAACAAGCAATTGGTTTAGCGTCTGTTCACGTTCATCGTGTCCGCCGCCGAGACCCGCTCCACGCTGGCGTCCCACTGCGTCAATTTCATCAATGAAAATCAAACAAGGCGCATTCTTTTTCGCATTTTCAAACAAGTCACGCACACGGGAAGCACCGACACCTACAAACATTTCAACGAAATCAGATCCGCTGATGCTGAAGAAAGGTACGCCGGCTTCACCTGCACAAGCCTTGGCGAGCAATGTTTTACCGGTACCCGGAGGTCCGACTAAAAGCACGCCTTTCGGTATTCTGGCGCCAAGCTCGGCAAACTTGCGGGGATCTTTCAGAAACTCAACAACTTCAACGAGTTCTTGCTTTTCTTCGTCAGCCCCTGCAACGTCTTTAAATTTGACGCGTTTCTTTTCCTCTGTATACAGCTTCGCCTTACTCTTACCAAAGTTCATGACACGGCTGCCGCCGCCTTGAGCCTGATTGAGCAGGAAGAAAAACAGAATAAAGATAATAACAAACGGGATGATGGTCGTCAGGAATGTCACCCATCCGCTTGTTTCTTGAGCGGGATCAACCTTTACGTCCGTTTTTTTCAAAGCGTTAAATATCTGGTCTGCTCCCTTTCCTTCAGGAACATGAGTCAAAAAGTATTGATCTTTGTCGTAGTTTTTCAGCTGCCCTTTTACCTCATAAACACCTCTGACAGGCTGAACCGATACGCTATCAACTTTCCCGTCATCCAGGTTTTTGATGAACGTACTGTACGACATATTTTCTGTTTTCGGATTTGAGGTCTGGAAGTAGCTCACAACCCCGATTACTACTAATAAAATAAGTAAATAAAAAATGGTATTACGGAAGACCCGATTCATTCCTTACCTCCTCCCACAGTAAGCACAACTATGTTCAATAGTACCATAGAAAATCATTCCAATACAAACAATAACCATCTCGGAAGCAGGCTGCCGATCAGCTTTCATAAACTGCCGGTTTTAACACTCCGATATAAGGCAGATTGCGATAGCGCTCAGCATAATCAAGTCCGTAACCCACTACAAACGCGTCAGGAACTTCAAAACCTACAAAGTCTGCTTTGATGTCCGCTTTTCTTCCGCTCGGTTTATCCAAAAGGGTAACAATCTTAATTGATTTTGCTTTACGGTATCGGAAGAGCTCTACGAGATAACTTAAGGTTAACCCACTGTCGATGATATCTTCAATAATTAAGATGTCCCGGCCCTCTACAGATGTATCCAAATCTTTAATGATTTTGACTTCTCCAGAAGAAACCGTAGAATTTCCGTAGCTTGATACATCCATGAAATCCATTTCCAAATATGTATCAATATGCTTGATAAGATCCGCCATAAAAGGAAGTGCTCCTTTTAACACACCGATTGCCAACGGAAATGTATCTTGATACTCGCTCGTTAATTCTGCGCCTAACTCTTTTACTTTCTCTTGTATCTCTGCCTCTGAGATCAGTACTTTCTCGATATCATGTTTCATCATGATTTTGCTTGCCCCCTACACTTTTCATGCTGTCTATATTGTAATACAATGCGGTCGCTGTTTGGAATCACAAGATCTTCAAAAATTGATTTTTTCAAGCCAGGTATCCAGATAATTTCACCGCTTGCGTCCGTCACAATCGGCCAGTTGTCTCTTTCTTGGAGAGGCATTTTCTTATCAATAAATATATCCTTTACCTTTTTTGAGCCGTTCATCCCTTTTAGTTTGATCCGGTCTCCAGCTTTTCTCGTCCGGATTGTTAAGGGAAATTGCACCTTTTTTTCACTTGTGATAAAAACAGCATTCCCATGTTCTTCAGGCGAATCCGTATAATGCTTTGCCTCTATCAGATATCCATTGGGGAGCACTGCCGTTTCATCAGCAGCTCCGCTTATTTGGTATTCAAAGGGAACATTTTTGCACTGCCATTGTTCAAATGTAAACAAACATGTCTGATATGATTTGACCACCTTCAGCCCTTTCGGAAAGTCCAATACTCCTGAAGGACCGCCATTTTCCGCCCAATCAAGAAACTGTTGAATGTGATGGGCTGAAAAGGATGATGGAACGTTTTCATAAAGATAGTTTAATATTAGTTGAACTCCTCTTCTTTGTAAAGGCATCGGGAGGGCAAGCAATTGAGAGGAATTGATTTCAACTGATGTATTAGACTGGCTTGTGATTACTTTATTCATTTCATCTTTCGTTAATGACTGTAAGAATTGCTCATCTTCCGTCAGTGCTTCACTCACTTTTTGAAACCTTTTATGCACATCCGGAGACTCCTTTTTCAAGAACGGGAGCACTGTTTTTCTGAATCTGTTTCTCGTGTAGTCATCTTTGGCGTTGCTTTCATCCGTCCGGTAGCTCAAGCCGTTTTCACGGCAATAGCGAAGGATCTCTTCCTTTGTAATCGTTAGGAACGGCCTGATGATCCGCCCCGTCCCAAAACGTCTAACCGGCTGCATTCCCGCAAGCCCCGTTCCAAGCGCGCCCTTAGCCAATCTCATAAGCATTGTTTCAACCTGGTCATCTCCATGATGAGCAAGCGCCAGATAGTCCGCTTGTTGCTTTGACATGATTTCCTCAAAAAACTGATAGCGGCAATCACGTGCTGCAGCCTGCTTATTGAGTCCTTTTTCCTGTGCATATGCGGTTACATTGATTTGAGCCGTTTCACACACGAGCTGTTGAGCCTTACAATAAGCTTGGACAAAACGCATATCCTCCTCGGATTCCGCGCCTCTGAACCGATGATCAACGTGAGCTGCAATAATATTTGCTGAACGGCCGCATAAAGTATGCAATGCGTGAAGAAGAGCCATTGAGTCCGGACCGCCGGAAACGCCTACAATAATTGTCGCCCCTTTTAACGTAAGATTGTGTTTGTTTAAAAAATCTTTGACACTTTTCACAATGTCCTCCTCACAATGAGCAGGTATTTTAAAGATATTCATATCCTATCACTTTCAATCCCTCCAAGCAAAGAAGAAGCATAGGCTCTGGAGTTTGCGCCATTCAGATTAAGAAAAAGATAATGTAGGCGAAATAAAGCGCTAAAACACTGATCACGATGAGCGTTGTTTCAAATAGCCCCCCCGGCTTAGCCGGTTTCTGTTTTGGGGTGTACCGGGTCTTCGCTACTTTTCCTTGACGAGGTTTTTGCTGCCTCTGTCGTGCGGCAGGCTGAGGTGATGTTTTTATAGGTTGTTTTCTTTGTACTGCTTTTTGCCCCGCGTCGAGCATATCCTTCTTCATTTCATCTGCGGATTGATATTCTCCGTTCAAGGCTGAAAGAAGCACTTTTTTATACTTATGCAGCAACGGGTTACCTTCAATGAGCGACCTAAGCTGTTCTTGGGGCTGGTTTGTTTTCTTAAATTCTTTTTTGTGCACACTGTTGATCATAATCATAGCAACCGCGAACAAATCGTAGGATGGCTCTGCCTTTCTTGTTCCATACCCCCAATAGCCTCTGTCATAAAACTCCGTATACTCTTTTATCGCCCGGCCTTCCTTTGTCGTGCCGCCCACATCAATACAGCGGATCCTTGCGGGAGGGCCAGTTACGATCAGATTATCAGGTTTAAGATCGCCGAATATCCATCCTTGCTGGTGAAGCAGCGATAAACTGGATAATAGCTGAATCATTAATACCGGTATCCATTCTGCTCCTTTATCACTGACATACTTCAAAAGCAGCGGCCCTTTTATGTATTCCATTGCATAAAATGAAACTTTCGTATTGGCACTGGGAATATAGGCATCATCCGTATCAAAAAAAGAAGGCCCCATCGTAACGGACTGGGCCTTTGAGAAAGATTTCAAGACATTCACTTCAGAAGTAATAGACAGGCTGTCATCACTCACCTTTAAGGCAACATGTCCATCTGATGCTTCTGCCAAATACACAATTCCATTGGCCCCTTTACCAAGCTGTTTACGCAATGTATAAGTGTTTCCATTCCACTTGCCTTTGATTGTCGTGCCAGGCTTTAGGCTACATGCCAAACTCGTCAAAGCGTCGTTCATCATCTGCCAGCATGCCCCTTCTTGAGCGTATTTTTTCAAATTGCAGTGTCGCTTCACGAATCGCCGGACCTGTCGGCGTGATGCCCCCTGTCGAAAGCTTTGCAAAGAGGGTGGAAAGAGATTGTAGCTTCGGTGTCCAGTTCAGCACAAGCTCGACCTCTTGTTTTTTCCCGGGAAATATACACATCGCAAATTCGTTATTCCCGATTCGGGAATTGAGGCTGACAGACAAATCAATCAGCGCCTCTTTTACTGTTGGAAGCTTTGGCGCCATGCTTGCACTTGTATCAACAAGAACCAAAACCTGAAGATGCACCGTTTCTCCAAGCTCGTCTACCACTTCCATGACTTCGCCGCGTTTTTCCGGAGAAAGCTCTTCCATTTCCACATTCTTTCCGAGAATTTGTTTCAGTTCTTGATTGACGACACCTTGCAGGGTTTGCGTCATCGCTTTTTTTGTTACCATTTGAACGGTTTGTGAAAGCTGAGATGCATAAACGACCTGGTGCACGCCGCCTCCGGCAAGTGCAATCCCTTCTACTTCCTTCATAGCCTCAGGGTCAATTTGATTTTCTTCCATTATACCTATGACGTTTACCGTAATCCCCTGCTCTTTAGCAAAAGCAGCCATTGCAAGCGGGTCTTCCCCATGGTTCGAGCAGCCATCCGTTATCAGCAAAATTTGATTTAAATGTCCGTTATTCACATTCATTCCTCCTGGAGAATACGAGGATTCTCAGATTCATATATTCCCATCTTCGCCAGAAGAAATTTGATTTATACGAAAGCGTTATGAAATTTCTTGTTTGTTTTGAAAGATTGCCGGAACAGGAATGGATGCCCACTTCGGTGTATTGTGATCAATCCGGACGACAACAACAGTCATATCGTCCTCAATTTGGCCGGACCTTGTGCGGATGACTTCTTCCATAAGCAAATCGGCAATCTCCTGCGGGTCATTTGTTTTTAATCCTTTCATTTTACGCTTCATCCATAAGTCGTGATTTTCCACATGCTTAGGCCCCTCAAAAATGCCATCACTCATCATAATTAAGAGGTCACCCGCTTTTAGCTGTTCACTCACAACCTCCACATCGAATTCATTAATAATACCGATTGGCAGATTGCTCGCTTGAACTTTCATGACCTGGTCACCCCGTTTGATAAAGCTAGGCGTCGATCCAACCTTCAGAAATTTACAGCTGGCATCTTGAAGATCGATAATAGACAGGTCAAGCGTGGAATATATCTCATCAGTTGTCCTTAGGGACAATATACTGTTAATGGTTTTAATCGCTATTTTTTCATCAATTCCTGATTCAAGGATTTTTTCAAGAAGCTTAATCGTTTCATTGCTTTCAA
Organism: Bacillus sp. F56; assembly: GCF_001748205.1. Lineage (NCBI taxonomy): Bacteria > Bacillati > Bacillota > Bacilli > Caryophanales > Bacillaceae > Bacillus > Bacillus sp. F56. The sequence goes on from NZ_BDFC01000015.1 coordinate 17,998, forward strand.
AGTGCGCTCTTGCGCCATTGCCCATTCCGTCACTGATTGCCGCAGCATATTTTCTGGCTCCAAGCTCCATCATGCTGTAGCTGTCGCCGGAGACAAGGCCGCCGCCCTTCGCAGCGTGAGCCGCCCCTGTGGACACCCTGTATGATTTTGTTGACCCAAAGGCGACATGGCTGTATCCATTCGGATGCGGAGAGTGCTGTTCGGCTTTCACAAGAATTTGTTCTTCCAGAATGTCAGAAAGCATAGGGGCAATTATTTTTTCACTTTCTCCATGTCCGCTGAACGGAATGGTCATTTCAATATCGATATTTCCTTGTTCAAGGCTATAGATCTCCACATGCTGAATCTCAATTCCGAAATGCTGAAGTGCCTCTATGATTTGCTCTTCCTGCAGAAAATGCTGTTCTCGCTCTCTTTTTATTTCCCGAGAAAAGTCGGCCATGACCTCAGAAACGCCTAAAAGCTGTTCGGCAACAAGACGCCTGCTGTCCTGGACTTTTTTCTTGAGCGTCAAATGGGCATGATGATGTGCGAGCTCATCCTCAATCAGCTCTTCAACCTGCTTTGATTTAGAACAATGCTGATGAAACTCTTTTTTCAGCCTTCGGTTTGATGCATATTCTTTTTCTTCTGTTTCAAGCATAACTTGTTTCATTAAGTCATATGTTTTATCAAAGTTCTGTACCCAGCACCTGTTTTTCTTGTAACACGTCTGACAGGAATGCTCCGTGATTTTGCTTAAAAACAGATCCACTTCGCTGTCATCTGTCTGTTCGTCTGATGCTTGGTAAAAGGTTGCAAAGCTTTCAGACAGCGCGTGAAATACATTGGAGAACTGGTCTACCTTCTGAGCAGTGACATCTCGGATTTTTCTTGCGTATTGCTGCTGCTCTTGAAGATGCTCCACAGTTCCCGGAATATATCTCGCCACTTTCCTTGTAATAGATTGAGGTGTGAGCAAAAACAGGCCGACTGCGATTAGTGACTCATAGAGCGTTGTCATCAGACCGGCGGAGCCTTCACCATATAAAGATATAAGAAGCGACCCAACGATCAGGCCGATCGCCGCACCTGCTTTTTTCCCTTCCTTCAGCAAGCCGCCTAATAAACCGGAAAAAGCAAGCAGACTCATTTGATAGAGGTTTCCGATATTCGCCAAGCCAAGAATCAGGCCGGTCACGACGCCAACCGTACAGCCAATGCTTGCTCCGCCAATAAAGGAAAAACTCAATACAACATAGCGAGCCAATATATGTTCTGCCTGCATCCCTTGGTAGGACAAGCCGGCCAGTCCCGTTAACACAGAAGCAATCAGGATCATAAAGCATATGATTTCCTCTATTTTTAATGATTGTTTCACTTTTTTCACAGTGAAAACTGGAAGGCTCTGAAGGAAAATCAATGTTAAGATAAACGATAGTCCAGCCTCAACGACAGCCATTACATAATCATAGGTTGTAAATGCGCCATTTTGGGCATAAACAAACCCGGCTCTTGCTGCAGCCATGGAAAAGAACACGACAATCGGGAGTGCTTTTACACGATCGTCGGTAATGAAGGCGGCCACTTTAGAAAACACGAAGAATGCCAGCAATGCCGCTAGTATGAGCAATGAGTGCTTCGGAGATATAGTCAGCGCACCTGCAAGCACGGCCAAAACCGCATAAAACGCTTTGTCTCTTCTGATGAGAAGCATCGCTCCAAAGAAAGGAAGTGCGAAAGGAAGCACCTCGGATAATATGAAAGCTCGTCCAAGCAAAAATCCGATGACGACATAAATGAATCCTTTATAGAAAAACAGTGAATGCAAATGATGGGTCACCAGCTTCGTTCCCCTGTTAAAAAACGATTGGAGTTTTTCCAAAGCCTGTCCCGCCATTGGCCCGTTCACTCTTCTTTCTGCTTTTTCCATTCCTCTCATCTCCCACCTGTTATATTCGTTGCCTGTCATTATAGCGAATGCACAGATAGGATTTTGTCAAAAGAAGGTAACAATACCGAAGAAATCTTCGACGGTTTCTGCCTTGATATTCGTTTATCAAAAGAATTTCTGGAATGTTGTCTAAAAATGAAAAAAATCGGTTTCTGCAAGAGAAACCGATTTTTTAGGATGACCCGTACGGGATTCGAACCCGTGTTACCGCCGTGAAAGGGCGGTGTCTTAACCGCTTGACCAACGGGCCAAACAAATATGGTAGCGGCGGAGGGGATCGAACCCCCGACCTCACGGGTATGAACCGTACGCTCTAGCCAGCTGAGCTACACCGCCATATTGTTTTGTGCTTCTAAGCACAAGTTATATAATACAAAGGTTTGTCTCTTTCGTCAACAGAAACTTTAATGTTGTAATTTTCTGACTCTTGGAGAGGGTGAGGATAATAAAAAAGCATCCGTCGGGATGAACGGATGCTTCATTTATTTTATAGAAAGCAGCAAGTTATCCTCTTCTTGCTCCGCGCCCTCCACGTTTTGATTCCGTATTGCGTTTTAAAGATGACAAGCGATCTTCGCTGTCTTTTAAAAACTTATTCATTTTCTGTTCAAAAGATTCTTTCGGACGGAAATCATTTCTAGGTCTGGCTTGCGGACGGTCTTTAGCTTTTTTAATAGATAAACCAATTTTCCCGTCTTTTTCAACGTTGATGACTTTCACTTCAACTTGGTCGCCGACTTTTAAGTGGTCGTTAATGTCTTTGACATAATTATCAGCTACCTCACTAATGTGAACGAGACCGGTTGAGCCTCCAGGCAATTCAACAAATGCTCCAAAATTTGTAATACCTGTAATTTTCCCTTGCAACTTGCTGCCAACTTCAATCGACATAAAAAAAGTGCTCCTCCTTAGGCTTATAAAAAGATCGTTTGCTTAATTATACCTAAATAAAAATTTAAGTGTCAACAAGGCTACTTGCTCTTCTTCTCCACATTGAAGATAATTTCTCCGTCTCCAGACATGAATAAGTCCCTTCTGGCAAGCTCTGTGACGTAATCCTCATCCTTCAATTTGGATATTTCTTCTTTTAAATCCGCTTGTTTTGTCTTTAAATTTTTCAGTTCTTTTTCAAGCTGTTCTTTCTTTTCTTCTTTTGCGCTAAGGGAAGATGTTTGGGACCATACAGAGCTTGCCAGCACAATTGCAGTCAGGAATACTAGGGCGCCGAATACAGTCAACCGTCTGTACAGCCCTTTGCGTCTTCTTTTCTTCAGCTGATTCTGCCGTTCCACTTGTTCTTTATAGTCGTTTTGTATTTCAGTTATCGTTCGTTCCCTGGAAAAATTCAAACCAGACGGTCCTCCTTTCATCTCTTCAAAAAACTTGTGATGGTCGTTCTTATGGTTATCAATAGTTTCTTCTTCTTTTTAAGAAATCCTGCACCTTTTTCAAATAAACGTCTAAAAGTTAGACGCATTCTCACAGGAAGAAGTTTCAAACATTGTTTCACGATAAAACGGATCGGAAAACACAGAACCATGACTATTTTATAAAGACACAGCAGGAGAAAACCGATCAGGCGGTATGTTTTCTTGAATAAAAATGCCGCCATCCAGATGATCGCTCCGCATGTCCACACAATAGGACGAAATAACACGTGCTGAATGAGTTTTTTGAAGAATTGATAAACAGAAACAACAAGGTAAATGACGAATTTCAGTATTTTTATATAGATTCGTTTGCAAAGGCTCTGATACGTCGCAATGCCCAGCAGAACCGCTAAAAAGATGTAAATCCTGAATTCTCCCTCATTTACATGAAGCAAGACATAAAAGAAAAGCAGCCCTTGCACAATCCAGAAAAGAATATCATGAATAAATAATAGCCATCTGGCTGTTTTAGCACGAATGACAAAGAGCCGGTATGTATCAAGCGAAGCACCAAGCCAGAGACCCATACCGGCCATCGCCAGCATTGTATAGAATTGTGTCGTCAGCGTCATTTAAACAACTTGCTAAAAAATCCTTTAGCTTTATCCCCTTGTTGTTCGTCTAAGTACACTAAATCAAATACCCTGCCTTTAATAGAAACAATCCCTTTTTCCACATCTAGATTTTTCATCTGCAGGTTTTGGCCTCTGACGGAGAGCATTCCCATCACCGTTTCTAGCAGGAATTCTTCATTATCGAAGCTCTCCACATGCTTAACCCCAGAAATATCTAAATGCTTCCGGCCTTTCATTGTCACATCATGCTGTTCCGGAACAGACGAAGAACCTTTTTGATCATAATATGAATTCATCTATTCAGCCCCCATATCCTCGATACTTTTAGCACTATTACTGCATTGTATGAGGAGGGGGATTTTTTTAGAACAAGCCTATTCGCCGAGTTTTTCTTCTTTTAGAATCGTATACATGTTTGCAGCTTCTTCTTTTTTCGTTGTGTCTTTCAATTCATTAACTTGAACCGTTACAAGCTTTTGGCCGAAGCGGACCGTTAGTTCATCTCCCGGTTTTACGTCAGAACTTGCTTTCGCCTGGTTTCCGTTTATAGAGATTCGTCCTTGGTCAGCTACTTCCTTCGCTAGTGTACGTCGTTTGATCAGCCGTGATACTTTTAAAAATTTATCTAATCTCATATCTATGATCTCCTCTCAGTTTCTTTTGCTTCGTTCCACAGTTTGTCCATGTCCTCAAGAGACATATCAGCCAGCTCGATTCCCTTTTCCTTCGCTGTTTCTTCAATGTATGAGAACCGTCTCCGGAATTTGTCATTAGTCATAGTCAGCGCTTCCTCTGGCTCTATTTTGTAGAAGCGGGCTACATTCACCAGCGCGAACAAAATGTCGCCAAACTCGGCTTTAAGATTATGTTCATGAGGAGCTTCAGAAACCTCAGAATAAAATTCCTTCATTTCCTCACTTACCTTTTCCCAAATATCACTGACGTCTTCCCAGTCAAAACCGACCTTCGCTGCTTTTTTCTGCAATTTAGCTGCTTTCGAAAGAGCTGGAAGAGTCTTCGGTACGCTGTCTAATAACGATGATTCAGATGTGTTTTTTTCGGCCTTTTTTATATCTTCCCAATTTGCCAATACATCGTTCTCATCCTGAACCTTAACATCTTTAAACACATGGGGATGTCTTCGGACCATTTTTTCACTGATTCCTTTTATGACATCATCAATTGTGAAATAACCTTCATCTTCACCAATTTGCGCGTGAAGCAAGACCTGAAGCAAAACGTCGCCAAGCTCTTCGATCATATGGTCTGTGTCTTCTTCGTCAATTGCTTCGAGAAGCTCATAACATTCTTCAATCATGTACTGCTTTAATGACTGATGCGTCTGCTTTTTATCCCACGGACATCCATTAGGTCCGCGAAGCTCTCTGATGATGCTTCGGAACGTGGAGAATTCGTGATAAAGCAGCTTCTCTTCTTTAATCGGCGGAATATACACACTTGTTAAGTTATTCAAGGCGACATTGCGGTCCAGCTCAAATAATGGCACTGTCCTGATATCTTCGTCACGGCTGCCTGCTGCAGTCACGATCACGACCTCATAATCATCAGGCAGCTTCTCCATTAATGTCAGCTTCACTTCTGAGGCCGTCATTTGGTCGTAAACCTGACATATAATCAAATGATGGCTGAGCTCTAGCTCATCCGCGGATAATGTGCCGGCATCCACAAATTGAAAACCTTCAATCGGGTCGATTTGCAAGGCATTGAATGTGGCATCAAGGAAACTTTGTCCCCCTGCGACTTTCACTTGAACATTTTCCTTTTCCTGCCGCTCCGTCAGCAGCTGAACTGTTTTTTCTGCGACAAACGGGTGTCCCGGTACAGCATAAACCACGTCCTCACGCTGCGCCGCTTTAAAGAGGATGTCAGCAATTTCTTCATATACCGCCTCAAACTGATCATGCTTCTCATATATATCGTCAAAGTAACGGATGTTCTTCGTTTCTTTTTCAAGCTCCTCAATTAAAGGATGATCCTTGGTTCTGACATACAGCGTATCTGCCTTCGTCAGCAGCTTGTGTATACCAATTGTCAATTGGTCCATGTCTCCGGCACCAAGTCCGACGACAGTAATTTTACCCGCCATTTTGTTCTCTCCTTCTCACGAATTTGCTTAACTTGCTGCCGAATGGCACACTGTTCAGCTCTTCATCTGTAAATATTCCCAATCTCATCATACAATAAATAAACACCGCGCCACCAATAGCAACAGCAGAAAGACTCTCTATCACAGCCGATCCTCTTCCTGTTGCAGGAAGCAAGAAAGTCCAGAGACGCGTATACGCAAGCAAAACAGCTGACATCAAAAGAGCAGATCCAATAATCGGAATCAAAACACCTCTAAGCTTATCGAGCCATTCCTTTTGCCGAAGCTGATACAAGTTAAGGCCGGCGACAGCCGCAAAGGAAGCCGCTGTCGCAAGCGATGCACCTTCAATCCCATAGCGCGGAACCAAAAGGGTGTTTAACACCCATTTCACTGCAACACCCATGCCTACCGCTATCGCAGGAAAAACTGTGTACCCCGCGCCCTGTAAGACTGCTGCTGCCGTTACCGCCATAGATGCAAACAAAATAGAGCTGCTAAATATTTGTAACGCACCTGTCCCTTCTCCATTTTGAAACAGCATGATATTCACCGGCTTAAGAATGCAAATTAACCCAGCCGATGCGCCTGTACCGAGCACAAGGCACAGTTTCAAAGATGACGTGATTTTTTCTTTCATGATCTTCAGCTCTTTGTTTTTTACAGCCATAGAAATATACGGAACGAGTGACGTCGCAATGCTTATGGCAAACACTGAGCCGAGCTGCAGCAAGGGCTGTCCCCGATCATAAATTCCCTTTAGGCGTTTCGCTTCTTCGCTTGCCTCACCACCTGATAGCAAAGCATATAAATTCAAGGCATCAACAAGCTGGATAAACAAAAGCAGCAAACTGCTTACACAAATTGTAACCGAATATAACAGCAGTTTTTTCGTCAATTCTTTTGTTGTGATGTCACTTTCATTTTGTCTACCCGTTTGCTTGTCTCTTTTCATTTTGAACCAAAAAAATCCGAGTATTATCAATGCAACGAAACTTCCGGCAAGAGATCCGGAAGCTGCTGCCGCTCCCGCAGTATAAAGTGAGGCTCCTTTTTTGACGAGCCAAAATGATAATCCTAAGAGCACCGCAACTCGCAGAAACTGCTCTGTCATCTGTGATAGGGCCGAAGGGAGCATTTCGTGCCGCCCTTGAAAACCGCCTCTAAGCAACGCGACAAATGGGAACAACAGAAATGCATACGCGGTCACTTGAATTAACTCAGCGAGATGCGAATCCCCCATAAAGAGCGCGATGGGAACAGCACCCAAATATAAACAAAGAAATAATAACATACCGATTAAAGACAAAAACCACGCTGATATTTTTAATATAGTGTGATGATTTTTTTCGCTATAATCATTCATCAGTTTCGAAATAATGACCGGAAATCCTGATGTTGACAGCATAACCGCAATACCAAGAAAGGGATATACCTGCTGATATATATAGAATCCAACATCGCCGACAATGTTTTGAAACGGGACTCTGTAAACGGCGCTTAAAATTTTTGTGATGACGCCTGCCAGAATTAAAACAAATGCCCCCTGCCAAACCCAATGCCGTTTAACGCCTATTGAATCGTCCATCCAAAAGCTCCTTCCCAACGTCAAGGGCAATACGGTTCACGTATTACCGCGGCACAAATAAAAACGAGGTTATTATACCATATCCCAACCCTTGGAATCCTATTTCGGCACGCATGAAAAAGAACAGCGTCCCAAAGGAGAGCTGTTCTTTTCATACCTATTTTCGATAAAAGGAATAAGACCTACTGTTCCATTTGACGAGCCAAAAATCCAGCTGCTGTTTCAACGGCTTTATGCTCTACTTCGCCCATTGATTGATCTTTTGAAAAAATCACCACAGCACCTATCGGATCGCCATTCGCCACTATTGGGCCGACAGTATAAGAATTCATGTCCTCATCTATGCCATTCACAAGCTGCACTGATTTCGCATCACTCTCAAGCACAGAGCTGCGCTGATCCATTATTCTTTCCAGCATTTCGCTGATTGACTTGTTTAAGTAATCTTTTTTGGAGCTGCCAGACACGGCAATATATACATCACGATCACAAATCAGCACTGAATGGCCGAGACTGTCGTAAAGCGCGTCTGCATACTCTTTTGCAAAGTCTCCAAGCTCACTGATCGGAGAGTACTTTTTCAAAATCACTTCTCCGTCACGATCCACAAAAATCTCAAGCGGATCGCCTTCCCTGATTCTCAGAGTTCTTCGAATTTCTTTAGGAATCACGACCCGACCTAAGTCATCAATACGACGTACGATACCGGTTGCTTTCATCTCTGGTGCCTCTCTTTCATTTGATGGTATATATGTGGGAAAGACCTAAAGCAGTTACTTTATGTACCTTCCGCCTCGCTTGAAATTAGTATCCGTCACATCAAATGTAATATACACCAGAGAGTAACAAAATTTACGTTGATGAAATGGTTTGCTTTTTCACATTTTTTAAGCCCTTCAGCATGCCCAGCACGGTGTCGAGCCACTCATCGGCACTACGGCCTTTCGTCTGTATGGAGATTTTGAGTTTTTTCCCTTCCATTCCCAGTCCGATTTGTCTGCCATATTGATTGCCAAGCTCAAACAGCTTCTGTCCGTCAATTTCAGCACTTGCTTCTTCAGAGATCGTCAATCTGACAGCGTCTTTATCCTGCTTAATCAGCTCGACACGTTCCTGTCTCGCATAAACCTTCATTTCTGCAACAGTGAACAAGTATTCGACTTCTTTTGGATAGTTTCCAAAGCGGTCGATCATTTCATCCTGAAGCTCATTCTTCTCTTCGATTGTCGCCACAGACCTAAAGCGTTTATACATATCAATTTTCTGTTTGCCGTCTTGAATATATGTTTCTGGAATATACGCATCAAGCTCGACATCAATTTCTGTTTCAAACTGCTCTGTCTTCGCTGTGTCTCCTTTACGTTCTTCAATGGCCTCTTTCAACATTTGGGAATAGAGGTCAAATCCGACCGAATCGATGAAGCCATGCTGCTGGGCGCCAAGAAGATTCCCGGCTCCGCGAATGGTTAAGTCACGCATTGCGATTTTAAAACCGGAACCTAGCTCTGTGAATTCTTTAATGGCCTGCAGCCTTTTTTCAGCTACTTCTGTCAGCACTTTATCCCGACGGTACGTGAAGTACGCATATGCCACACGGTTAGAACGGCCGACACGCCCCCGCAGCTGGTAAAGCTGAGAAAGCCCCATCTTGTCGGCGTCAAATACGATCAGCGTATTGACGTTCGGGATGTCCACACCTGTTTCAATAATGGTTGTACTGACGAGAACGTCTGATTCTCCTTCAAGGAAACTCAGCATAACGGTTTCTAATTCATTTTCTGTCATTTTTCCGTGGGCGTACGTCACCTTTGCGTCCGGGACAAGCATTGAGATCTCATCCGCTTTCCGCTCGATGTCCTCTACCCGGTTGTACAAGAAATAGACCTGGCCCCCGCGTGCAAGCTCACGTTCAATTGCCTCTCTGACAAGAGCGCCATTGTATTCCACAACATACGTCTGTACGGGGAAGCGGTTTTCCGGCGGAGTTTCGATGACTGAAAGATCCCTTACGCCAAGCATAGACATATGCAGCGTACGCGGAATCGGCGTTGCTGTTAGCGTTAAAACATCAACATTGGCTTTAATTTGCTTGATCTTTTCTTTATGGGTTACACCGAAACGCTGCTCTTCATCAATGATGAGGAGCCCTAAGTCTTTATACACGACATCTTTTGATAGCAGCCGATGCGTCCCGATGACGATATCAACCGTCCCGTTTTTCAATCCTTTGATTGTTTCGTTTGCTTCTTTTCTTGTTCTGAACCTGCTGAGAAGGCCGATATTAATCGGATAGTCCTGGAAGCGCTCTTTAATGGTTTCATAGTGCTGCTGTGCCAAAATGGTTGTCGGGACGAGCAGAGCTACCTGCTTTCCGTCGCCGATCGCCTTAAAAGCGGCACGTATGGCAACCTCTGTTTTACCGTAGCCCACATCTCCGCACAGCAAGCGGTCCATCGGACGTTCTCTTTCCATGTCTTTTTTGATTTCGTGAATCGAACGGAGCTGATCCTCAGTCTCTTGATAAGGGAAAGCTGATTCGAATTCACGCTGCATCTCATGGTCAGGAGAAAACGCGTATCCCTTGCTCGCTTCTCTTTCGGCATAGAGCTTAATTAAGTCATCAGCAATATCCTGAACGGATGTCTCTACTTTTTTCTTAACCCGTTTCCATTCGCTTCCGCCTAATTTATACAGCTTCGGCTCTTTTCCTTCGGAGCCGACATATTTTTGCACCTGATCAATTTGTTCTACAGGGACGTAAAGTTTGTCACTTCCCTGATAATGAATATTTAAATAGTCTTTATGAATTCCGTTGATTTCAAGGGTTTCAATTCCCAGGTATTTTCCGATCCCGTGATTAATATGAACGACATAATCACCAATTTGAAGCTCAGAATAGCTCTTGATGCGCTCTGCATTGGTAAGCTTCTGTTTTCGCGGCTTCTTTTTCACACGGTTTTTGAACAGTTCTTCTTCCGTAATAACGGCAAGCTTCATTAATGGCAGCTCAAATCCCGATTGGAGCTCGCCTTCCATGATATAGACCTGTCCCTGAACAAGCGCTTTTTTGCTGTCTGTCACGGCGGCCTCGATATCATAATCAGCCAGAACAGATGACAATTTCTGTGTACGTTCCTTGTTTGCTCCTAAGAACACAACAGTGAAATTTGATTTTTTAAAACGCTCCATTTCACCCGCGAGCACATTCATTTGCCCATGGAAACTCTGCATTTGCCGGCCTGACACATTGACGATATTTTGCGGACTCGTATGCTGTACATGCCGCAAAAATAAAGAATAGTACAGCAGAGGCCGTTTTTGCTCAGCCACTATTTTTTGGAAGCTGAATGACAAACGAATGTCATGCAAAATCTTGCCTTCCTCAAGAAGATTTGTTATAAACTCCGCTTCTTCTTTTTGAAGCTGTTCTTCCATCTCATGAATCCGGCTGACTTCATCCAAAATCAGAAGTGTATTTTCAGGTGTATAATCTAGTAAACTAGCAGGCTTTTCATAGAAATATGAGAGATACTTCACGAGCTCCTGATCTGTCTGGCCTTCAGACAAGCGTTCTTTATCGTGAGAAATATTCGCATGAAGTATTTCTTTTTGCTTGTCAGCCTTTAATTTTTTCAAGCTCGCAGCAAGACCGCTATCGATTTTCTCCATCGCCCGCGCTTTTTCTTCCGGTCTGATAATTAATTCCTTCGCGGGACCGATATTGATCGAAGTAAGGGTCTCAATTGACCGCTGATCATCTGAGTTAAAGCTGCGGATTGAATCGACTTCAGTGTCAAAAAGTTCAATTCTCACCGGATTTTCTGAAGTCAGCGGATAAATATCAATGATTCCTCCGCGAATACTGAATTCTCCGGGTGCAGATACCATATCAGACCGTTCATACCCGATCTCCACCAGCCGTGACGCTAGCTGGTCAGGTTCGATATCATGACCCACTTGAATGAGCATCTGGCTGCTTTTCCACACCTCTACAGGCGGCAGCATTCTTCTGATGGCAGCTACAGGAGCAACGACAATCGGCGCTTCTCCATTCGTTAATCTATTAATGACATCTAATCGCTGCGCCCGCAATTCAGGGCTTGCCACTGCGATTTCTGATGAAATGAGTTCATTGACGGGGTACAAAAGGACAGACCGATCCTCTAGAAGTGAAGTCAGATCATCTGTTACTTTCTGGGCTTGATATAAGTTATGGGTGATGAGAAAGATAGGCTTATTCGTTTCATTAGCCAGGGCAGAAGTAAAAACAGAACGCGCGGAACCCGACAGACCCGCGAGCAGTTGTTCCTTCAGGCCCTCGTGTAAACCGTTGATGATGGATTTAAAGTCATCGCTTTCTTTTATAAAGGTTTGAATGTTGTCCATATGGCCCCTCCTCTCTGTTTCCTGTGAGAACAGAAAAACGCTTTGGTCTAGTGTCTACACCAAAGCTTTTTATTGAATAAATGTGTGATATTCGTGGTAATGCGGATTTCGGTCAAGCGCCTCTTGGCAGTCTTCACATATCGTCAAAACATGGACATCTCCATTTTCTTTATAAGAAATCATATCGTTTCTTTCCTCATTTGTTAAGTGCTGAAATCCAAGTGAGTCTGTCGATACCATTGAAGATTCGAGACTGCCTACTTTCACTCCGCAATGACGACAATAATAATGCAAAGCCATACAAGGGACCTCCTGATGAAAAAGTCATTTTGGTGTAGTATGGACTTTGTTGTTTCATTTTATACCTTTGCGTTAAATTCGTTCATGACTTCTAAAAACGGTTTACTCAGAGAAGCCTCACAAGCCTTCACAGATTTATCAACCGCTTCCCCGATCTCAGGTGCCTCCTCCTTTGTAAAGGAGCCTAACACATAATCAACGACCTTCATGCCGTTTACAGGCCGGCCGATTCCGATGCGGATACGGTCAAACTCGGATGTTCCAAGATGCTGGATCAGTGATTTGATGCCGTTGTGCCCTCCGGCGCTTCCTTTCGTTCTTAACCGAATCTTGCCAGTCGGAAGGTCAAGATCGTCGTAAATGACTGTCAAATCTTCGTTATCCACATCATAGTAATCCATTAAAGGCCGCAAACATTCTCCTGATAAATTCATATATGTAAGCGGTTTAACAAGTAGAACCTTTTTGCCGGAAACAAATCCGGTTCCGTATAATCCGTTAAATTTATTTTGATTCAGCTCTATATTCCATTCCTTTGCAAGCTGATCTATCACCATAAATCCGACATTATGCCGTGTATTTTCATAGTTCTTCCCCGGGTTTCCGAGACCGGCAATCACAAGCATGGCGAATCCTCCCTTAGTCACAAAACTCCCGTCTTCATAAACGGGCTATAATTCTTCTCATTCTAGCACAAAAGACGTAACCGCGGGAGGGTTACGCCTTAAGCTATTATTGTTCTTTGTTTTCACCTTCAGGCTGAGCATCTGCAGATTCCTCTTCATCGATCTCAGCTGCTTCCTGCTGCTGCGGAGGAAGGATAGAAGCCACGACCTCATCTGATTCATGATGAAAGGAGTAGTCACCGCCAGCAGGCAAATCCGCGATCGTCAGTACTTCATTTACATCGAGATTAGAAATATCAGCCTCAATCGTTTGCGGAATGGCTTTTGGCTTAGCCTTTACAGTAAGTGCATATAGCGGCTGCTGCAATACGCCTCCGTTTTTCACACCAATGGCTTCTCCGGTCAGATGAATCGGAACTTCCACTTCAATGTCCTCACTCATATTGACTACTTGAAAATCAGCATGAGTGATTTCATTTTTCAGCGGGTCCGTTTGCAGGTCTGTCACCATGACAGAGTGTTTTTCTCCGCTGACCTCAAGCGTAATGACTGCATTTTTGCCTTCGTCCCTCAGCGTTTTGATCAGCTCCACACTGTCTAATGACACTGGTTTGTTGCCAGTATCCTTCCCATATATGATACCTGGAACATGTCCTGAAGTACGGATATTCCGAAGAGATGAACGAGTAAAGTCCGTTCTTTCTTTTGCCGTTAAAGTTGCCATATTCAGCACCATCCTATTATCGTTTTAATTGTCCTATTACAAACAATACCCATAACGATTAGGATTTAAACCTCAAAAAACGGTTTAGCTGAACAGATAGCTGACTGATTGTTGCTCATGAACGCGAATAATCGCCTCAGCCAGAAGCGGTCCGACTGAAAGCTGCTTAAAGCGTTCAATTTTCTTTTCTTCAGGAAGCTTGATGCTGTTTGTCACAACGAGCTCTTTAATTGTTGAATTATTAATTCGTTCAACCGCAGGGCCTGATAGTACAGGGTGTGTACAGCATGCATATACTTCTTTCGCTCCGTTTTCTACGAGCGCATTAGCAGCAAGTGTAATCGTACCTGCAGTATCAATAATGTCATCGATGAGGATAGCAGTCTTCCCTTCGATATTACCTACAATATTCATAACTTCCGCCACGTTTGGACGCGGACGGCGTTTATCGATAATCGCAATCGGCGCTTTTAGTCGGTCAGCCAGTTTGCGGGCACGTGTCACACCGCCGTGGTCTGGTGAAACAATGACGATATCTTCAAGGTTTTTTCCTTCAAAATATTCTCCTAAAATCGGAACACCCATTAAGTGGTCAATCGGTATATCAAAGAATCCTTGAATTTGCGGCGCATGCAGGTCGAGTGCAATCACACGAGTCGCACCAGCTGTTTCAAGCAGGTTAGCGAAAAGTTTAGCTGTGATTGGCTCACGGGATCTTGCTTTTCTGTCTTGACGCGCATAACCGTAATAAGGAATAACAATGTTAATCGTTTTTGCAGAAGCGCGTTTTAACGCATCTACCATAATCAGCAGTTCCATAATATGCTCGTTAACGGGGTCACTTGTAGACTGGATGATGTAACAATCACATCCGCGAATACTTTCTTCGATATTAATTTGGACTTCCCCGTCACTAAATCTTGTGACAGAACATTTCCCTAATTGAACTCCAACTATATCTGCGATTTCTTTTGCAAGCTCTGGATTCGAATTCAAAGAAAAAATCTTTAAATTCTTATCTCCGTATTGATTAGACATGGATAAACCTCCGAATTTAGGATTATTTTTTATGAATATTTTTCACATAATCGTCTTTATTAACTTGTCTCGCTCTGGCAATAGCAAGCGCTTTTCCAGGTACATCTTCCGTAACAGTTGAACCTGCCGCCACATAAGCGCCTTCTCCGACTGTGACAGGGGCAACCAAGTTGGAGTTGCAGCCGATAAACGCGCCATCTTCAATTTTTGTCAAATACTTATTCTTCCCATCATAATTGACAGTAATTGAACCGCAGCCCAGGTTTACATCAGTGCCTACCTCAGCATCACCGACATAGCTTAGATGAGATGCCTTGCTTCGGTCTCCGAATTGAGTCTTTTTAATTTCAACAAAGTTGCCGATCTTCACTTCATTCCCGATGACAGAATCAGGTCTGATGTGAGCAAAAGGTCCTATGTTTACATCATTCCCCACTTTACTGTGATTGACTACCGATTGTTTAATAACCGTACGGCTGCCGATGGAACTATTCATAATCTCCGTATGAGGGCCAATTATCGTATCTTCTCCGATTTGCACCTCACCTTTAATTACAGTTCCAGGATAAATCACAGTATCGCTTCCGATAACAGCGTCGGGAGAAATATACGTATTCATCGGGTCAATCAACGTCACGCCATTTTGCATATGCCGTTTATTAATATGCTCTTTCATAAATTGTTCTGCTTGAGAAAGAGCAACTCTATCATTAACTCCGAGCGTTTCTTGGAAATTACCAGTCTGGTAAGCGGCAACAGTTTCGCCTTCATTTTTAAGAATCTCTATGACATCCGGCAAATAATACTCGCCTTGGGCGTTATCATTAGACACCTGATCAATAGCCCGGAATAGCGCTTCATTGTCAAAACAATACGTACCGGTATTGATCTCAGTTACAAGACGTTCTTCTTCAGAGGCGTCCTTATGCTCAACGATTTTTTGAACCGCTCCGTTTTGGCTGCGAATAATGCGGCCATATCCGGTTGGATCTTCTGCAACCGCAGTTAAAATCGTAGCTTTCGCTTCTCTTTGTGTATGTTCTTTCAGCATCTGTTCCATCGTCTCTGCTGTTAAAAGCGGCGTATCTCCGCAAATGACAATCGTGACGCCTTTTTCGTCAGCAAGAAATGGCTGTGCCTGTTTTACAGCATGAGCAGTGCCAAGCTGTTCTGCTTGAAGCGCATACTCGCTTTTATCACCAAGCTGCTTTTTCACTTCTTCCGCACCATGTCCGACAATCGTGACAAGCTTCGATAAAGATAATTTTAAGGCTTCGTCCACGACGTGCTCTACCATAGGCTTACCGCAAACTGGATGAAGGACTTTATAAAGCTTCGATTTCATTCTCGTTCCTTGTCCAGCCGCTAAAACAACTGCAAACCGCTTATCCATTTATTGGCCTCCAATATCCCTTTTATCCATAGAAAAATATATCCTAAATATCTTCTGATTTCAAGGAGACTTCATGAAGTGCAAGAATTTTCTATTGAGTGCAAATACGTTTGAAAAATCAGAATTAAAAAAGGACCGCTGGCAAAAGGCTTATGTCAGCCCTTTCAGCAGTCCTTGCTTTTTGGTTATTTTTTAAGAAGCTCCAGCTTCTTCGAATTCTAATGCTTCAGTGTCACCCAGACGATGATACTCATTTAACACGGCATCTTGAATCTTTCCTCGCGTGCTTGAATTAATAGGATGAGCAATATCGCGGAACTCTCCATCAGGGGTGCGTTTACTCGGCATCGCAACGAAAAGACCATTGTTTCCATCAATCACACGAATATCATGTACAACAAATTCGTGATCCAGCGTGATGGATGCAATCGCTCTCATGCGACCATCGGTATTCACGCGGCGTAATCTTACGTCAGTAACTTCCACAGTAGTTCACCACCTTTTCCCTATATAAAAGCATTAGTGTATCAATTCCACGATTTTCTCTGAAATCCTGCTCGTTTTTAAAATATTTTTTGAAAAAATAGGATATAGTTACACAATTAGGTCATATCGCTTTTATTTCGGGCATAAGGTAAATAAAAAAGTGATCCCGGGCACCCCCAGAATCACTTTTCTTATTATTTTACCAATGCAATAACTTCAATTTCGACTAGCGCATCCTTCGGGAGTCTTGCGACTTCCACACAAGATCTCGCCGGTTTGTGAGTGTCAAAATATTGTCCGTACACTTCGTTTACTTCCGCAAACTGTTCCATATCCGCGATAAACACAGTTGCTTTTACAACTGTTTCAAAAGAAGCACCCGCTTCTTCCAGAACCGCTTTTAAGTTGCTGAATACTTGATGAGTCTGCTCCTTAATATCTCCGTTCACCATTTCGCCTGAAGTAGTCAAAGGAATTTGGCCTGAGCTGTAAAACATATTGTTGACGATAATCCCTTGTGAATAAGGCCCAATTGCCGCTGGGGCATGTTTTGTGTGGACTGCTTTTGTCATGATTCTGTCTCTCCATTCTTCAAAAGATTGTCTTTAAAAAAACGCAGAAAATTGCCATTCTGAATTTCAATGGACTTCTCTTTCATGTTGATGGTTGAAAGAGTAAGAAGTGACATATATTCATCAACAAGACGTTCATCTACTCCTTCGGCCTCTACTAAGACGCCGATTCCCGCCACATTTGCGTTAAACTCATCCAACAGGTTAATCATACCATTTATTGTGCCGCCTGCTTTCATAAAGTCATCAATAATGAGTACGTTTGAACCCGTTTTCATGCTTCTTTTCGCAAGTGACATTGTTTGAATGCGGTTTGAGGAGCCTGAAACGTAATTAATGCTGACTGTGGAGCCTTCTGTTACCTTATTGTCTTTACGAACGATCACAACAGGCACATTCAAATAGCTCGCAGCTGCGTACGCAAGAGGGATGCCTTTCGTGGCAACGGTCATGACAACATCAATATCGCGCTCTGCAAACACGGAAGCAAAAAGCTTCCCTACCTTGGAGAGTACAGATGGCTTTCCTAAGATATCCGTTAAATATACATAACCGCCCGGAAGGATACGTTCAGGATTTGCCAGCGACTGTCCAAGAGTCTGCACAAACTCTTCAGCTTCAGCCTGCTTCATTTTCGGAATATATTTAACGCCTCCGGCAGCACCGGGAACAGTAAGCAAAGTACCGATCCCCTGCTGTTCAAAGGTTTGTTTAATAATTGTTAAATCTTCACTGATCGATGATTTTGCAGATTCATACCGCTCAGAGAAAAAGGTTAGCGGTATTAACTCGTGCGGATGGGTTAACAAGTAATTTGTTAAGTCCACCAATCTGCCGCTGCGACGAAACTTCATGAACTTACCCCCAAAATCCGAATATTTTAAGATCAATATAACTTAACATACGGATTTAATCAAGAGCGTTCTGTTCGCCGATCATTCTCACCGCATAAACTTGATCGCAGAAGCCTCTTAACCCGTTATAAATTCTCTGCACCTTCGACTCATACTGAACCAGTCCAAACACTGTCGGACCGCTCCCGCTCATTAACACAGCATCTGCACCAAAGCGTTTCATCTGGTTTTTGATCATCGCGACTTCAGGATGCAGATCAAGCGTAACAGATTCGAGCACATTGCCTAAACGGCTGCACATCTTCTGAAAACTCTTTTCCTCTATCGCCTCGATCATGCCTTGTACATCAGGATGTTCTATGTCATCCAGTTTCAGCGCTCTGTACACTTCAGCAGTCGAAACACCGATTGTCGGCTTCGCTAAAATGACCCAGCAGTGCGGAGGCGTGCTGATATGTTTAATTTTCTCGCCGCGCCCTGTTGCAAGTGCAGTTCCTCCATAGACACAAAATGAAACGTCGGAGCCAATTTCCGCTCCAAGCTCAGCAAGCGTTTCCGCAGAAAGATTTAAATTCCACAGTCTGTTCAGCCCTCTGAGCGTCGCCGCCGCATCACTGCTTCCGCCGGCAAGACCGGCAGCCACCGGAATTACCTTCGTAATCATGATGGAAACTCCCTTTTTCACGTTGTATCTGTCCTTGATCAGCTTGGCGGCCTGATAAGCTAAGTTTCTTTGGTCATCAGGCACAAAACGGTTGTGGGAGGAAACCCTCACTTCATCCTCTGCCAGCTCCGTCAATTCAATTCGATCAGCTAAATCAATTGTCGTCATGATCATTTCGACTTCATGATAACCATCCGGGCGTTTTCGGGTGACGTCAAGTGACAGATTAATCTTGGCTGGCGCTTTTTCTAAAATACGCATAGCTTTCACCTACTTCTCCATCTAAACATAAGTATGAACATTGTATCACATTTGAAGTACAGGATGAACATATCCATATTCAGCCCATTATGTATTTATATCCAATATAAAAAACCGGGGAACGGCACGTCCCCCGGGTCACATCCTTATCGGTTATTATGATTCTGAGCCATTTGCTGTTCAGCGATTTCAATGGCGCGCTTTACCATATTACCAGCATCGCGGGCCCGAATTTCGCCCCAACCGCCATTTTTTACTGTGTCATAAAAACCAAGGTCCTTAGCCAGCTCATATTTAAACTCATCTGACATAACTCCACGACGTCTGCCCAAACGAAACAACCCCTTTTTTAGAAGTGATAGCCATTCGTGCACGTCACGATAATATGTGACTGTTTTATCTTTTGTTAAATCAAATGGAACTTTCGTTAAAATTACTGGAAACCAAAAAAGGGCAAAACAAAAAGCAGTAAACAAAAGGTTCACTGCCCGTTAAAATGCCACTGAGCTTGCTGCGTCATCATTAAATGTCAGCTCAACAGTCTCAGTCAAAATATCAGCATAACTGTATGAAACTCTTTCAAACGAGTTCTCGTCTTGATCTAGTTGTATCACAAAAACAGAAGGGTACGTCTCAGCTAAAATGCCCGAACGCTCAATCGTTTTTCGGCGGCCACCGTTTGCTTTTAACGTCAGCCTTTTACCTAAATTCCCATCAAGCGATCTTTTAATATCGGACAACGTCTTCGCCATTGCATCCACCTCACTACATTTATTGTACAACACGAGCCCATTTTTGTCAAATAAAATTTAAATTATATCAACGTTAATAAGACGTTGTCAATAAAATTATTTTGACAAAATTCTATGATTCCTCAATTATGTTCCGCAAGTTTCGGTAAATTATGTATCATTATGCAAAATAAAAAACCCGCATAGATCTACTATGCAGGTTTTCAACTGTTAATTGGACTTATAAGGCATACCAATTCTCAGTACTCCTCTTGTTTCAATACCTCCAAGCCCTTTCTCTCTTGTCAGCGTATTACGGAGCACTTCCCATACATTGATCCGTTCCATAAACGGTGTAAAGCTGATCTTCGCGACGATATATACCGGATCAAGCGCATGAATATTTACTCTTGATGGTGAACTCGCAAAATTTGCACCCGCTCTGATGAGTGATTCAAAATGGGATTGGCAAGCCCCCGCAAAAATAACAAGCTGATCTAAGTGAGGGATCTTTTTTCGGGCTTTATGAACGGTTTCAACAAAGTGCTTAGAATGTCTGTACGCGTTCAAATCATCAATGCCGCCCTTTTGCTTCGAATACGCATCATGCCCTGTGATCACCAGGATATCTGGTCGATATTTGTCGAGCAATTCTTCAATAGAAGCAGACATTTTCTTTTCGTGGCAATGGATGCCATAGACCGGCACTCCAATTTTTTTATAGACATTCAGGCATTTTTTCAGATATGCTTCGTCACCATCCAGATGAAGCACTTTGCCAGGCATATGGAAATAATGCTCCTGATGCTGATATTGGCTTGTCGCAAAGTACTCCTGCTTTTCTCTGAGCAGCTTATAATCCTGGCGGAGCAATTCGAGCGACTCATTCATCCTGCTCTCATCTTTCTTTTTCCGCATCATCTGCTCATCCTTTTTCACTGCCACCAGATCAGAAAAATCCGAATCAGCAATCAGCCTGACTTCATCTCCATGCAAAATGGCAATTGAATTTCCTTTGCTTGTTTGCTCTATTCCTATAATTCGAAACAAAACATCCATTTGATAGGATTTTCTGGCTACCATATCCCCTATTTGAAATTGCACGTTCCTCACTCCACACATAGACTAAGCCTCATCATGAAAGAAAGAGCCTTGAGAAAGCGCCTTTTTTCGCTGAGTCCAAGTTTTTTCTTATCATTGAATGAAAGGTCCTTCTCTAGCCTATGTAGCGGCAGTCCATGTGGTGCGCAAAACAAAAAGCCCTTTTAGAAAAGGGCTTTCCTATTGTTGAAAAAACGCTAAAACGGTTTCTCTTTAGCGTTTTTTCTCCTTTCAGCGTGATTGAAAACCCTTGAAGTCTAGGAAAGGCGAGCATCGGAGCGCAGCGAATGTTATAATTCGTGAGCATTGAAGCGCAGTCTTGACAACGAATGCGAGGGTTTGTCGATACGCTGAAAGCCCTTTTAGAAAAGGGCTTTATACAATCCGTTAGACAGCGCTGCGAACTCCTCGATAGACAGGGATTCACCTCGGCGTTTGCCGTCAATATTTGTTTCTTTAAGCACTTGCTCAATCGTTGATTTTTGTGCTTTTCCTTCAGGCAGATTGTTAACTAAGTTATTGAGCAGCGTTTTACGACGCTGTGCAAAGCTTGCCTTGATGAGCTGAAAGAAAAAGGATTCGTTTTCTACGTCCACTGCCGGGCCGTCTCGGAGAATCAGACGGATGACTGCGGAATCGACATTAGGCTGAGGGACAAATACGGTTTTCGGAACGATCATCACCGTTTTGGCTTCTGTATAAAACTGCACCGCGATTGAAAGCGAGCCGTATTCCTTAGATGAAGGATCAGCCGCCATGCGCTCAGCCACTTCTTTTTGCAGCATGACCACAATCCCTTTCAGCGGAAGATGCTCTTCAAGCAGTTTCATGATAATCGGTGTTGTTACGTAATAAGGAAGGTTGGCTACTACCATGATCTCATCGCAGTCTTGAAATTGTTCTTCAATGACCGATTTGACATCAGCCTTTAACACGTCCTGATGAATGACAGTGACATTGTCGTAAGGTAACAGCGTGTCCTTCAGAATCGGCAGTAAACGCTGGTCAATCTCAAATGCCACGACTTTTTTCGCCCGCTTGGCAAGCTGTTCGGTTAAAGCACCGATTCCTGGGCCGATTTCAATGACACCTGTTTTCTCCGTCACTTCTGCGTGATCCACAATTCGGTTTAAAATGTTCGTATCAATTAAGAAATTCTGTCCTAAGCTCTTTTTAAAAGAAAAACCGTATTTCTTCAATATCTCTTTCGTTCTAATCGGTGTCGCAATATCTTTATTCATTCTGTTCCTCCCGCATAACGGTATCGAGCGCACTCATAAAATCACTTTTTTTAATTTGAAACATTTGCAGCCGTTTTTGAAGTTGTTTGCCATTTGTATAGCCGATTTTCAACAGATCACCCAGTCGTTCGCGGCGGCGTTTGGCCGCAGATCCGCCTATTAGTCCGGCATGAATCAAATCCTCAGCCAAAATCTCACTCGGCTGCGCTTCCATCTCCTCATGGACATTTTCTAAACATGCCCTAATGCTTTCAACCGATGCATGCTCCACACCAATTCCCCGCTTGTTTTTAGGTTTGGCAAGGTGCTTTGGCAAAAATGCATGCTTACAGCCGGGTACAGCCTCTGAAATGGTTTTGCGGATCTTCTCTCCCGGAAAGTCCGGATCCGTTAAAATAATCACGCCTCTGGTCTTCTGAGCCAAACGGATTTGGTCAATCACATGATCGTCGATAGCTGAACCATTTGTTTCAATTGTGTCTGCATCAACAGCCAATTTGATGCGGGCCGTATCGTCACGCCCCTCGACCACAATGATCTCTTTTATTTTCATTATTTCCTCCAAGACAAAATAAAAACTTTTGTATATTTATGAAACTTTTTCTTATGTCGAGCGTCTAATAAGCATAAAATACACTTTGTCTATTATAACGAAAAAAACAGAGGGCGCAAAACCCTCTGAATCATAAGTATATATTAATTTAAGACTTTAATTTTGACTGTTTTATTTCCCCATCGGTACGCCGATGATTTCTCTGGGAAAAAGACGTCTATTTTGTTCCCTTTAATCGCTGAACCAGTATCTGCAGCAATGGCATATCCATAGCCTTCCACGTGGACTTTGGAGCCTAGCGGAATGACATTGGGATCCACAGCGATGACTTTGGCATTCGGATTATTTTTTAAATTGACGCCTGTCGCTGTATGTCCTGAACAGCCGCTGCAGCTTGCCGTATAAGCCGTAGAAGATACAGTCATGACTTTTCCTGATGATTCATTGCTGCGGGACACAACTGTTTTTGAATCACCTGAAGCGCTGACCTTTTCAACTTTTGGACTGCTCTGCTTTGTGCCGACAGCAATCACTTTATCTTTGCTTTGTTCAGCTGTTTCTTCTTTTACAAGCTCTCTGGACACTTCTTTGCCGTTTTCTTTAACGACCTCGAAATGTTTCTTAAGCTTGCCTTCTTTTCCTTTTTGGACGACCTTTTCTTCCCCTTTTTCAAGAGAAGCGTCTTCTTGCTTTTTCACATCGAACGCAATCTTCTCTTCAACTACATCGGTGACCTTTTCGATACGAGTAATTGTAATATCAGCCTTTCCTTTCGTCAGCTTTGCATCTAACGCAGGCTTGATTTTATCTTCGTCTTTTATGTGCATCTTTTGCTGTTTTAAAAAGTCAGCGACCGTAGTCGAAGTCGTCCAGATCTTCTTTTGTTTTCCTGCATCATTCACAATAACCTGAAATGCGGGCTCTATGTTAATCTTCATGTCTTTCGAAATATCTGTATCTATTGCGGGATCAACTTGATCTTGTTCTTTCACATCAACATCTTGTTCGTCCAGTAATGCACCGACCGTTTTTGCTGTTGACCATAATGTCTTTTCTTCCCCGTTTATTGTAAGCTTCACAGGTTTTGCAGCCTCATACACAACGTCCATATCTGCTGTTATCTTTGTCTGTTTAGCAGGTGTGATCTTGTCTTCGTCTCTTGTTTTGATATCAAGCGTCTCCAAAAGATCACCGACTGTACTTGCATGTGTGCGTATATGTTTCTTTTTGCCATTGATAGAAACTGAGACTGATTGTTTCGTCAGCTCATGAGCCGCGTACGCAGTCCCGCTTCCTGCCAAAAGCAAACAAGCAGCAACCAGAATGACTTTGCTTTTGCTAAGCTTTACGGAAAACAGCTTTTTCATTTTTTGTGTGATGAAAAACGCCTCCTTCTCCTCGGAGAGATTATATAGAGTATCTAAAAGGCTGTCAACCCTCCCTTCTCTTTCTCCCAAAAGCTCAGTGTCTTCTTCATTATCCTGAAATACACTGAGAAACGGAAGAAAGACTTGTCGACAAACCTATCCTATGAGGAGAAGAAAGCATGTAGAACTTTTATAGAAAAACGCTGTAAGGGACAAGCTCTTACAAAACCCGCTAGCGTTTTTTGTCAGTTTATACGGAAAAGTCTTTTCGCATTTTCAGTCGTGATTGAGGCAATCTCCTCAAAGGTCATTTCTTTTAATTCTGCGATTTGTTCTGCCACATATTTCACATAGCTCGGTTCATTTCTTTTCCCGCGGAAAGGGTGAGGCGTGAGAAACGGGCAGTCCGTTTCAATCAGCAACCGGTCATTCGGAATTTCCTTCACTACTTCCTTCGGTTTCTTCGCGTTTTTGAATGTCACCGGCCCTCCAAATGATAAATAAAAATTCATTTTCATGCATTCTCTTGCCACTTCCGCACTTCCTGTAAAGCAGTGCATGATTCCGCCCACAGCTTCTGCGCCTTCCTCTTTCAGAATAGTCACGACATCCTCCGTTGCATCACGGTTATGAATGATAATAGGCAGATTGACCTCTTTCGCTAAGGCAATTTGTTTTCTAAACACCTCTTTTTGAATGTCTTTAGGTGATTTATCCCAGTGATAATCAAGTCCCATTTCACCTATCGCTACCACTTTCTCATGAGCAGAAAGCTCTTTAATCCAAGCTAAATCTTCCTCTGTCATGTCAATCGCGTCAACAGGATGCCACCCGATAGCTGCATAAATAAAATCATATTCCTCAATCATTTCCATCGCACGGGTAATGGTTGGACGGTCAAAACCAACTACGACAATTCGTTCAACTTTTTCAGCTTTTGCCCGTTCAATAACCTCTTCCAGATCAGTATCATATTGTTCCGCATTTAAATGCGCATGTGTGTCAAACAACATAAGTGAAAAACTCCTTTCTTGTCGAAACACAAAAGGTGTTCGACGAATTGTTACACGTGAAACACCTTTTGTTTATCATTATTTAATTCTTGTGCCTTTTGGTAACGACTGATCGATAGATACGACTTTTAAGACGCCGTCTGCTTCCCCTGCAAGGATCATACCTTGAGAAAGCTCGCCTCTCAGTTTAACCGGTTTTAGATTTGTTACACAAACGAGTTTCTTTCCAACAAGCTCTTCAGGCGTATAATGCTTCGCTATTCCGGATACCACTTGGCGCTTTTCAAAACCAAGATCCAGCTGCAGCTTCAATAACCTGTCTGCTTTTTTTACTGGCTCTGCCTCAATGACCTCAGCTACGCGAAGCTCTACATCCATGAATTGATCAATCATAATTTCAGGTAAACGATCGACCTCTTGCGGCTCTTCTTCTTTTGTTTCTTCTTTCGCTGGTGCCGAACCTTGCATTTTCCCTTTGATATAAGCAATTTCTTCCTCTGCCTCTAAACGTGGGAACAACGGCTCGCCTTTTTGTACTTTTGTATCTTTCAGCTGGCCGAAAGCTGTAATGCTGTCCCAAGCTTTTAAAGATTCATCAGTAATGCCCAGCTGCTCGAACATTTTTTCCGGTGTTTTTGTTAAGAATGGCTGAAGCAGTACCGCTGAAATACGCAATGATTCAGCTAGATGATACATAACGGATTGCAGTTCTTCTTCTTTTGCCGGATCTTTTGCAAGCACCCATGGAGCTGTTTCATCAATGTATTTATTAGTGCGGCTGATGAGCTGCCATAAAGTCGAAAGTGCCACCGAGAACTCCATATTTTCCATTGCTTTCTCATAAGCTTTCACTGTTTCTTCAGCAACCGAAGTGAGCGTTTGGTCAAATTCCGTAACAGCACCTTTGTAAGAACCGATCTGTCCGTCAAAATACTTATTGATCATCGCAACAGTACGATTCAATAGGTTTCCTAAATCATTCGCTAGATCATAGTTGATGCGCTCAACAAATCCTTCCGGCGTGAATACACCGTCAGATCCGAACGGCACTTCGCGAAGCAGGTAATAGCGAAGCTCGTCTAACCCATAGCGTTCAATTAATGTAACCGGATCTACAACGTTTCCTTTTGATTTCGACATTTTTCCGTCTTTCATCAAAAGCCAGCCATGAGCGAATACTTGCTTTGGCAGAGGCAGATCCAGAGCCATCAGCATAATTGGCCAGTAAATCGTATGGAATCGTACAATCTCCTTACCGACTAAATGAACATCGGCAGGCCAATATTTTTGATAAAGCTCATCATTTTCTGTATCATAACCTAGTGCTGTTAAATAGTTAAATAGTGCGTCAATCCAAACATATACAACGTGCTTTGGGTTTTCCGGCACCTTTACGCCCCAATCAAAAGTGGTACGTGATACTGCCAAATCCTCGAGTCCAGGCTTGATAAAGTTATTAATCATTTCATTTTTGCGTGATTCCGGCTGGATGAAGGTCGGATTTTCTTCATAGTATTTCAAAAGACGATCCGCGTATTTGCCCATACGGAAGAAATAAGACTCCTCTTTGATCAATTCAACTGGGTGACCGCTGTCAGGGCTTTTTCCGCCGATGACCTCTCCCTTTTCATTCCGCTCGATATCAACAAGCTGAGTTTCCGTGTAGAACGTTTCATCAGGGATGCTGTACCAGCCTTCATACTCATCAAGATAGATGTCCCCATTATCAAGAAGCTTTTGAAACACCTTTTCAATGACAACTTTATGCCGTTTTTCTGTCGTACGGATGAAGTCGTCGTTTGAGATTTCAAGCTGCTTCCACAGTTTTTGAATATCTGCCGCTGCACGATCCACATACTCCTGAGGTGTAATGTTTTCCTGTTCAGCTTTTTGCTGAATCTTTTGTCCATGCTCGTCCGTTCCCGTTAAATAGCGAACATCGAACCCTTTTAATCTTTTGTAGCGTGCCATTGCATCTCCCGCGACTGTCGTATATGCATGGCCGATATGTAATTTTCCGCTCGGATAATAAATCGGTGTTGTAATATAAAATGTATTGTTTTCTTGCGGCATCTTGAAACCTCCTAATCAGAATGTCAAAAAGCTCCCGCCCAAAGGACGAGAGCGGCGATAAGTGCAAATCATATATGAATATTATTTATATTTATCCTTTATCTATGATACCATCTTAGCCTTTAAGATCAAGAATATATACATATGCCCTGAAAAAGAATAATTAAAATTAAAAATCTTTAATGAAAATAAAAAAAGTCTGTTCGTGTCGAATTTTGTCGTATATAATCAAATGAAATAAAAAACTTTGGTTCGAAAGTCTTGATTTAAAAGGATTTTTAGTAGGATAATAGCTTTATTAAATATTTATAAAATGCTGTTATTTCGGTAGTTTCCAAGACATTACTGACTATAAGAACTAATTCTTACAATCAATAGTAAACAAAATGATTGACGATTATTGGAAACCTTGTTATGCTATGAAGGTAAGGATTTTGTCGAATAATGACGAAGAAAAATATAATTTAAACAAATAAGTATCTCTTGGGAGGAGAATGTTTATGAAATCTACTGGTATTGTACGTAAAGTTGATGAATTAGGACGTGTAGTTATTCCTATCGAATTGCGTCGTACTCTTGGAATCGCAGAAAAAGATGCTCTTGAAATTTATGTTGATGATGAAAAAATCATCCTTAAAAAATATAAACCAAACATGACTTGCCAAGTAACTGGTGAAGTTTCTGATGATAACCTTAAACTTGCAGGCGGTAAATTGGTTCTTAGTAAAGAAGGCGCTGAGCAAATCATCAGCGAAATCCAAAACCAGCTTCAAAACCTTAAATAATCATTTCTTGTACAAAAAACGTTCTTGTTATGACACAAGAACGTTTTTTTATTGCTTAATATGGTAAGCATCGTACATTTCACGCTTTGGTACATTGCGATCGACTGCTGCTTTTTTAATGGCTTCTTTAGAAGTAGCGCCTTTCGAGATGTAATGCTCGACATGTTCTTTCGCAGTGAGGGTTTCCCACCATTGTTCTTCCTCATCTGCTTCTTCATTATTACTTCCTTCTACGACAAGACAAAACTCGCCGCGTATCTGATCCTCGTTTGCCCATTCGATGACCTCGGATATCGTTCCTCGGATAAACTCTTCATATTTTTTAGTGAGTTCACGCGTTACAGCGATTTCTCGATCCCCTAATATCTCTGCCATCGCTGACAAGGTTTCCTTCAATCTGTGAGGCGCTTCATAAAAAATGATCGTTTCCCGCCGTTTTTTAAGGGCTTCAAGCTCCTTCTTCTTTTCTTTTTTCTGTCTGTTGAGAAAACCATAAAAGAAAAAAGGCTGCGGTACAATACCTGAAGCAATAAGAGCTGTTAATGCAGCGTTAGCTCCCGGCAACGGAACAACATAACCGCCTATATCCGTAAAATCTTTCACGATTTCAGCTCCAGGATCAGAAATTGTCGGCAGACCGGCATCACTGACAAGAGCAATGTTTTTTCCCGATTTCAGCCATTCAATAATTTTGTGCCCGCTGCTTTCTTTATTGTGTTCATGATAGCTGACCAGCGGTGTTTCAATTTCATATACATGACAAAGCTTTTTCGTTTGCCTCGTATCTTCCGCAGCAATCGCATCCACTGATTTCAGCGTATCGATCGCCCGGAATGTCATATCCTCTAAATTTCCGATTGGGGTTGGGACCAAGTAAAGAATTCCCATGTCCGACTTTCCATTAAAGCTCATTTGGCGCCTTAACATATACAGCCTCCTTGCTGTTCCGCTTTTCTTCTATATAAAGCTCTTTTTTCTTTCGAGTTAGTTTTTTGAAATAATATTCAGCCTGCATAGCTTCTCGTTTGGTATCGAAAGCTTCAGCAAAAATCAATTCAACCGGACGTCTTACTTTTGTATACTTTGCGCCCTTTCCGTCATTGTGTGTTTTCACCCGTTTATGCAGATCGTTGGTATACCCGGCATACCAGCTATTGTCCCTACATTTCACGACGTAGAAGAAATGATTATTTGTCTCCATATAAAATGGTCCTGATCTCTTTTGTGTATTCATTTTGTTCATCATAAACGAACAAAGGAGGAAGAATTTTTAAATCTGGACGCCCGCCTTTGATCCCTTCAACCAAAATGGTATTGGCTTCTTTCCCTTGCTTCGGATAGACAAATTGCACACGCTTTGGCTCGATTTGATAAGCCTTCATCAGTTCAAAAATCTCCAAAAGCCGTCCCGGCCGGTGAACAAGCGCTGCTTTTCCTCCTTGTTTGAGCAGCTTGCTGCTGACTGAAATGACATCCTCCAGTGTGCAGTGAATTTCATGTCTTGCAATTCGGAGATGCTCGTTCATGTTTTGTTCAGTTTGTTTCGGCGTTTTAAAATACGGCGGGTTGCAGGTGACAACATCATATCGATTATGTCCAAGTTTCTCCGGCATGTTTTTCAGATCATCATGTATGATCTGAATCTGACCCTGCAGCTTATTGTACTCCACACTGCGAATAGCCATATCATGCAGCCTTTCTTGAATTTCGACTCCAAGAATGTCTGCTTTTGATCTTGTACTGATCAGCAGCGGCACAATGCCATTGCCGGTGCACAAATCAACAATTTTTCCTTTTTGTATCGGAACGTACGCAAATTTGGACAGAAGCACAGCGTCCAATGAAAAAGCAAACACCGTTGGACTTTGTATGATTTTCATGTCCTCTGCCAGCAAATAATCTAATCTTTCATCATCACGTAATGAAACCATCTTCTTATCCTTTCAGTACCTTTGAAAAAGGCTCCCGTCTTATGCGGAAGCCTTTTCCCTATTTTTTATTTAAGAATGACAGACAGAAAAGACAATCTTCTTTTCGAACACTTCCATAGTGGACATTGCAGATATGAAATCCTTCTTGATACAGTCGTGCCAGATTATCATATCCTTCCCCTATATCAGTTTGCTCTGTCTTTTGTGTTTTTGATTCTTTTTTATCAGCTTTGAACTTTTCAATCTGCTGCGTCGTATCGTCCAGCCGTTTGCGCAAATGCTTGTTTTCAAGCTGTAAATGATGATTTTCCTCAATCATCTCACCGATATGCTGCTTCAAATCCCCCAGCTGCCGGTACAGTGAACCAATTTGTTCTTCTAAGTTAATGACTGTATCAAATAACTCTTTTTTATCCAAGGTTCCACACCTCGTTAATCTGTGGTTTGTGCGGATACGACGCCCTCTTCCAAGAGCTCTTCCCAAGTATATTCTATCACTTTTTCACGGTTTATCAGTTCCACCTGAAGCACCCGTTCCAGAATATTTAGTCCGACGACCTTCGCGGGACCGTTTGCTGTCGTAATCATTTCTCCAATATCCGGAAGCTGTTCTTTTGCGGTCTCATACTCATCGTTCTCATATTTTAAACAGCACATCAAACGTCCGCAAAGACCTGAAATCTTCGTAGGATTTAAAGACAAGTTCTGATCCTTGGCCATTTTAATGGAAACGGGTTCAAAATCTCCAAGAAACGTTGAACAGCAAAGCATTCTTCCGCAAGGACCGATTCCTCCGAGCATTTTCGCCTCATCCCTCACTCCGATTTGGCGCAGCTCAATTCTTGTCTTAAAGATAGAAGCCAAATCCTTTACAAGCTCTCTAAAATCCACTCGGCCGTCAGCAGTGAAGTAAAAAATGACTTTATTGCGATCAAACGTGAATTCAACATCGACCAGCTTCATATCCAAGCCGTGTTCAATCACTTTCTTTTGGCAGATATCAAATGCTGATAGTGCTTCTTGTTTATTCTCTTCTACAATGAGAAGATCGCGCTCGTCAGCCACACGTATCACTTTTCGAAGGGGAAGCACCACATCATGCTCATCCACCTGTTTATTTGCAATCACGACCTGGCCGTACTCAACGCCTCTGACAGTTTCTACAATTACGCAGCTGTCATGTTCTATATGAAATCCATTCGGATCAAAATAATATATTTTACCCGCTTTCTTAAAGCGGACACCAATTACATTGTACAAGCTTATCCCTCCTGCAACATTAACACCAAGTGCTCCATTAATCCTTGTACATTCACATTGGAATGAAGCCGTTTCTTTGCTTCTAAAACAGCAAGTATCTGATTCGTAACGCTTTGTTGTGTTGATTGTAGCGCATGCTGTTTTATTGATTGGAATAAGTCTTGATAAATCAATTTATCTTCATTTCCTATTTGGATGGACAACACATCACGATATATCAATAAGAGCATATCAAGACCCATTTCTTGATGGGTTTTTTCTTTGAAAAAGGGCATCCATTGATCTTGAATAAAGAAAAAAGCATGTCCTTTCCG
Organism: Bacillus sp. F56; assembly: GCF_001748205.1. NCBI lineage: Bacteria > Bacillati > Bacillota > Bacilli > Caryophanales > Bacillaceae > Bacillus > Bacillus sp. F56. The sequence goes on from NZ_BDFC01000015.1 coordinate 49,304, forward strand.
CTGGTGTAGGACTTCATACAATTTTATCACTTTCGCTCTAGACTCTGCAAACTCATCATTTCGACTTAATTCGACTGCTTCTGCCACATTATTGGTCATGTTGGCCAGAAGCCTTGCCATATGAGGCGAGACGTCCTGTTCGATCAGTCTGTCTTCAATTGCTTGTGGCTGCAAAGGCTGAAAGGGAAGGGTTTGGCATCTTGAAATGATGGTATCCAATAACCTTTGGGGCTGCTCAGTGATGAGGATGGCCATAGTGTCTTTATTCGGTTCTTCTAAAAATTTCAGCAGGCTGTTCGCCGCATTTGCTGTCATTTGATCTGCGTGCGAAATAATATACAGCTTTTTATGCGATTCAAGTCCAGTCTTAGAAAACTCTTCTTGCAACGCTTGAATTTGCGCCTTTTTGATCGATAAGCCATCAGGCTGAACAAGATGGAGATCGGGATGGTTCCCCGACTCTATCCGTTTACAGTTTCGGCAGCTCTCACAAGGCTCCGCGCCATCCTCCAAACAAAAGAAGCTTTTTGCAAGAAGGAGCGCGGCATCAAGCTTGCCTGTTCCTTTTTTCCCCTCAAACAAATAAGCGTGTGATAATCTGTCCTTCTCAATACTATTATATAAAAGCTTCATCACTCTGGGCTGAAGCTCGTTCATTTCCTTCCAGGATATTGCCATTGTATCACTCTCTATGTGTAAAGGTTAATCAATAAACCTTTTATTTCGCCAATACGCTCCAGCAAATCAATTGCCGGTTTTTCCTGATCCATCATATCTTCTGTAAGCTGTATCAATTTTTCATCTATTTCTTTCACAAGTCCCAGCGTTCTGCTGTTCCCGTAAAGATCAAAGCTTTTCGACGTTTCATGTGAAAGGCCGCTGTCCACAGCTTCTTTGACAAAACGTTTCACAAGTCCTTTAAATCTCGCTAAGTCTTTAAAGTTCCGCGATTTCGTTAGCCTTTTTCCAAATGCCTCTATGTCGGATAACAGCCTGGTAAGCTGATCAAGCTTCAATTTGCTGCTTTGGTTTTCCATTGATGTTTTAAATGATGCTGTGATCTCAGATGTTTTCACAGAGGGAAGCTGCTTATTATCTATAAATGTACGTATATCTTTATTAATTTTCACAGTTTCAAATCCTTAAAATTGATGAAATTCATCGACTGGAAGGACAAATACTGTCGCTCCGCCAACTTCAACTTCGACTGGATAAGGGACATAAGAATCAGCATTTCCGCCCATTGGAGATACAGGGGCAATCATTTGGTCACGTTTCTGTCCGTTTTCTTTAATAAGACTCAACGCTTTATTGACGCGTATATCCTCAACACCAATCATAAACGTTGTATTGCCTGATTTAAGAAATCCTCCCGTCGTCGCAAGCTTTGTGACCCTGAAGTTGTGATCCGTTAAGGTTTTCAAAAGTCTGTTGCTGTCCTGATCTTGTACAACTGCCACTATCAATTTCATCTGTGAAGGCCTCCTTTAGATTGGAAACAACATGATCTCGTTTACATTATTATATCAACTATTGGGAAACAGGTCACAATTGAATTTTTTTCAATGCTTCATTGATCACCTTTAGAACATCCTGAACGACAAGGTCTTTAGATTGCCCGGCATCAACTGAATGGAATCTTTCCGGAAATCGTTTCATCAGCTCTTGATAACCTTCCTGTACCTTTGTATGAAAGTCCAGTTTTTCTAAATCGAGCCTATTTTTCTCCCGTGAGCCGTTTGCATAAATACGCTTCAGTCCTTCTTCCGGATCAATTGAAAAATAAACCGTTACATGGGGCATCATATCTCCAATGGCAAATTCATTAATGGACAGAACCTCATCGATTCCAAGTCCTCTTGCATATCCTTGATACGCAAGCGAACTGTCTATGAATCTGTCGCAAAGAACGACATGCCCCTCTTCTAAAGCAGGTTTTACTTTTTCAACTAAATGCTGGCGTCTCGCAGCCGCATATAAGAGAGCTTCTGTTTTTGGGTCCATTAATGTGTTGTGCTCATTCAGAATAACCTCTCGAATTTGTTCTGCAATATCTATTCCGCCCGGCTCTCGAGTTGCCATAACCTGAAGGCCTTCAGCTGACAGTATGTTTTTGATTTCCTGGAGAACAGTTGTTTTCCCCGCCCCTTCAGGACCTTCGAATGTAATAAATAAACCGCTCATGATTTCTCCTCTTCTATATAAACAAGTAGTTGTTTCTCTTTGATTTTCATATTCCCTTGAACATGCGTTTTCATGCTGATCAAGCGGCTGAGCTTTTGCACACTTTCTTTTGTTATTCTTTCTCCTGCCATAATCATCGGGATACCCGGAGGATAAGGGATGATATCCTCTGCATTCAGCCGGCCTGCTGCTTCCCCAAAGTCCACATATTCATTCTTAAACGAATATAAAACCTTTTTTTGATAAGGCAAGACAGTAACAGGCTGCGCTCCCCATTCTGCAGGCACAAAAGGCTGATCCGGAGGCGTTTTCTCAATCTCCTCATCAATGCTTCTAATGGTTTCAGCGTTTATTCTCCGTTTTCCTCCCAGTGGGAGAACGAGCAGTACTTGATTTTCGTCAGCAAGCTCAGTGAATATGTTAGCACGCTCTAATATGCTTTGCAGTGTATAGCCAGAATGCCCGCGTTTTGAACGAATGGTAAGCTTCAGCGGGTCCGCTATAACCTGTGTATTAGCAGGGTTAACAGCTTCTGCATTTGTAAGTGAATCAAACGTTTGTTTAAGTGTTTGTATTCGCTGCAAAATGTCAGGAAGCTTTTGTTCTTCTATAATATGCTGTACATAAGCACGGGCAATGTCTAACGAAGCCATAATCGGATAAGACGGGCTGCTGCTTTGTAATCGGTTTAAATACTCTGCCACCCGATCCCTGTCAACTCTGCAGCTGCTGTTGAGGTGCAAATAAGAGCCCATCGTCATGGCAGGCAACGTTTTGTGGGCCGACTGAACAACAATATCTGCCCCCATTTTTAAAGCTGAGACTGGAAAAGGCTCTCCTAAAATAAAATGTGCGCCATGTGCTTCGTCCACCAAAACAGGAATCCCGTAATGATGGGCCTCCGTAATGATTTCGGTCAAATCAGCACTATGCCCATAATATGTGGGATTGGTCAGTACCAAGCCTTTCGCATCAGGATATGCTGCCAAGGCTTCTTTAATTGTACCAAGCGGAACATGCATAGGCACATGCATCGCTGGATCAACGTCAGGTGCGAGATAAACCGGCTCTGCACCAGCCAAATCAACAGCATGAAATACAGACTTATGACAGTTTCTTTGAACCAAAATTGTATCACCAGGTTCACAAACAGATAAAATCATCGCTAAGTTTCCGACAGTCGTACCGTTCACCAGAAAAAAACTTTCGGCCGAACCATATAATTGACTGACAAGCTCCTGAGCTTCCTTAATTACCCCGGAAGGATGATGGAGATCATCCAGCCCTGCCAGTTCAGTTACATCAATGGTGAGAAGAGGATCGAATATTGACTTGGCGTCATCAAAAAAGACATCTCCATTGTGATGTCCCGGAACATGAAATGAATGAGAATTTCTTCTCGCATGTTGAATTAATGCTTTATATAAAGGTGTGTTCATGAAAACAATCCTTTGAATGTGTCTTCTTACACTTTATTATATCGTGCCTCTGACAGAACTTAAAGCCAGACTTACTGGTAACTACCTTTCCTTTATTGTAAGCAGCTTTTGCTTTAGGTCGCCTTCCATCATCATGAGCTCTTCTTCTGCCTGACGGCGTTTGATTCGTCCTTCTTCTTGTATAGTCAGCGTTTCTTCAAGCGTGCTTATTAAGCTTTCCTGCACCTTTTTTAAGGTATCTATATCAACTAGGCCTCGTTCATTTGCCCGTACGGTTTCAATTGTATTGGTTTTTAAAAGCTCCGCATTTTTCAGCAAAAGCTCATTGGTTGTATCCGATACTTTCTGCTGTGCATCCACTGCATTCCGCTGCCTTAAAAGTGTCAGTGCGATCGCAACTTGATTTTTCCAAAGCGGAATCGCTGTCACAATGGATGACTGGATCTTTTCAGCTAACGCTTGGTTTGTATTTTGAATCAGTCTGATTTGCGGAGCACTTTGGATTGTAATTTGCCTGCTCAGCAGCAAATCGTGCACTCTTTTATCTAATCGGTCAGCAAATTGCATCAAATCATTTACTTCTTGAACGGCCATTTGGTTATGATCACTCGATTCAGCCTGTTGCTTCAGTTCAGGAATTGTTTTTGTTTTTAATTCCTCCAGCTTCAGTTCTCCTGCAGCAATATAAACATTCAGCGCTGCGAAATACTCTTTATTTTTAACATACAACTGCTCTAATAGCTTATTGTCACTGATTAAAGCATTTTTAGAGTGCTCCAGCTTCAAGCTGATTCTGTCTATCTGCACGCTGGTCTTTTGATATTTAGACAGCACCTCTTGAAGAGAATTTGATACTCTTCCAAACATGCGTGCCAAAAAACCCTTTTTCTTAGATTGAAGATCATCAGGATTTACTTGCTCCAGCTTTTTCATCAGCTCTCCAAGTATTTCGCCAATCTCTCCGACATCCTTCTTTTGAACATGGTTAATCATATCATGAGAAAAGTTCAGCAGTTTAGACTGAGCTTGTGAACCGTATAAGACAATGCTTTGCATATTTTTATGATCAATCTGTCCAGCAAGCTGAATTGCTTTTTCCTTGTTTTCCTCAGGAAGAACATCAACAAGCCGTACTTGCTCTTTCTCTGCTTTTACAGCCTCCGAACCTGATATCTCTATATCACCACCAAAAGGGTCTGCCAATAATTCATCTATATGAAGGTCGCTTTGATCTCGGTTCATCGCTTTTACCCTCTTCCATTATTTCTTTAATGAATGTTTTGCTGCATCTAATTCAAATTGCAACTCGTCAATTTCATCACCCATTACTTGAGTTAAATCTTCCTCTAAACGCTTGGTCAATTCAGTAAGAGTGATGCGTGTCTCACTTAACGACATCAACAATTCTTTGCTTTTTTTCGGGTGAGATGATAGAAAAGCATACTTCTCTGTCAATTCAACAACCGAATCGAGAGTTTGATAAAAAAATCGCTCTGCCTGATAAAACCGCTTTGGCTCTTTTTTGGTTAGCAAATAAATCCTTCTGACAAGCCTAAGGATTTCCGCATTTTGCTTAAACATTTGAATGCTTTTAGCCTGAAACAATGCTTTTCTAAGACGTATGATTTTCCGCCTTGCTTCCTCTAGGTTTTTCTTAATGTAAGCATACTCTCTTCCTGTCAATTCATGCTTTTTAAGAAATAACCGTCTTGCATTCCAGATACCGGCTGTGTATACGACTGCCCCTGAAGCAAGCCCATAAACAAAAGATAAAAAAAGCGACTGATTTAAACCGAAAAAGCACAATATCCCTATGAAAACAAAAGTCGCACTGCTAGTTAAACTCCACATCAAAAAGTGAAAAAATCTCTGCATGAGATAATCGACTCCTGTGTCTATACTCAGTTTTAATATTATTATCTACTACGTTCAATTCTTAAACAAGTTTCATCTTCTTTTTATTATGAAGCGTACAAAAAAAGACCTTTTCAGGTCTATGAATATAATGGCGGTGTATGAATGCTCTTTAGTTTTTTTACGTAAAAGGCATATTCAGGATCAGAAGTTGATGTAGAAATTACTTTTCTCTCACAATCTAAGCATATGAATTTCGTATAAAGATGAATGCCTCTATTCTTCTCTTGATCACAAATCACACATGTATGATTAAGTTTAGCTGTTTCGTCCACCTTCTCCACCTCCATACAATTAGCCTCTCCTTAAAACGGCTATTGTATACACTATTTAGATCTTTTTGAAACTTGGAATCAGTATATGGGCTATATAAGCTCTCGGTGTTTGTATTTGTTTGTTTTTCTCGATCTTGAGT
>NZ_BDFC01000016.1:0-15347 GCF_001748205.1 Bacillus sp. F56
GTTAAAAATGAAGAAGAAACTGTGAAGCGTATTTAGGGAATTTCTTTTCTGTTACTAATAAAAACTGCTGGATTAACACGTAGTCGTCACTTATATGCTGTGTCAATAACTCATACCACCATTCTGTTTCATACCTTGCAATCATCCCAACGTTGTACAAAATTAAATAATGAATTGTCATTTCGGGAAGTCTCAGAAATTGCTCCCTTTGAGAAGGGATATAATATTGGTTCTTTTCCATGTCAAACAATAAGCTGGTCGACATCCATGGCTCCTTGTCTTGCGGTGAAATTTCAAACAGCAGGCCGTGTTCATTTTTCTTTTCGAAAGACCATTGAAAATGATGGGACATATATTCAGCAAACCTTGAATCAGACATTTTATAATCGATGGCTACTTCCTCTGGTACAAAAATTTTGTTCTTATCCTTCTCAACTTTTGTCATAAAATGTTCTTTCTGCTGAAAGTAGAAAATATCACTTAGTTCTGGAATCCCCATTAACAATTTTTTCATGGTATACCGTTCATCTACTACATCTGATTGTCCGAATAAATGTTTCATAAAATGTACGCATAGCCCGTTCCGTTGTATTTTCACTTCATCGTCGCTAAAACAATAATTTTGTTTCTTTCGCTTTCTTGTTGTTACGCCATGTGCCAGTACTGATGTATGGCTTGGATAATGGGGATCACGTGTTATTAGACATGCTTTGATAAGTTGTGCCATTCCATAAAATAAAAGGATCGGTTTGATTTCTAATGGGGAATATGCGGCTTGTTTATAAAACGATTCGGCATGCTTCAAGAAATAAATAAACCGTTCACTGTTTTTAAAAGAGTTTTTTTTCGCATCATCAATACCGTTTGAGACATAAACCTTTTCTAGAAATTTCTGGGTTGATTCAACGGAGTAAAATAGCGCTAAGTCTTTCCACTCATGATATGTCATGTGTATTTCTTAATCCTTTCCGTTATCTAAATATTTCAACTCTTTCTCGCTTCCTTGACATGCTCTTGGCTAGTTGATAATCTACATATAATATTTTGCCGAAAAGAGGGGGATTTACTAATGTGGGAAAGTAAATTTTCAAAAGAAGGCTTAACGTTCGACGATGTGCTGCTTGTGCCAGCAAAATCTGAGGTACTTCCGCGTGATGTGGATTTATCTGTAGAACTTACAAAAACGTTAAAGCTAAATATTCCTGTCATCAGCGCAGGTATGGACACTGTAACAGAATCAGCAATGGCAATTGCAATGGCAAGACAGGGCGGCTTGGGCATCATTCACAAAAATATGTCCATTGAACAGCAGGCTGAACAAGTTGATAAAGTAAAGCGTTCTGAGCGCGGCGTTATCACAAATCCCTTCTTTTTAACTCCTGATCACCAAGTATTTGATGCGGAGCATTTGATGGGGAAATACAGAATTTCCGGTGTTCCGATTGTAAATAACGAAGAAGACCAGAAGCTTGTTGGAATTATTACAAACCGTGACCTTCGCTTTATTTCTGACTACTCAATGAAAATCAGTGATGTCATGACAAAAGAAGAGCTTGTTACTGCATCTGTAGGAACTACTCTGGATGAAGCTGAAAAGATTTTGCAGAAACATAAAATTGAAAAGCTTCCTCTCGTAGATGACCAGAACAAATTAAAAGGTCTTATCACCATTAAAGATATTGAAAAAGTCATTGAGTTCCCGAACTCATCTAAAGACATTCACGGCCGTCTGATCGTTGGTGCGGCAGTTGGCGTAACTGGTGATACAATGACTCGCGTCAAAAAGCTTGTTGAAGCCAATGTGGATGTGATTGTTATCGATACAGCTCACGGACATTCTCAAGGCGTTTTAAACACAGTCACAAAAATCCGTGAAACGTATCCTGAATTAAATATTATCGCTGGTAACGTGGCAACTGCTGAAGCAACAAGAGCGCTTATCGAGGCTGGAGCAGACGTTGTCAAAGTTGGAATCGGACCCGGTTCAATTTGCACTACACGTGTTGTAGCTGGTGTCGGTGTTCCGCAAATTACAGCAATTTATGATTGTGCGACTGAAGCAAGAAAACACGGCAAAACAATCATCGCTGACGGCGGAATTAAATTCTCTGGCGATATCACTAAAGCGTTGGCAGCCGGCGGACATGCCGTTATGCTTGGAAGCTTGCTTGCAGGCACATCGGAAAGCCCTGGTGAAACTGAAATCTACCAAGGCAGAAGATTTAAGGTATACCGCGGCATGGGATCAGTTGCTGCAATGGAAAAAGGAAGTAAAGATCGTTACTTCCAAGAAGAAAACAAAAAATTTGTGCCTGAAGGAATTGAAGGACGCACACCTTACAAAGGACCAGTTGAAGAAACTGTTTATCAGCTAGTTGGAGGCCTTCGTTCCGGTATGGGATATTGTGGATCTAAAGATCTTCGTGCGCTAAGAGAAGAAGCTCAGTTCATTCGCATGACTGGAGCAGGACTTCGCGAAAGCCATCCGCATGACGTACAGATTACAAAAGAATCACCTAACTATACAATTTCATAATAAATTGTTACAAATTAAAAACATTTGACAGGGTCTCTGACTCTGTCTATTTTTTTTATACTGATTATGATAAAATTTATACTGTTGTGCATTGAAAATGTCCTTAACGGCTTAATTATAGATGAAGAAAATGAAATACGGAGGTCGTACGATTGAACATCAAGAAATGTAAACAGCTACTGATGTCATTGGTTGTGTTAACCCTAGCTGTCACGTGTCTGGCTCCAATGTCAAAAGCAAAAGCAGTCAGCGATCCAATTGATATCAATGCATCTGCTGCTATTATGATCGAAGCTTCTTCAGGTAAAATTCTGTACAGTAAAAATGCAGATAAGAGACTGCCAATTGCGAGTATGACAAAAATGATGACAGAATATCTGTTATTAGAAGCAATTGATCAAGGTAAAGTGAAATGGGACCAAACCTATACGCCTGATGACTATGTGTATGAAATTTCCCAAGATAACAGCTTATCAAACGTTCCTCTTCGGAAAGACGGGAAATACACAGTAAAAGAATTATATCAAGCTACAGCAATTTATTCTGCAAATGCTGCTGCTATTGCGATTGCAGAAATCGTTGCCGGTTCTGAAACTAAGTTTGTTGAAAAAATGAATGCAAAAGCAAAACAACTAGGCTTAACAGATTACAAATTTGTTAATGCAACAGGCCTTGAGAATAAAGACCTTCACGGGCATCAGCCTGAGGGGACAAGCGTAAATGAAGAGAGTGAAGTTTCTGCAAAGGATATGGCGATTCTTGCGGATCACTTAATTACTGACTACCCTGAGATTCTGGAGACTTCCAGTATCGCCAAAACGAAATTCAGAGAAGGCACCGATGATGAAATGGACATGCCGAACTGGAACTTTATGCTGAAGGGGCTTGTCAGCGAGTATAAAAAAGCGACTGTAGACGGACTGAAAACAGGTTCTACTGACTCTGCGGGTTCATGCTTTACAGGAACAGCTGAACGCAACGGTATGCGTGTCATCACTGTTGTATTAAACGCAAAGGGCAACCTTCATACAGGTCGTTTCGATGAAACGAAAAAAATGTTTGATTATGCTTTCGACAATTTCTCCATGAAAGAAATTTATGCTAAAGGCGATCAAGTAAAAGGCCATAAAACAATTTCAGTTGATAAGGGTAAAGAGAAAGAAGTAGGCATTGTGACAAACAAGGCGTTCTCTCTTCCTGTCAAAAATGGTGAAGAAAAGAATTACAAAGCGAAGGTCACATTGAATAAAGACAACTTAACTGCTCCTGTGAAAAAAGGAACCAAGGTTGGGAAGCTGACTGCGGAATACACAGGTGATGAAAAGGATTACGGATTCCTTAACAGCGATCTGGCTGGCGTAGACCTTGTGACAAAAGAAAATGTAGAAAAAGCAAACTGGTTTGTTCTGACAATGCGCAGTATCGGCGGATTTTTCGCTGGTATTTGGGGAAGTATTGTTGATACGGTAACCGGCTGGTTTTAGTCAATTGAAAGAGCTCTGATGGATGTTAGGGCTCTTTCGCTTAATATACTGAAAAAACCCAATTTTTAATAAAAAATGATTTTCAAAGTGCCAAAAACCGAATAAAATAATATATATCCATATGAAATATTGGATTTCTAGGATACAATAAGGATTAGAAATCATATAACTATACCTTGATTAGGGGGACCAAGAAATGGCTCAAACAGGTACTGAACGTGTAAAACGCGGAATGGCAGAAATGCAAAAAGGCGGCGTCATCATGGACGTCATCAATGCGGAACAAGCGAAAATTGCTGAAGAGGCTGGAGCTGTCGCTGTAATGGCGCTAGAACGTGTGCCGGCTGATATTCGTGCGGCTGGAGGAGTTGCCCGTATGGCTGACCCTACAATCGTGGAAGAAGTAATGAATGCAGTATCTATCCCGGTAATGGCAAAAGCGCGTATCGGACATATTGTTGAAGCGCGTGTGCTTGAAGCTATGGGTGTTGACTATATTGATGAAAGTGAAGTTCTGACTCCGGCTGACGAAGAATTTCATTTAAATAAAAATGAATACACAGTTCCTTTTGTTTGTGGCTGCCGTGATCTTGGTGAAGCAACACGCCGTATTGCGGAAGGCGCTTCTATGCTTCGTACTAAAGGTGAGCCTGGAACGGGTAATATTGTTGAGGCTGTTCGCCATATGCGCAAAGTTAACGCTCAAGTACGCAAAGTAGTTGCGATGAGTGAGGATGAACTCATGACAGAAGCGAAAAACTTAGGTGCTCCTTACGAGCTTCTTCTTCAAATTAAAAAAGACGGCAAACTTCCTGTCGTTAACTTTGCCGCTGGCGGTGTTGCAACTCCAGCTGATGCTGCTCTCATGATGCAGCTTGGTGCTGATGGAGTATTTGTTGGTTCTGGTATTTTCAAATCAGATAACCCTGCTAAATTTGCGAAAGCAATTGTGGAAGCAACAACTCACTTCACTGATTACAAATTGATCGCTGAGCTGTCAAAAGAGCTTGGTACTGCAATGAAAGGGATTGAAATCTCAAACTTACTTCCAGAACAGCGTATGCAAGAACGCGGCTGGTAAGAATATAGGAGTGCTGCTGACATGTTAACAATAGGTGTACTAGGACTTCAAGGAGCAGTTAGAGAGCACATCCATGCGATTGAAGCATGCGGAGCCGCTGGTCTTGTCGTAAAACGTCCGGAGCAGCTGAACGAAATTGACGGGTTGATTTTGCCGGGCGGTGAGAGCACGACGATGCGCCGTTTGATCGATACGTATCAATTCATGGACCCGCTTCGTGAATTCGCTGCTCAGGGTAAGCCGATGTTTGGAACATGTGCCGGATTAATTATATTAGCAAAAGAAATTGCTGGTTCAGATAATCCTCATTTAGGGCTTTTGAATGTGGTTGTAGAACGCAATTCATTTGGCCGGCAGGTTGACAGCTTTGAAGCGGATTTAACAATTAAAGGCTTGGATGAGCCTTTTACTGGGGTATTCATCCGTGCGCCGCATATTTTAGAAGCTGGTGAAAATGTTGAAGTTCTATCGGAGCATAATGGTCGTATTGTAGCCGCGAAACAGGGGCAATTCCTTGGCTGCTCATTCCATCCGGAACTGACGGAAGATCACCGAGTGACACAACTGTTTGTTCAAATGGTTGAGGAATACAAACAGAAGGCACTTGTATAAAACAGTTGAAAGCTGTGGAAACTTATAGTACATTATAAGCACAAATAAAGATCGAAAAGCGTTGATAGGAACTAGTAGGGAGCCTCTCTTTCTAAGAGAGCCGATGGTTGGTGCGAATCGGTGAAAGATGCTGTCTGAATCCATCCTTGAGCGAAATGCTGAAACAAGTAGGCATTTACGGGATAACCGTTATGTGTGAAAGTGGAAAACGAGTCATTGATTTGTTTTCAATCAGGGTGGCAACGCGAGAGCTCTCGTCCCTTTATGGGGATGAGGGCTCTTTTTATTTTCGACAAATCAATAAAAAGGAGTGTTTCGCATGCTTGATACGAAAATGCTGAGAGCAAATTTTCAAGAGATTAAAGCGAAGCTTGTTCACAAAGGCGAAGACTTAACTGATTTTGATAAGTTTGAGGCGTTAGATGACAGACGAAGAGAGCTTATCGGCAAGGTTGAAGAGTTAAAAGGAAAACGGAATGAAGTGTCTCAGCAGGTTGCTGTGCTGAAACGTGAGAAAAAAGACGCGGACCACATTATTAAAGAAATGCGTGAAGTCGGCGAAGAAATTAAAAAACTTGATGAAGAATTAAGAACAGTGGAAGCTGAGCTTGATACAATTCTTCTTTCCATCCCGAATATTCCACATGAGTCTGTACCTGTTGGTGAAACAGAAGACGACAACATAGAAGTGCGTAAATGGGGTGAAAAACCTTCATTTGCTTACGAACCAAAGCCGCACTGGGATATTGCGGATGAGCTGGGTATTCTGGATTTCGAACGTGCTGCCAAAGTAACAGGAAGCCGTTTCGTGTTCTATAAGGGATTAGGTGCTCGTTTGGAGCGCGCGCTTTATAACTTTATGCTTGATCTGCATGTGGATGAGTATAACTATACTGAAGTGATCCCGCCATATATGGTAAACCGTGCGAGCATGACGGGAACGGGGCAGCTTCCTAAATTTGAAGAGGATGCATTTAAAATCAGGGAGGAAGATTACTTCTTAATTCCGACTGCAGAAGTACCGATTACAAACATGCATCGTGATGAAATCCTTTCAGGTGACAGCCTGCCGATCAATTACGCGGCATTCAGTGCTTGCTTCCGTTCTGAAGCAGGTTCAGCAGGACGTGACACACGCGGATTAATTCGTCAGCACCAATTTAATAAAGTTGAGCTTGTGAAGTTTGTGAAGCCTGAGGATTCCTATGAGGAATTAGAGAAGCTTACAAACCAAGCAGAACGGGTTCTTCAGCTGCTTGAGCTTCCATACCGCGTCATGAGCATGTGTACGGGTGACTTGGGCTTTACGGCTGCGAAAAAATACGATATCGAAGTTTGGATTCCGAGCCAAGACACATACCGAGAAATCTCTTCTTGCAGTAACTTCGAAGCGTTCCAGGCAAGACGTGCGAACATTCGTTTTAGACGTGAAGCGAAAGGCAAGCCTGAGCATGTACACACACTGAACGGTTCAGGACTGGCGGTTGGAAGAACAGTTGCCGCTATCTTAGAAAATTATCAGCAGGAAGACGGAAGCGTTGTGATTCCGAAGGTGCTTCGTCCTTATATGGGGAATAGAGAAGTAATGAAACCATAAATGAATTAAAGGCGTGCCTAACAAGGTGCGCCTTTTTGCTTATAAAAACACGACATTTTCATAAAAACGAAAAAAGTTTTTAAAAATGCTTGACCACATGAGAACATACATGATATAGTAAGTCTTGTCGATACGGAGGAATACCCAAGTCCGGCTGAAGGGATCGGTCTTGAAAACCGACAGGGGTGTCAAAGCCCGCGGGGGTTCGAATCCCTCTTCCTCCGCCATATTGATTTTAATTCTAATGAAACACAAGCATATATTGGAGATTGTTTTGTCCGTTGCATTCGGTGCGACGGATTTTTTATTATAATGAAAAAGTGAATCTCGACTGAGATTCACTTTTTTTGATTATCATGAATAACTGAAGCAATTTGATCTACAATATTTTCAATCGAGTTTTCGTCGTTCAGAAGATCATAATCTTCAATGCGAAGTTTTAAAACAGGACAGGCATTAAAACCGCTTATCCAGTTCTCGTAGCGTGTATGCATTTCTTCCCAATAAGATCGGCTAGTCTGAAGCTCCATCTCACGGCCGCGTTGTTCAATCCGGTTTAAAATATTCTCCAGATCTCCTTCTAAATAGATCAACACATCCGGGTGCGGGAAATACGGTGTCATTACCATTGCTTCGAAAAGGCTTGTGTAAGTCTTATAATCAACCTTTGACATTGTCCCTTTATCTGCATGCATTTTTGCGAAAATTCCTGTGTCTTCATAAATCGAACGATCCTGTACAAATCCTCCGCCTGCTTCAAAAATCGTTTTCTGTTCTTTGAAGCGTTCAGCTAAGAAATAAATTTGAAGGTGAAAGCTCCAACGTTCAAAATCATGATAGAACTTTTCCAAGTATGGATTATGATCAACTTCCTCCAAAGATGTTTTAAATCCAAGCCGTTTAGCTAAAGTTTTGGTTAAAGTCGATTTTCCGACACCTACTGTTCCTGCTACTGTAACAATTGAATTCTTAGGAATATGATGTTCCTTCATACGATAAGCTCCTTTACATGGGCGGCAATGCGTTCAAAGTCGCTCTTATTTAAAACGAAATCCTTTGAATCGCCATCTACGGTTAACACTGTAAGGTCAGGATCTGCTTCCTGCAGCTGCTTGATGGCGACTTCATAATCTGAAATCAACTGCTCCAAATAGCTTGTTTCAATTTTTTTCTCAAAGGGACGCCCGCGTTTTTCAATGCGGTGTAGCAATGTAGGCAGACTGGCCTTTATGTAAATGATGAAATTCGGCTTTGGCAGATCATCCGTTAGCAGGTGATAGATCTTTTTGTACTTTTCCAGCTGATGTTGAGACAGGGTGCGTTCCGCAAAAATCACATTTTTATAAATATGATAATCAGCTATCACAGGCTGTCCCTTTTTTAAAAAGTGATCACTGGTGTCTTCAAGCTGTTTGTATCTGTGACAAAGAAAAAACATCTCGAGCTGGAAGCTCCATTCCTCTATATTGTCATAAAACTTATCAAGGTACGGGTTATCCTCTACAATCTCATTGATCATAGGGAATCCGAACTCTTGTGAGAGCATCGTTGCGAGGGTTGTTTTTCCTGCCCCGATAGGACCTTCTATTGCAATAAAAGGGGCTGTATTCATCGGAATCCTCCTTATATCTGAAAAACGTGCGTCAGTTACCGACCTTCATATTGTATCACAACCCTTGGGTGCCCCCATGAAAAAAAGACGTTTCCAATTTATCGAAACGTCAATTTGACAACATTAAATTGATCAGACAGCAGCAGCCAGTTTTGTGGGAAGGAAAGACCCAGCTTCCAATAGCTGATGCCTCTTAAATTCAGTTCTTTAATCAGATTGAATTTTGCTTGGATTGAGCGGGCATCCTCGAACCATACCTCGTGCCTTCTGTTTTGTGCATCAGTATAGCGGAAGAAAGGAGCTTGAGCGGTTTCGTCATACTGAATGGAAGCATTGTTCTGATCAGCTATGACAATGGCTTGCTGAGGGCTTACTGCTCTTGCCGGAGTTCCCCCTGCTTTATATGGCAGCGTCCAGTCATATCCATATAAATTCTGGCCCATGACGATTTTGTTCGCTGGCATTTCAGTCAAAGCATATTCTATGACATCCCGGACAGGGCCAATTGGAGAAACTGCTTGAGCCGGCCCGCCGCTATAGCCCCATTCATATGTCATGAGAACAACAAAGTCGACAATTTGGCCATGTGCCCTGTAATCATGAGCTTCATACCATCTGCCCTGCTGTGTTGCACTTGTTTTAGGAGCTAGAGCCGTGGAAATTCCTAAGCCTTCTCGATGGAAAAGATCCCTCGCTTCGCGCAGAAATTGATTATAGGCTTCTCTATCCTCGGGCCGCAAATATTCAAAGTCGAAATGAATGTCACGGAAGCCATATCTTCTGGCGTTCTCGACTATTTCATTTAGAAGCCTTCTTTTTACAGTTTCGTCGTTCAAAAGGATCCGTCCGAGCTCATCGCTAAATGCTTGGTTTTCTAAGTTCGTTATAATCATCATCAATGTTGTATTTTGACTTTCTGTAATGCTCCTTAAATTCGTTAAAGGCGGTGCGACTAATGTTCCGTTACGCTGTGCCTGGAAACTGAATGCGCCCAAGTACGTTAAGTAGGGCGACGCTTCTCTGGCCGCCTGCTGGAGATTTTCGCTGACTTGATTTCCGCGTGGCTCCAAATAAGCATTTGATTCGATATCCCGTTTAGGAGCTGGAGGGATGTATAAACGGAAACCAATCTGAAGCACGGTATTTAATTGGATGCGGTTAACCCTGGCGAGCTCGGCTGCTGTTGTATTGAACTGCCGGGCGATGGATGTCAGGGTATCACCTCGCTTCACATCATAGAACTGGCCGGCAATTGGAATGACGATGGTTTGTCCGACAACAAGGCTGTCGGGATTCGGTATTTCATTCGTTTCTGCGATCTCACTTACGGTTGTTCTGTGTTGTGAAGCGATAGCAGAAAGAGTGTCGCCTTGTTTTACTACATAAATTTGAATGAAAAACGCCTCCTTTCATATCGCTATCAATGTATGAAAGAAAAGCGCTGATCATGTTTATTTTTCTGTAATTTGTTTTTCCGTCGTAATTTCTGCGAAAAGAACATTCTCCATCATAGTTAAGGCGAATTCATTATCCTCGTCACTGTTTGAGGCGATGCAGTCCTTAGGAATTGTGATGCTGTATTCCCTCATGTAAGCGTCATTAGCGGTAAACAGCACACATATATTGCCGGCTATACCTGTTATGATGATTTGTCTCACCTGCAATTCAGTCAGAAGAGTATGAAGTGCAGTTTCGTAAAAAGCGGAATGTTTAGGTTTGATTAAAAAATAATCAGCATCTTCCGGAGCTATCTTTGTGATGATATCCTTGCTTTTTTCATTTGTACATTCTTGCTGAATATTTTTAATATCAGCTTGCCATAGTCCATAATGATCGTTGATGTAAATAATCGGCCAGTCATTTTGTCTCGCGTGCTCCTTTAATGATAAAATATGAGGAACGATTTTTTCTGTTTTTTTAGCGAGGGTTTCTCCCATATCGAATTCAAAATTATTGATCATGTCTACAATGAGAAGGGCTGTGTCTGCTTTGGACAATCGACAGTCTCCTTTCCGTTTCAGTTATAGTTAATATGTAGCCTTTTTAGGCAATGAAAAAACTTTGAAAAGAGAGCTTATTCTTATGACACAAGATGAACTTTATATGAAAGAAGCAATTAAAGAAGCGAAAAAGGCTGGAGAGAAAGGTGAAGTGCCAATAGGCGCGGTGCTTGTTGTTAATGATGAAATTATAGCGCGTGCACATAATTTAAGAGAGACGGAGCAGCGATCGATCGCTCATGCAGAAATGCTCGTGATTGATGAAGCGTGTAAGGCATTGGGAACATGGCGGCTGGAAGGGGCGACTCTTTATGTGACGCTCGAGCCTTGTCCGATGTGTGCTGGTGCCGTTGTGCTTTCACGAGTGGAAAAAGTGGTATTTGGCGCATTCGATCCGAAAGGAGGTTGTTCAGGTACGTTAATGAATCTTCTTCAGGAAGAACGCTTTAATCATCAGGCTGAAGTGGTGAGCGGTGTGCTTGAGGAAGAATGCGGCGGAATGCTCAGTGCGTTTTTCAGAGAACTAAGAAAAAAGAAGAAAGCTGCCAGGAAAAACTTGTCTGAATAGTACGGTTGCAATTTTTAGGGGAAACAGATATACTTAAGTGTGCATCGTAATAGATGCAACATAAAATTTGATATTTATTTTGCCGTGCTAAGCGGGGAGGTAGCGGTGCCCTGTACCTGCAATCCGCTCTAGCAGGGCCGAATCCCTTCTCGAGGTTCGTTTACTTTAAGGCCTGCCTTAAGTAAGTGGTGTTGACGCTTGGGTCCTGCGCAATGGGAATTCATGAACCATGTCAGGTCCGGAAGGAAGCAGCATTAAGTGAAACCTCTCATGTGCCGCAGGGTTGCCTGGGCCGAGCTAACTGCTTAAGTAACGCTTAGGGTAGCGAATCGACAGAAGGTGCACGGTAAATCAATCATCAAATTTTCAGACTCACCTAAGATTAGGTGAGTCTTTTGTTATGTAAAAAGAGCTTTTGGAATCGAAACAAGGTTCATGTATAATGGGAATGATGAATAACGGAGGAGGGCAAACCCGTGAGTTACCAAGCTTTATATCGAGTATTCAGGCCTCAGCGCTTTGAAGATGTGGTCGGACAAGAACACATTACAAAAACGCTGCAAAATGCCCTTTTGCAAAAAAAGTTTTCTCACGCCTATCTGTTTTCCGGGCCTAGAGGAACCGGAAAAACCAGTGCAGCCAAAATATTTGCCAAGGCTGTTAACTGTGAACATGCTCCTGTTGATGAGCCATGCAACGAATGTGCGGCCTGTAAAGGGATAACAAACGGGTCGATATCCGATGTCATAGAAATTGATGCCGCTTCTAATAACGGTGTTGATGAGATTCGTGATATTCGCGATAAAGTGAAGTTTGCCCCATCGGCTGTCACGTATAAGGTATATATCATAGATGAGGTGCATATGCTTTCTATCGGCGCCTTTAATGCATTACTAAAAACATTAGAAGAGCCGCCGGAACATTGTATTTTCATTCTAGCAACAACTGAACCGCACAAAATTCCTTTAACCATTATCTCCAGATGTCAGCGTTTTGACTTTAAACGAATTACCTCCCAAGCGATTGTAGGGCGCATGAATAAAATTGTTGATGCCGAACAGCTGCAAGTGGAGGAAGGATCGCTGGATATTATTGCGAGTGCTGCGGACGGAGGGATGAGGGATGCCCTGAGCCTTCTTGATCAGGCCGTATCATTCAGCGGTGATGTCCTGAAAGTCGAGGATGCGCTTTTGATTACGGGTGCTGTTTCTCAATTGTATATCGGGAAGCTTGCGCAATCCTTGCATGATAAAAATGTTTCTGACGCACTGGAAACATTAAATGAATTGCTGCAGCAAGGGAAAGATCCAGCTAAGCTGATAGAAGATATGATTTTCTATTTCAGGGATATGCTGCTGTATAAAACAGCTCCTGGCTTAGAGGGAGTGCTTGAAAAAGTAAAAGTCGATGAAACGTTCCGGGGACTAAGTGAACAAATTCCGGCTCAGGCCATATATGAAATGATTGATATTCTGAACAAGAGCCATCAGGAAATGAAATGGACAAATCATCCGCGTATCTTTTTCGAAGTGGCCGTGGTGAAGATTTGCCAAACCTCACATCAATCTGCTGCTGACCTCCCGGAAGTGGACATGCTGATGAAAAAAATTCAGCAACTTGAACAGGAAGTAGAGCGGCTTAAAACAACGGGCATAAAAGCGGCTGCGGAAAGCCCCAAAAAAGAAACGCCGCGTGTGCCAAAGGGCGGGAAATCCAATTACAAAGCGCCAGTAGGCAGAATCCATGAAATTTTGAAAGAAGCCACAAGACCTGATCTTGATCTGCTTAGAAACAGCTGGGGCAAGCTTCTTGCACATCTCAAACAGCAAAACAAAGTATCACATGCCGCTTTGCTGAATGACAGTGAACCTGTGGCTGCCGCCTCCGCGGCATTTGTCCTGAAATTCAAATATGAAATTCATTGTAAAATGGTCGCTGAGGATAACAACGGAGTCCGAACTAATCTTGAGCAGATTTTAGAATCGATGCTCGGAAAAAGAATGGATTTGATTGGCGTTCCAGAAGCACAATGGGGTAAAATAAGAGAAGAATTTTTAGAAGATCATCAGCAGGAAAATGAAGGATCAAATGAACCGGCTGAAGAAGACCCGCTTATTGCCGAAGCGAAAAAGCTTGTCGGAGCGGATTTAATTGAAATAAAAGACTAACAAAATGAAAGAGAGTGAATGCTATGCGTGGCGGAATGGGTAATATGCAAAAAATGATGAAACAAATGCAAAAAATGCAAAAGGACATGGCGAAGGCTCAAGAAGAGCTTGCAGAAAAGGTTGTTGAAGGAACTGCAGGCGGCGGTATGGTAACAGTAAAAGCAAACGGCCAAAAAGAAATCCTGGATGTTATCATCAAAGAAGAAGTCGTTGATCCGGAAGATATTGATATGCTTCAAGATTTAGTGCTTGCTGCAACGAATGAAGCTTTGAAAAAAGTTGACGAAATCACAAACGAAACAATGGGTCAATTTACAAAAGGAATGAACATGCCAGGTTTATTCTAGGGGGATAAAAGAACATGCAATATCCTGAACCAATATCAAAGCTGATAGACAGCTTTATGAAATTGCCAGGGATCGGACCGAAAACAGCGGTTCGTCTGGCTTTTTTTGTTCTAGGTATGAAAGAAGATGTGGTATTAGATTTTGCGAAAGCATTAGTAAATGCGAAACGCAATCTGACATATTGTTCAGTTTGCGGGCATATTACAGATCAGGACCCTTGCT
Source organism: Bacillus sp. F56 (assembly GCF_001748205.1). Taxonomy (NCBI): domain Bacteria; kingdom Bacillati; phylum Bacillota; class Bacilli; order Caryophanales; family Bacillaceae; genus Bacillus; species Bacillus sp. F56. The sequence continues at coordinate 14,228 of NZ_BDFC01000016.1, forward strand.
ATATATGTGAAGATACGCGCAGGGATAAATCTGTTATCTGTGTTGTGCAAGACCCTAAGGATGTTATCGCTATGGAGAAAATGAAGGAATACAATGGACAGTATCACGTTCTTCACGGCGCTATTTCTCCAATGGACGGCATCGGACCGGAGGATATTAAAATACCAGAATTGTTAAAACGATTACAGGATGATCAAGTGACAGAAGTGATTCTCGCGACAAACCCTAATATAGAAGGGGAAGCAACGGCGATGTATATATCAAGGCTCCTCAAGCCGTCTGGTATTAAGCTCTCCCGTATTGCCCACGGACTGCCCGTCGGCGGTGATTTGGAATATGCTGATGAGGTCACTCTTTCTAAAGCACTTGAAGGAAGACGTGAATTGTAAGGAGGAAAAAGCGATCCATGGGTTTTCTTCGCAAGAAAACATTGAGAAGAGAGTTTGATGAAAAACTAATCGAGCAGCTTTTTAAGCAAAAGGAAGAGTGGAACAGGCAGAAGAAGCTGGTCGAAAAAAGCTTAGAACCGTCTGCTGAAGTGTTATACGAACTGAAAGTAGCTGAAGCGAAGTATTTTTTTTACTTAAGGGAAGCGAAGCAGCGAAATTTAAAAATCAGCCGGTGGAAGTAAGTGGTCTAAACTCCTGGATCTTCTCATAAGCTTGTACTAGAACAAGCGAAGGAGATGAGAAGATTCATGGAGCCTATTTTTATTGTTGGAGTTATTTTGGGACTGGTTATTCTTCTTTTTTTATCAGGTTCAGCTGCAAAGCCTTTAAAGTGGATTGGCATCACAGCTGTTAAATTTGTAGCGGGTGCTTTGCTGCTGGTTTGTGTAAATATGTTTGGCGGCAGTCTTGGCATTCATGTGCCGATTAATCTAGCCACAACAGCTATCAGCGGGATTTTAGGAATACCGGGAATAGCTGCGTTAGTCGTCATTAAGCAATTTATTATTTAATTGATATTATGTATTGACTTCGATAAATGAAGGTGTTATTCTAGTATACGTCGCTGATGACGAACGGCTTTTTTGAAAAGGAAATAATAAAAAGTTGTTGACAGTAGTGACGATAAATGTTATGATAATAAAGTCGCTTAAAGAGCGGTGGATAAAGTT
>NZ_BDFC01000017.1:0-3052 GCF_001748205.1 Bacillus sp. F56
TTCTCTCAAAACTAGATAACAGGTGTGACATCATTCAAAATGTGGTTAAGTCCTCGATCGATTAGTATCTGTCAGCTCCATGTGTCGCCACACTTCCACCTCAGACCTATCAACCTGATCATCTTTCAGGGATCTTACTTCCTTGCGGAATGGGAAATCTCATCTTGAGGGGGGCTTCATGCTTAGATGCTTTCAGCACTTATCCCGTCCGCACATAGCTACCCAGCGATGCCCTTGGCAGAACAACTGGTACACCAGCGGTGCGTCCATCCCGGTCCTCTCGTACTAAGGACAGCTCCTCTCAAATTTCCTGCGCCCGCGACGGATAGGGACCGAACTGTCTCACGACGTTCTGAACCCAGCTCGCGTACCGCTTTAATGGGCGAACAGCCCAACCCTTGGGACCGACTACAGCCCCAGGATGCGATGAGCCGACATCGAGGTGCCAAACCTCCCCGTCGATGTGGACTCTTGGGGGAGATAAGCCTGTTATCCCCGGGGTAGCTTTTATCCGTTGAGCGATGGCCCTTCCATGCGGAACCACCGGATCACTAAGCCCGACTTTCGTCCCTGCTCGACTTGTAGGTCTCGCAGTCAAGCTCCCTTGTGCCTTTACACTCTGCGAATGATTTCCAACCATTCTGAGGGAACCTTTGGGCGCCTCCGTTACCTTTTAGGAGGCGACCGCCCCAGTCAAACTGCCCACCTGACACTGTCTCCCCGCCCGATAAGGGCGGCGGGTTAGAAGGTCAATACAGCCAGGGTAGTATCCCACCGATGCCTCCACCGAAGCTGGCGCTCCGGTTTCCAAGGCTCCTACCTATCCTGTACAAGCTGTACCAACATTCAATATCAGGCTGCAGTAAAGCTCCACGGGGTCTTTCCGTCCTGTCGCGGGTAACCTGCATCTTCACAGGTACTATAATTTCACCGAGTCTCTCGTTGAGACAGTGCCCAGATCGTTGCGCCTTTCGTGCGGGTCGGAACTTACCCGACAAGGAATTTCGCTACCTTAGGACCGTTATAGTTACGGCCGCCGTTTACTGGGGCTTCAATTCGCACCTTCGCTTACGCTAAGCGCTCCTCTTAACCTTCCAGCACCGGGCAGGCGTCAGCCCCTATACTTCGCCTTACGGCTTCGCAGAGACCTGTGTTTTTGCTAAACAGTCGCCTGGGCCTATTCACTGCGGCTCTCTCGGGCTTGCACCCTAACAGAGCACCCCTTCTCCCGAAGTTACGGGGTCATTTTGCCGAGTTCCTTAACGAGAGTTCTCTCGATCACCTTAGGATTCTCTCCTCGCCTACCTGTGTCGGTTTGCGGTACGGGCACCTCTCACCTCGCTAGAGGCTTTTCTTGGCAGTGTGGAATCAGGAACTTCGCTACTATATTTCGCTCGCCATCACAGCTCAGCCTTATGGGAAACGGATTTGCCTATTTCCCAGCCTAACTGCTTGGACGCGGATATCCAATACCGCGCTTACCCTATCCTCCTGCGTCCCCCCATTGCTCAAATGGTGAGGAGGTGGTACAGGAATATCAACCTGTTGTCCATCGCCTACGCCTTTCGGCCTCGGCTTAGGTCCCGACTAACCCTGAGCGGACGAGCCTTCCTCAGGAAACCTTAGGCATTCGGTGGAGGGGATTCTCACCCCTCTTTCGCTACTCATACCGGCATTCTCACTTCTAAGCGCTCCACCAGTCCTTCCGGTCTGGCTTCACAGCCCTTAGAACGCTCTCCTACCACTGTTCGAAGAACAGTCCGCAGCTTCGGTGATACGTTTAGCCCCGGTACATTTTCGGCGCAGAGTCACTCGACCAGTGAGCTATTACGCACTCTTTAAATGGTGGCTGCTTCTAAGCCAACATCCTGGTTGTCTAAGCAACTCCACATCCTTTTCCACTTAACGTATACTTTGGGACCTTAGCTGGCGGTCTGGGCTGTTTCCCTTTCGACTACGGATCTTATCACTCGCAGTCTGACTCCCAAGGATAAGTCATTGGCATTCGGAGTTTGACTGAATTCGGTAACCCGGTAGGGGCCCCTAGTCCAATCAGTGCTCTACCTCCAAGACTCTTACCTTGAGGCTAGCCCTAAAGCTATTTCGGAGAGAACCAGCTATCTCCAGGTTCGATTGGCATTTCACCCCTACCCACACCTCATCCCCGCACTTTTCAACGTGCGTGGGTTCGGGCCTCCATTCAGTGTTACCTGAACTTCACCCTGGACATGGGTAGATCACCTGGTTTCGGGTCTACGACCACGTACTCATGCGCCCTATTCAGACTCGCTTTCGCTGCGGCTCCGCATCTTCTGCTTAACCTTGCACGGGATCGTAACTCGCCGGTTCATTCTACAAAAGGCACGCCATCACCCGTTAACGGGCTCTGACTACTTGTAGGCACACGGTTTCAGGATCTCTTTCACTCCCCTTCCGGGGTGCTTTTCACCTTTCCCTCACGGTACTGGTTCACTATCGGTCACTAGGGAGTATTTAGCCTTGGGAGATGGTCCTCCCGGATTCCGACGGAATTTCACGTGTTCCGCCGTACTCAGGATCCACTCAGGAGAGAACGAAGTTTTGACTACAGGGCTGTTACCTCCTATGGCGGGCCTTTCCAGACCTCTTCATCTACCTCGTTCTTTTGTAACTCCGTACAGAGTGTCCTACAACCCCAAGAGGCAAGCCTCTTGGTTTGGGCTAATCCCGTTTCGCTCGCCGCTACTCAGGGAATCGCATTTGCTTTCTCTTCCTCCGGGTACTTAGATGTTTCAGTTCCCCGGGTCTGCCTTCTCATATCCTATGAATTCAGATATGGATACCACTCCATTACGAGTGGTGGGTTTCCCCATTCGGAAATCTCCGGATCAAAGCTTGCTTACAGCTCCCCGAAGCATATCGGTGTTCGTCCCGTCCTTCATCGGCTCCTAGTGCCAAGGCATCCACCGTGCGCCCTTTCTAACTTAACCGTTAAAAAGAATCACTATGTGATATCTTGTATTACTAATTGAATGTGATGTCTACTGTTATCTAGTTTTCAAAGAACACGTTT